>DATGLE010000204.1:0-39280 GCA_035294325.1 Ktedonobacteraceae bacterium | reverse complement strand
TTGAAAGAAAGACATGTGATAGCCTGAGGGGTGATAAACACTCGGGTTTTCTCAGGAAGAGGAAGGTATAATGGCTAAATCGACAGGGGTAGCGGCACCAGGGGAGACGAGGAGCAAACTCCTCATGTGGCTGCTGGGGATAGTCTGCTTTGGCTCGCTGCTCATTATCATCGCTGGTATCGCCTTTCGTTTCGCTACGCCGACAACAATTCCTCGACTGCAATTAGTGCAGGGCGTGCCCCTGCCCGGCGTGCTTGAAACCGCGAAGGGACAACTGCTCGACGAATCGCTGCAATCTGATCGTTTTGACTTCCAGGCGTATGATCCTGCGACTGGCCTGCTCTTTATTGCTCACCCCGGTCCCAGCGCCAGGAAACTACAGATCCTGCAAAGCATTCACGCTATCCCTTCTGGAACCCACATCCAGACGAGCATCGCCGTCTTCGATACGAGACACAATCGGGTTGTGGGCAGTATTGTCAGCGCCCAGTTCGTGCATGGCATAACCATCGCTGCCAATGTGCATAAGGTCTATGCCGCCGCTGCCGGCCTGACGCCCGCGGGCGATAAGATCTACGTCATCGATGAGAACACCTGCAAGCCCTCACCCTCGGATCAGGACGCCTGCCGCGTCATCAAGACCATCACGCCCACCGAGACGCCAGATAGCATTGGCTACGATCCCGATCATAAAGAAGTATTCGTCTCCGAGCCTGGCTCTGGCAGCGGAGATGAACAGGTAATCAATGCGTTAACCGACCGGCCCATACGCACGATCAAGTTTGGCACCGATGTGGGGCATACGCGCTACGATCCGGTCTCGCATCGCATTTTTGTTGTGCTCGTTCCTGATGTGACAACGAAGAGCGAGATTGCCGTCATCGATCCGCTCACCTTCAATGTGCGGCGTCTTACCCTGCCGCCCACATGTGATGGCGCGCACGGACTGATCCTGGACTCGCAGCAGCAGGTTGGCTTCGCGGCGTGTGTGAATAACAATAAAGTGGCGATGTTTAGCATGCGCACCCTGCGACCTATCGGCGATATACAGCATCTCCAGTCAACCGGCGTCACGCCCGATGTTGTCGAGATTGATACCGGCGTGCATATACTGTATGTTGCCAGCAAAACCGCGATTTCCATCTACGACGAGAGCCAGGCGTCGCGGGGCATCCTGCGCAAGCTTGGAGATGAGGTTGTGGATAGCGGCGATATGCACAGCATCGCCGTCAACGAGGCTACACATACCCTCTACGTCCCGGCGCTCAACCTGGGCGGCAGACCCGTGCTGCTGATCGAGCATTTCGATCCAAAGGGCAATACATAGCACCATCAGGGGAGCATTATGGCGGCAATCGCGTCACGGAGCCAGTAACGAATGGCATGCCGCCCCATGTCATCCAGAGCGCCGTAAGCCGTAGCCCTTCGCTGGCGCTCTGGATGACATGAGTGTGCCCTTGCATGCCCATGCCCGATCTTGTTCGTTCACTCTCACCAGCGCGCGCCTGCGCGTGGGGAGAGTGAACCGCGCCAGGGCTATGCTTTATAATGGAGCACCGCGGTAGGCGCGATGTGAATGCGGTCCCCATCGACGAGCAGATGACGTTCGACGCGGTTGCCCTGGTACACAAGGCCGTTCACGCTATCCGCATCCTCGATGACCCATCCCCCGTTCTCCTGGCGAATCTTCGCGTGCAGGCGGGAGACGCGCTGATTGGGCACCTGCACATCGTTGCCTGAGAGGCGGCCGACGGTAAGCACGGGCTTATCCAACGGGCGTTCGCCGATAATTTTGCCATCCAGTTCGATCAACACGCGAGCATTGCGCGGGGGAGCCGCGCGGCGCTGCGCCGGCGGCTGTGCGCCGGCGTTATATTGATAGGGATAGTTGCCGGCCGGAGCGGAGGGCTGCCGGGGCGCTCCGCCAGCGGGCAGAATCGTTGGCGCGACGGGCTGACGAGGCGCTTCGGCGGGCGGAGGAGGCACCTGGCGCTGCTGGCGCAGGGCGGCTATATCGGCGGCAAAAGCTGAGCGCAGGATCGACTTCTCGCCGGCCTTCTCCAGGTTGTAGCGATTCTGCTCTTCGAGCAGGCCAGCAAACACACCGCCGCTCCGCTTCAACTCCTTATACGTTCCCTGCTCAACAATGCGTCCCTCTTTGAGCACGATAATCTCATCGACGTTGCCCAATGTACTGAGGCGGTGAGAAATCATCAGCACCGTGCGTCCGACGACGAGTTGATCCAGCGCATGCATAACCTCGGCCTCCGATTCCACGTCCAGCGATGCAGTAGGCTCATCGAGGATCAGGATGGGGGCATCGCGCAGGATCGCGCGCGCGATAGCCATACGCTGCCGCTGCCCACCGGACAGGTCCTTGCCCTGTTCGCGGAGCATGCGATCATAGCCGCCCAGGTCTTTCATAATCATGTTGTGAATATTGGCCTTCTTCGCCGCGTCGACGATATCCTCCATAGAAGCGCCGGGACGCCCGATCTCGATGTTTTCACGGATCGTACCCTCGAAGAGCACCGAGTCCTGCAAGACCATGCTCACGTTCTCGCGCAGCACCCTGAGCGGATACAGGCGGTTATCCACGCCATCGACCTTGACGACCCCCTGCTGGATTTCGTAGAAGCGCGGGATAAGCTTGACCAGCGTCGTCTTGCCGCCGCCGGAAAGCCCGACCAGCGCGACCTTTCTGCCAGCGGGAATATGCAGATTGATACCCTTGAGGATGAAGCGATCTTTGCTATAGCCAAAGAAGACATTCTCAAAGGTGATTTCACCGCGCAGCTTCTGCGGGCCATAGTAGGGAGCAGTGCTATCAATCACTTCGGGAGCCTGATCGAGCACCTCCTGAATACGCTCCGCGCCCGAGCCTGCGCTGCTCATGAGGTTGGTTATCTTAGAGAGGTCGCGCATGGGCTGATAGAGCATCTTGAGATAGCTCAGGAAGAGGATCAGAGTGCCAACGTCAACGCCGCTGGCAGCGCTGAGCGTAATCGGGCCGATGAGATGGAAGGTGTTGCCGGCTGCCACGTAGCCACCGACGCCAACGACGATAGCTGTGCCAATAGCCGTAAGGATAGCCACGAGAGGCGCGAATTGCGCCTGTAAACCGCCTGCGCGCATACCGGCTTCGCGATTCTTGCCCACATATTTGCCAAAGCGCATGTTCTCGCGCTCTTCACGCGTAAAGACTTTGATGACGGTCAGCGCATTGATATCTTCGGTGGCGACATCCGCTACCTGGCCCGCCAGCTTTGATGCTTTTTTCGTAGCCGCTTTGATATTGCGCGTATACAACATGACGGTCAGGAAAAGCCCGGGCGCGATGACCAGCGAGAGCAGCGTATAGGGCGGGCTGACCGAAAGCATGATGGCGGCGACACCGATGAGTGTCAGGACGCCCCCGAGGATATCCACCAGGCCGTCGGTCATGAATTTCTCGATGTCGGCGATATTGCCCGTCACACGCTGCACCAGGTCGCCCTTCTTCTGCTTACCGTGCCAGTCGAGCGAGAGACGTTGCAGGTGTTCAAAGAGATTGTTGCGCAGCCGTTCGCTCAGGTGTTGTGCGATGTAGCTTGCAAGGTAAAGGGAAGCATAGGCCAGCAATGCGCTCGATATACTGAAAAGCAGGAGCATGAGTACCGAAAAGATGATCACGCCGATCACGCTGTGTTGCTCGAATTGCACGTTATTGACAGCGGCGGCGTTATTGCTACCCTTCGAGGTCGGGCAGGGGGCCTGGGGAGGAGGCTTGGGAGTCGTTGTGCCCGGAGCTGGTTGCAGGCTGGGATCGAACGTGGGTGTGTCAAAGATGCTCAGGAGGGGATTCAGAAATGGATACTGGCAGCTTGGATCCGAGGCCGGGTTGCTGACCTTGCTGGTAATAAATTTGATTGGCATAACAGCCAGCAGGTCCGAACCGGTCTGTGCGAATGTTGCCAGGAGCGCCAGCACGACCAGGAAACGAAGCCCTTTGAGATTGCGATATAAAAAGTTGAAAAGCATTTCTCACCTCGGTACTGATGCCAGGCACGCGGCAATCTCTTCCAGCATCGCCGATAGCTCCTTCGGCCTCGGACTATTGAGCCGGTTGACACGCCGGGTTGCGATCTTGAAGAGGAGCGCGGCCTCATATAGACGTGAACGGGTTAAGATGTCATTTATCGTGGATTGCGTTATACCATAAGAAATCATTGTCTGTTTGTATGCATTACGGAATAGAGCGGCTGCTTCCTCGAACCACTGGCGCATACCCTGGCGCCGGTACCATAACGCGCTCGGGCGCAGATAGGCCAGGAAGTAGCCAACGTCAAGGGCGGGATCCGCGAGGCAGAAGCCATCGAAATCGACGACGAAGACGCGATGGCTGTGGAAAAGCAACTGGCTGGCTTTGAAGCCGCCGTGCGCGGGATAATAGTTGTCGGGTTGCAGTTCTGTCAGGCGCGATGCCAGTTCCCCGGCGAGCTGCTGCACTTCCCTGGCCTGCTCAGGGTTACGCTCGGAGATTAGCGCGGCGCGCTGCTGCGCGCGTTTCGCCTCCTTTGCGCCTGTGCGTGGGGCGCTTCCGTCGGGGCGAACGGCGCTCGTATGTAGACGAGCCAGCGCCTGCGCGCTGAGGCGCAGTTCCTCATCCGGCAGGATGAGCCGTATAATTTCGCCGCCGCGCCCGCGCTCGAGGCGGGGCCGCAGTGCTTTATTGCCGGTGCGCAGAGTGCTCCATAGCTCTGTGGTGGCGTTTTCCGAGGCCGGCGGCGCTGTGATGGCCTCGTTGAAGGTCAGCCCGATGCTCTCGA
Source organism: Ktedonobacteraceae bacterium (assembly GCA_035294325.1). Lineage (GTDB taxonomy): Bacteria > Chloroflexota > Ktedonobacteria > Ktedonobacterales > Ktedonobacteraceae > DATGLE01. Next base: position 34,472 of record DATGLE010000204.1, on the reverse strand, counting down.
TGATGCCCAGCGGGCGGGGAAGCATTGGCGCGATGCCCTTTTGTGCCTGTTCTGTGTAAAGCTGCTGCTGCAACGCCTGTACGCTGCTTGCCTGCGCCGGATCAGCGTAGACCTTGCCGAACAGCGTTAGCTTTTTTTTCTCGCCCGAGGCATGTTCCAGCAGAAGATCGTAGCGAATCACACAGCGGTTGGCAGGTTTATAGCGAACGGGATACGCGGCTGCTGCTGCGATCTTGCAGGCCGGGTCCCCCGTCAGAAGCCGCACGGCGGCGTCGAGTGGCTCGCGGATGCGGGCCGCGTTGCAGCTCTGTGCCAGCGCCGGCAGGCCCGGATCGGCAGGAAATGCCTGCACCGAGAGTCCCAGGTCGGCCAGGTGCAGCAGGCCCTGCTGCGCCCCGTCGGCATTGTGCAACAGGGTAATATCGGCCTGGCGCACGTCGCTGGCATTGAAGCGAATACGTGCGCCCTCCAGCGCCTTCTCATCGAGCGTCAGGCTGACCGAGTGCAGCGGATTATTAGCTCGCCCGTTGTGCGCCGAACGCACTTCGTCAACCATATAGATGACCGCGAGGCCGCGTTCGGGTTTGCGGCGTAAATAGCGCACGAACAAGCCCACCGGTCCCTGTGCCTGTGGTAGAAGCGACTGCCCGGCTCGCGCGTAGAGATCCGTGACCACGCCGGGAAGATCTTCAATAGAGAGGCTGGTCTCTGTCGGGATAGCGTTGTCAGAACTCACGCGATCACCTGCCTTTCCTGCAACAGACGTTCCACCAGGGCGACCAGCGCGCTGGCGGCTCCAGGCACCCCGCGAAAACCGGGAAACGAATTCACGTCGACGATCATCGGTCCGCGCTCGGTGACGAGCAGATCGACGCCATAGAGCCGCAGGGCGAAGACGCGCCCGATCTCGCGCGTAATACGTGCCCACTCGGCGGGCAGATCTTGCTCTGAAACAGGTGTATCTTCCTTCGGGGCGCCTGGCTCCAGCGGCGTGCGCCGGCGCGCTGCGAAAATCTGCTGATCGATCACCCAGAGCTTGATATCCCAGCCATCCCCGGCGGCGAATTCCTGGAGGACAACCGGCTCGTCGCTCCACCGGTCCGCCAGGGATTGGAGTTCCTCAATAGTATCGATTTTCGCCACCAGGTCGCCGCGATGGCTATAGTAGCTTTTGATGATAAGCGGGAAGGAAAGCGTGGCGAGCGTCGCGCTCTGCTCAAGCAGTGCTGCCAGGCTGGCGAAGTGCTGTGTGCGCGGCCAGGGAAGGTGCGCCTCTTCCATACGCTGCGCCATCAGCACGCGATTCTGGCAGGCAACCGAGGAGGCCCAGTTGTTGACGACGAGCGAGCCGCGCTGTTCCAGGTAGTGCGCGACCTCCAACGCCTGTGGCGCGTGCGACTTCAGCAGGTACAGGTCGGCGCGCAGGTGTCTCTCTTCCTCGGCGATGGCCGCGTCGGCGGTCAGTGTGCGGACATCCAGCAGGCGCACATGATGCGACTCACTCAGCTTTTGTAAAGCCACGGCGATGACCGGGTGGCGAGGGGTTTCCGGGTTATCCATAATCAGGCAGATATTCATCATGCTTGCTCTCTCTATATAACTATGTTAATCCTATGGGATGCATGGAGGAGGATAGCTCTCCTCTCCCGGTGGGCAAGAGCTGTTTTTCGGGCGAGTGCTTCCGGCGCGGGCGGCTGCCGTGGCCGGCGCGCTGCATCTCCGCGCGTTTAGCGGCATGGAGAATATACTCCGCCACGCGGATCACGGCGCGCGGAACGCGTCCAAAACTGGGAAAATCGTTGATGTCCAGCACCGCCAGGCCCTGTGGCGTCTCGACCACATCTATGCCGTAAATATCCAGGCCGAAGATTCTGCCGATGTCGAGCGCCAGTTTGCGCAGTTGAGGCGTCAGAGGAATAAATTCCTCCTCCACCGTGGCGTGCAGCGGCGACTGCCTGGCAACTGCCGCATAGACCTCTCGCCCGGTCACATAGACTTTGATATCAAAACCGGCGTTTTCGGCATAGCGCTGTGCCAGAAAAAAACTATCCTTTGCCTCGGCTATGACCAGGGCCTCCAGGTCGGCCGGACTATTGAGACGATAGATGCCCCGGCACGAGCTGCCGTTACTTGGTTTGACCACCAGGGGATAGTCCTCTGGCGGGATCTGCTCAAGCAGCCGGGGATGAGCGACAAAATACGTGGGTGGGATAGGCAAGCCGTGGGCGCGTGCATAGGCGGCGGCGACGGCTTTATCGCGGACTAAACGGATGGCGCGCGAGTTATTGATGGTAGGGATGCCAACTGCTTCCGCTGCTTCCAGGATGCTAAAGCCGGGGCCATCGGCCACCGTCTTGAGGACGTAAGCATCGTAGCCCTGTTCGCGCATCGTTGATAAGCAGGTCACGGTATCCTTCGGCTCCAGCAGATCGATGCTGTGTCCCCACTGCAACAGTTGATCGGCGACAACCATCGGCATAGGATCATGCCGGTATTCCTCTTCGATAATAAAGCAGAAGCGCATTTAAGTCTTTCTCTTTCGAGTTGTGCGGTGATGGGAGTTTTATCGCTAGAATGCCAGTGTAGCAAATCGTGCGTAGAAAATCTGTTTACCAGTTCACAGCTCTCCTGTGGACTGGCTATCCTTAAACGCACATGAAATTTACCTGCACTATAACATATCCTTAAGGAACAGTGAAGAGGTCCTCCCTCACCATATCGTGCTCTAGAGTGTGCCTGCTTGCTGGTACCAGTGCCCGCTCGTGCCTGCGACGCTCGCCCTGATGGAGTTTATTTTGAGGAAAAATGCGCGCAGCGCATTTTTCCTCAAAATAAACTCCGCCTTTGCGTGGCGCAGCCGCGCGGCTTTGCTCAAAAGGAGACTTTTAAATAGTCCTCCCACTGTTTCATAAAGTCAACGATGGCCCTGAGCGTTTTTAGGATAGGATTTTTAGTCGGCCCTGTTGTGGCGTAGCAGGCGCACGAGCCAGTTTGAACGCGTCTCGCTGTCTGCCCGCAAAGAGATCTGAGAAGATCCCGGGGTAAGCAATTCCTGAGCCTGTTCGGATGGCATGCTGCTGTAATTATTCGCCGGGGGGCTGCCTGCTATATTGCCGGAGAGCGGCATCGTCATCTGGTGATCCGCGCCATCGTTGTTGATAGGATAGGGGGAAGCCTCGACGATAGGCCAGGGGCCGGAGCGCCCGCTCATTGTCTCCTCGCTGCGCACAGGCTCATGAGGGTTGGGCAGGTCGGCTGGCGGCAGGTTGCCGGAGAGGATTGGCTCCTGTTGCATGATCTGGTCGCGCCGGATCGGCTGTGTCTCCTGCTTTTCCAGCGCGAGGCGGTTCTCCACCTCGGTCAGCAGGCGGGCGATCTCCGGGCGCAGCAAACGGTTGCGTTCGGGGATGCGTGTCCATTGCGCGAGCGCGGCGGGGTAGTAGCCGGCGCGGTAGCAGTAGAGGCCAAGCATCGCGCGGGCGTCAAAGATGTTCATACGCTGCCACAGTGCATCCTCTTCAGCGGGAGTTTCGATCACCGCCTCGCTGGCTTCGATAACTTCAACGAGATGATAGAGGCGCAGGCCCATCAGGCGATAGGGGTAGCCATAATAGAGGGCGAGCCTGCGGCGCCGTGTGCGCTCGGCGGGATACTTGCCCACAAAGTAGTACTTGGACCACGAGGCGCTGGACCAGATGATATAGAAAAGGATCAGCGCGAGAATACGCAGCAGATAGCGCTGCCAGGTAAGCGTTGCCAGGTTCGCCATCACGCCTAAAGTAGCGAAGCACGCGCCAAGCGCCCAGGCGCCATATACGAGACGGCGGCGGTCCCATCCCAGCAGGTCGAAGTGGTGATGGAGCGGCGCCGCCAGGAATGGCAGAGGAAACTCGGTGTGCGGAACAAATTCACGTGTGCTGGCGAAGCGCAGGAGCTGGAGTCGTTTGCGGAAAAAGGGCGTCATCAGCCGGGCCTGCACCAGCGCGGAGAGTCCTTCGAGCACGAAGGCGCCGCCGATCATCAGCAGGAGCAGCTCGTTGCCTGAAAAGATAGCGATCATTGCCAGGATGCCCCCCAGGCCCAGGGAGCCGCTATCCCCCATGATGATTTTCGCGCGCCGTTTCGCGGCTCCGCGCCGCGCGGCCCAGGAAGAGGGCCAGTTCCAGGGGAGAAAGCCGAGGACGCCGCTCGCGCATGTCAGCGCCAGCACCTCCAGCACGATGCCGCCAGGATGCTGATGATCGATGAAGCCTGCTACCACGATGCCCAGAGAGAGCGCCGTGCTGAAGACCAGCCCGCCGGCCAGGCCATCGAGGCCGTCGCTGAAATCGACGGAGAGCGAAGTAACGCTGCCAATCACGCCGGTCATGAGCATGAGGAAGACCAGCCAGCCATAGTAGGCTACCTGTCCGGGATAGACCGGGCAGATGGGTTGCGTTGTATGCCGCGCGCACAATACCGCGCTGAGGATAGGGAGATCTTTATAAGGACTGTAGGATTGCTGGCCGCTGTCAGGCAGGAGAAAGAAATAGAGCGCCGCCGCCGCTACCGAAACCAGGAAGACGCCGGTGAACTTCGCGCGCTCCGAGATGCCTTCATTGCCAAAAACCTTGTTCCAGTCATCGATGAAGCCAACGATAGTATAACCAAGCGCTGCCCCGAGGCCGATCAGCAGCAGCGTCCACTGATCGTGCTGGAAATTGAAGAGATAGCCGGCGCCAACTCCAGCGCCAATGATTGCCAGCATGAATGCCGGCCCTCCGACCAGGGGCAGCTCGATAGTCTTGATCTCGCGTCCCCCCGCCGGCAAATCTGGACGATGAATACCGGGTTTGTGCTCACCACTACGGAACCTGGGAAACAGTACCCTGGCGATGCCACAGAGCAAGAAACTTGCCGCCGCACAGGTAATGGAAATGAGTAATAATAAATAGATCAGATTCATAGTTACTCCCAAGACGAATGATGGCATAAACACTTCAATCATTAGAACGCGATAACGGTATAAATGGTAACTAGTCGCATATATACGTAGGAAAGAAGGACGCGCTCGCCATTATTATGACAAAATTCGCAATAATTCACGCGCTACGCGTCTATCATCCCAGGGCAGCTTCTCTCTGCCCATGATAATACTCTGCTCGTGGCCTTTCCCTGCCAGCAGGATAGTGTCTCCGGCCTGTGCCCGGCTCAATGCTGTCGCGATAGCCTCGCGCCGATCAGCAATACAGAGAAAGTCGCGTCCCTCGCGTTTCCCGAGCGCCTGCGCGCCGGCGGCAATCTCACGCAGGATACTTTCGCGGTCCTCCTCGCGTGGATCTTCATCTGTAATAACGAAAAAGTCCGCCATCCGCGACGCGACCTGACCCATGAGAGGGCGCTTTTGCCTGTCGCGTTCCCCGGCGGAGCCAAAGACGACGACCAGTTTCCCCGGCGTCAACGGGCGCAGCGTCGCCAGTACTTTCTCCAGGCTGTCGGGCGTGTGGGCGTAATCGACGACCACCGCGAAGGGCTGGCCCTCGTCAATGCGCTCCATGCGGCCCGCTACGCTCCTGGCCGCTGCCAGACCCCGTGCGATCTCCTCCGGCGCCATGCCCTGGCTGTATGTCGCGGCGATGGCTGCCAGGCAGTTGCTCACGTTAAAGCGCCCGACGAGCTGCGTCTCGAAAGTATGCTCGGCATCGGGAAAGATGACGCGGAAGCTGCTGCTGTGCGCGTGCAATCGCAGATCGACGGCTTGCACAGCGGCGGGCGACTCGATGCCGTAGTCGAGGATAGGGACGCGGCAGTAGGGTTTAAGCACCTCGTAGCTCACGTCATCGCGATTGAGAATCGCCACGGGCCGTGTAGCCACGCCCTTTGTGCGCGTGGGATCGAGCATCTCGAAGAGGCGCGCTTTGGCCCGGCGGTACGCGGCGATGGTTTTATGGAAATCCAGGTGCTCATGGGTAATATTGGTGACGACGCCAACATCGAACTCGCAGCCATGCACACGCCGCAGTTCCAGCCCATGAGAAGTGGCCTCTATCACCGCATGGGTTGCCCCGCTATCGAGGGCGCGGCGCAGGAACTGTTGTACCTCCAGTGCCTCCAGCGTGCTCTGGCGCGTGGCATTCTCCCATTCCTGTCCACAGAGCTTGAAATTCGCCGTGGTCATGAGTCCCGTCGCTCGTCCGGCGCTTTCCAGCAGGGTTGTGATGAGGTTCGCGGTGGTGGTCTTGCCGTCGGTGCCGGTCACGCCGATGACACAGAGTTCGTGCGATGGATAGCCATAAAAGGCACAGCAGAGATTGGCGAGCGCGGTGCGCACATCCCGTACTTCGATATAGGGTAGTGGAAATGTCTCTCGCCAGGGCGCGGCCTCGCCGAGCGCGGCGATGGCGCCGCGACGAGCCGCATCCTCCAGAAAGTTACGCCCGTCGGTGTGCGTGCCCGCAACGGCGATGAAGAGTCCGCCCGCGATGACATTGCGCGAATCGTAGGCAAGCGCTGTGACCGTGGCCTGCATATTGGATGAAGCTGAGTTGTGAATGCGGGTTGGTGGCTGCTCCAGGGCGGCCAGTAATGTATGCAATCGCATGTTAATTATAAGCCCGTAACCGGGCCTGTCCCCATTCCAAACATTGCTTACGATGACAACACGAGTTAATAGTAGATGGTGCGTGTTCTATGATATGGACGCGCCTCGTTCAGATTCTGGCTGATGAACCAGAGGCGCTGGTCGATTTCGGGCGCTGTCATGCTGCGCCCCTGCTTGAGTAGAGCGCGCCGCAGCATTTCGCAGGCCCACACCGTCGCGGCCCGTATCTCGATCTCTTCTTCGCTGCCCGGTGCTATCAACTCCTGCGCATCGACGTGCGCGGCCAGGGATGCTTGATATTCGATCACACCGTACTGGCGCAGAACCTGTGGTAATTTATAATCGGCAAAAGCCGTCAGATGCTCCAGCCCGGTGAACGCGCCCCAGCTCTTTCCCTTAAATGCGCCATGCAAATCGGCCACGCAGATCTGCGCGCGTTTCAAGAAACGCACTTCGCGCTGGCGGTAGCATGCCACGTCGTGAAAAGATGGAAAGCGTTCCGCCAGCAGCAGTACGAGCGCCACGGCGCTGCCCCCGGCCTGCTCGATGGCCTGGGAGAACTGGCCGTCAAAGTGGTCCAGCAGGACGCGGCCTGCTTCGCGGGCATTCGCCACCCGCTGCTCAAACAGCGGAATGCTCTGCTCGCCGCGAAATATATGCGCCATCGTTTCCTCGCTGATTGTGCTTAGATATTCCGCGTCCCAGAGCGGCAGACCTTCTTCTACCGCTCGCGTGAGCGCGGCGGCCTCCGCCCAGTAGCCGTTCAGTTTCTCACCGTGGTAGTCGATGGTCCAGCGTGGCTGGCCCTTCTCGGCCCAGAAGCAGAAGTTGAGCGCGTCGAGCAGGAGGAGCCAGTTCACGCTGCGCTGTGTGCCGTCAAAAAAGTGATACCGGTCGTACCACTGAGGAGTTTGCGGGGCCGAATCTTCCTCCGCCCATTGTTCGCTGAGAAGCTTTACGCGGTCTATGTTGATCCAGACGCGCTCTCCCTGCTCTACAACCCACCTCGTGCTGCCAAGCACGCCAAGAGGATCGTGCTCGGGCGGCGCAAAGAGTTCTTCATCATCATCTTCAACGTCATGCCAGATTGATATAGTTGCCATTGAGGACGCCTTTCTCCTGTTGTCACGCTCTAGTTTATCATCAGCGTCAATTGTGCTTACCCAACAGTACTACTATTGAGAGTTTCTGATTCCCACTTTCCTCATCCTCCCTGGCCGGGTGCTCGCGCGGCGGAGCCGCGCCTGAGATTAAACTGGTGATGTGGAACAACGCGCGCAGCGCGTTGTTCCACATCACCAGTTTAATAAAGCAAGCGCTGCAAGCGCGAGTGCCAGGCCAGAACAGGCAAAGAGACTGAGCCTCAGCCATGCTCCGGCGGAATAGCGAAGATTGGCTAGCCGCATATTCACAATTTTCCGGTTATACCTTGCGTTTAACATAGTTTTTGATGTACTATTATAGTGTTACCTGAACAGGCGGCATGATGAGCGTAGCAAGGTGCGTAACGCGTGTCGTGTCTTGTTTTGTTGCAGAATTTCGCTGTTTCGTTGTTTTTTGAGGCTCATGGGGGCCTCGTTTGTGTAATGGACCTGAGCGGTCAGTCTGAACGGCAAAGAAAGGAAAGCTATCTTCATGGAAGAGCGGCAGATTCAAGAGTTTGTGTATCGTGTCTCTCATGACGAGGCTCTGCGCCAGGAATTAGCGAGCCATCCAGAAGTGGTGATCGAGCGCGAAAAGCTCTCTCCTGGCGTGGCAAAGATTGTAGCGCGGCTTATACCTCATTTGACGCTCATGCAACCTCTTGATACAGGCCCCGGCTCATTCTGGCATTAAACGGAAAATGGCCCATATGCCATTCGGTTCAGCTTTTTTGATGGATTAATGTGTAGCCAGAGTCAGAAGAGAGTACGTTGTGGCCCCCGACCATGAAAGATGATCTTCAGGGGGCCACCGTGCTTTTTGCCCCCTATCAGAGCCAGTTGCGCGAACGGCTGCAACGTTTTTTAGACGAGTTGCACCCGGCGCTGCGAGTAGATGTGGCACGCGTGTTGGAAGAGGAGGGCAAGCTGCTCGCTCCACCTGCGCCTGTTGCTACCAGTCGTACCCTTGCCGCCGGAGTCTGGCCGCTTTTGACCTTCCTTGTGGCTCAGCATGTTGCTCCCGATATCGATCCTCTGCTGGCGGGCAACGTCGCTATCGCCGTGGAATGCCTGGTATGCGCTTTTGACCTCCAGGACGATATCGAGGACGAAGATCTTACCCCCGTCGTAGAAGCGCTGGGGCCGGCGCGCATGGTGAATATATCGACAACCTTGCTGGCGCTGGCGCAGCAGGCGATCCTCTCCCTCTCTCAGTATGGCCTGGCGCACTCGCTCGTTTTGCGCTTGCTGGATGTACTCCAGGAAACGACCCTGGCGGTCACTCTCGGCCAGCAGCGAGATATTCTGGCGGAGCAGAAGTCGGCTCAAGACTTTACACTGGAAGAAAGCCTGGAAATTGCGGAGCAGAAAGCTGGATCGCTTTTTCGCGCTGCCTGTATGCTGGGCGCATTATGTGCGGGCGCCGATGATGATCTCTGCGCGCAATTTGCTGAGCTGGGCAGATTGCTTGGAATAGCGCATCAACTTGACAACGATTGCCATGATTTGTATTATTTCATGGAAGGTGAGTCCTCTTTCTCGCCCATAGAGGCAGAAGCAAGCGCAAGAAGCGTAAAGACAGATCTTGTGCGTGGCAAGAAAACGTTGCCTGTGATTCTGGCTGCGAAGTCGCCAGAGGCTCTTCAGCACACATCGTTCTCGCCCGGTGATGCAACACATCTGCCTGGACTCCACGAAGGAATAATCGCAGCCTGGGGTATTTGCTTGCTGTATCGTGAGCGCGCCCATGACCAGTTGCGAAAAATCGAAGCCCGGCTCCCGATTTCTCCTGCGTTGCGCTCTCTGCTGGGTTTCTCCTGAATATATCCTTCGCGGATGCTGGCGGAATCTATCAGTAGGAAGCATGCGCTATGAGAGAGGTATATTGGATAATTGGTACGAAGGCCAGGCGTCTACTGGTGGTTGTTGCTGCCATCGTAGCGTATATCGCACTGTTGGGAATTGATATCGCGCACACCCCTGATCAGCTCCCGCTCCTCTGGCTGCATTTCGGCTTCTCCGCGCCCGTGGCGTTGAGCTTTCTTGCTATCGGCTCGCTGGTCTGGCTCTATGGCAGTGATCGCCGCGTGGCGTTATCTCTCTTCTGCTTTTCGTGCTCGATGATGGTAGCCTTTGCTCTGGAGACGGCTGCTGTATCCAATGATCCACTGCTCAGTGCTATCGCTGATAGTGGGGCAGCGCTGGCCCTTGCATGCTGTGCCTGGCTGCTGCTGCTCTTTCCTGAAAGCTATCTCCAGTTCGCGCCATTGTCGCTTGCTCACGGAAAGCGGAGAACACGCATGCAGCAGGGCGCCTTCTTACCCTATGGCTATATCGCGCTGGTAGCCCTGCTCTGTGGCGTTGCGATTGCCTATTTCATTGTTAACTATATATGGGGAACAGCGCCTTTCTGGCTAAATAGTCTTTCTTTCGTCTATGACGTGGTTGTGCTATTGGGTATTTTAGCTACGATCATTATTTCTTATCGTAAGGCTCCATCATTGCGAGAAAGGCAACAATTACGTATTCTGGTGGGCGGCGTCATTGTTGCCAACCTGCCACTCTTATTCCTCACTGTTCTGCCGTCGGTCCTCGGCTTGCCCTCTACAGATGTTGTTGATGGGCAATTATCTTCGCTCACGATGGGCCTGCTGCCGTTTGCGCTGGGCTATTCGATTCTGCGCTACCAGATATTAGTATTTGATACGTACATTCGCCGTGCCGTAGCATGGGCCGTAGGGGTTGTCTGCCTTGCTGTCCTCGCCTATTTCATCATTGTGCTCTGCACCGCGGTATTTGCCGGCAATATCTCTATGTACGTTGTGTGCATTGCTGTGGTTGCGGTAGTCGTGGCCCCGTGTGTCTGGTGGCTGGCAAGAACGCTCACTGAGCGTCTCTTCTTCAGCGAAATCCTGCATTACCGCCGCCTTATAGAGAAACCAAGCCTGATTATCGATGAAACGTTGGATCTGGCCGAGGCATCGCGGCTGATCGAACTGGCGGTGCTGCACGCCTTTGAGACGCAGCAGGTCTGCCTCTTTGTGCTCGACGAGAGCGCTGGCTGCTACCGCCTCCGTCCTGAGCTGGGCGAGGCGGCCGGTGATGTCCAGCGTCGCGGCCTGCTGGATACCCTGCATACCATGATAGGCCCGGAGGAGTTCGAGGGCGAGGATTGTCTGGGGAGGCAGTCGCCCCTGGTGGAGCGTCTTGCCGCCGCGCGGCGCCCATTATTGCCATATGAAGCCCTGAGCCCCGGCGAGAACGCGCCGCTACTGAGTCGCTATCTCGCAACGGAGTCGGGCAGGCATAAGATGCTGCTCGCTCCTGTCCGCGCGCAGGGAAAGATGATCGGTGTGCTGGTAATCGGCGAGCGTGGGGACCATCAGCAATATGCCGGGCCTGACTTCGAGATTGTGCAGATCATCCTGAGCCGCTTTTCTTCTGTGCTGGAAACGGCGCGGTTGTATGCACGCGCGAGCCAGCAGGCGGCGCTGCTCAATAATCTCTATCGCGCCGGCACTATACTGGAGTCGACGTTCCAGAGTATTGAGGAGGTGGCTTCTATCTACGCCGGGGTTGCGTCCGGCGCGGCGCAGGCCGGCGCCGAGATATGGCTGTATGATGAAGACGGGAGCACGCTCCATCGCGTGGCTGCCTCTGGTCCCGGCCCTCGTATCACCGGGGCCGATAGTATACAGCTCGCGCGGGAGCAGGATTGGACTTCCTGGTTCTATGAGGGGCCTGACGCCGATGCCTGGAATGCTCCATACGCTGATGCCCCGTCGTTCCTGCCACAGACGCCATCATTCCCTTTTGCCTGGCTTTCGCTCTCCGGCAGCGAGCAGCAGATAGGCGCGCTGGCGCTCACCTATCCGCGTCCCCACTTCTTCATGAAAGAAGAGATGCGCGTGCTGGAAATGTTCGCAGGCCAGTGCGCTGCCGCTCTGGAGAATGCGCGGATCACTCTGGAACTGCGGGCTGCCTACGAGCGCCAGCAGGAACTGGACCGCCTGAAGGATCAGTTTATTATCACTGCCTCCCATGAACTGCGCACGCCTCTCACTGCGGTGCAGGGCTACATCGAGTTGCTCAATGAGTACAATACATCGCTCTCTATGGATGTACGGGCCGATTTCATTGCCAGGGCGCGTCGCGGCTGTGACGAACTCACGCTGCTCGTTGGCAATATCATGGATGCCAGCCGTATTCATAGCGATACCGAGCAGATCAATCTGCGCCCGGTTGTGCTGGCCGGAGCGGTGAAGCATGTCGTAGAGATCCTCGAAGCGATTATCAGGCGCGAACGACGCTCGGTCACGCTTGCTATTCCTGCTGATAGGCAGGTCATGGCCGATAGTATGCGCCTGCGTCAGGTCATGTTGAACCTGGTGAGCAATGCCATCAAGTATTCGCGTCCCGGCACCGGCATTGAGATAGGCGCGCGGGATGATGGCGAGCAGGTCATGATCTATGTACGTGATTATGGCGCGGGAGTGGCGCCGGAGGATCACCAGCGCCTCTTTGAGCGTTTTGTTCGCCTGGAACGCGATATGAATAGTCCGGTGCGTGGCGCCGGGTTGGGACTCTACATCTGTAAGCAACTGGTGGAGGCGATGGGAGGGCGTATCTGGGTGGAGAGCAGCGGTATCGCCGGTGAGGGCAGCGTCTTTGCCTTTACGCTGCGCGCTGCGGGACGGGATCGGGCGGCAAGCGATCTGGAAGATCACCTGTCCGATCTATCCAGATTGTGAATTTACCTGATATTCGTTATCGGGCTTGAGGGCACATGGCAGGCCGGCGCAGGCACGATGAAACGCGCGACCCCGCACCGGGGACCTTCCCTCCTCTGGTTGGTCACGTTCACCATCGCGCGGCTCCGCAACGTCATTGTGAGGATTCGGCCCTGACGTAGCCCCGGTCTCTGGCATACTGCCACAGCGATTTCTGCAACTGGCGGCGTGCGCGAGAAATGCGGCTCATAACCGTGCCAATCGGTATTTGCAGAGCCTCGGCGATTTCTTTGTACGACATGCCCTCAATGTCGGCCAGGATCACCGGCATGCGGAAATTAAGCGGGAGATCGTGCAGTGCGCGGTACACATCTTCGTCCAGGTACTGGTTCAATACCTCTTCTTCAGCTCCCTGGGTTAACTCCTGGCCGCTGAGGTCGCGGATCTGATTGTAGAGATAAAATTCCTCCCCTTCGGGCAGCGAGATGGGCGCAGGATGTGTTGCCTGCCGGCGATAACGATTAATTGCAGAAGTGTTTAAAATACGAAAAAGCCATGCCCGCAGATTGGTGCCTGGATGGTATGTATGAGAAAAGCGAAACGCTTTGAGCATAGTTTCCTGCACCAGATCCTCCGCCTCCTGCGGATTATTAGTCATGCGCAGGGCAGTGCGATAAAGGCTATCCAGTTGCGCCAGTACGCCCGCTTCAAAATCCTCTGTGGGGACTGGCGTTGGCTCTGCGGTGGGTGCATTTTCACGTTCTACCTGTTCCGAACTGGGTGAGATAGGTGCATCTTCAAATTGAGACTGTTCCGGCATCAAAAAGACTCCTCATAGCGCGGCGCCACCCGGCAACCTCGTACTTCCTTATCGAAAGTACTCTCAGTATAGCGCAGACTAAACGGGAATACAACCTAAAGTAGTTCGGTGTTGCCGTGTTTTATTCTCTGAGGAGTATGAGCCGCATTATGTGGTTCTAACACTCTTTGTGTTGTCTGTAGTGTTTTACTCCGTTTTTTCTGATCTCTCCTATTTCCTGGCATGCACTGTTTCCGTAATCTGCGGCAAATGTTCCTAGTGCATTCTCAAGAAGCCTTTTCTGGGATGGATAAATGAGCTTCATACGAACAGTGAAAGTAGGCACAAATCCGCTCGGCCAGTTGCGTGGCGGTGAGCAAGCCGTTGGGTTCGACCACGGCACGCTTGCCATGGATCCATTTGGGTTCAATGGGATTGAGCCAGGGACTCTGTTTGGGCAGAAACACCGGCAGGATCCGCACGCCTTTGCCCGTCAGCTTGACCTGCTGATTATGTTCACGGAGCCAGGTGCGCACCCTCTTCCTATAATGCCAGGAAGCATTCTCCCAGATCACCAGCCAGGCGGTTTTGCCTTGAGCCTGAAGTTGCTCGCAGCACCAGTGCAAAAATGGCGTGGGAATGTCGCTGACAGGACGGCCATCGACAAAGCGCAAGGACATCTGGTCTCGAAGAGGAGCATCACTCGGCCCGCGTTGCCACAACACTCCATAACAGGCCAACGCTTTCGCATCAGGATCGGCTTTCTGCCACTGTTGCTCGACAAAGCGAACCGGATCATCTCGACTCTGCCAGGCAAACGCGTTGGGCAGCGCGAAGCGACTCCACCAGACCTCGTCGAGGAAACCGATCGCCCAGGTGGCAACCTGCTTCTCCTGCGACGCCCAACTCAGCAGTCGGTCACGTGCTGTTTGTTTTCCTCGTAGAGCGGATCGGGGCTGGTGATCCAGTGCCTGGCTCGTTTCCAGTTGATCCCTAAGCGCTTGAGCGTTTGGCGCATGGTCTCGATGCTGACTGGGCGGGCCATCCCTGCCAGACGAACACCCTGTTTGACGAGCAAGTCGAGCGTCCACCGGCTGGTCTGGAAGCCAAAATCGCGCGGAGGACGATGGAACACGGCTTTGAACTGCTCGGCAGTTACGTCCTCTCGCAGCACGGTCACAAGATGGTGGGGCCGGCTGGAGCCAGCAGAGAGCGCCGCCAGACCTTGCTGGTTGAACTCGTGGATGGCATGGCGCACTGTTTGTTCGTCGCACGAGAGGGACTGCGCGATGGCAGGCGTTCGCTCGCCGCGTGCGCTGGCGAGCAGAATCTGGCAACGACGAAGCACAAAGGCTTCCGACGAACGCAACCCCGCTTCCAGGGCCTTGCGTTCCTCTGGGGTCAGGTCGCGGACAAAAATGCGTGGTTTCATAGAGGGGAATATACCACATTCGTGATCACCTCTCTTGAGAATGCACCAGGTCTCAATTTGATCTTCGGCGCGATCTCCGATCTCACGCGCTAGCCAGGAGGCAGACAATGACCACGAAAGCCGGACGGCGCAGACCGCCGCAAGCCGTCCAGTCGCCGCAGATGCAGCCTCAAGATGTCGTGGAGCAGGAAGCAGAGCAGCGAGAGCCACGCTATCCGATCCAGCAATCCGCCGCCTTTGCGGGCAGCACCCTGGCGCTGGGCAGCCTCATTGACCTCTGCGCCCATCTTGGCCCGACAGGGCTGTTCGTCTCAGGACTGGCAAGCTATGTGGCCTGGCGGCATGGGCCGGAACTGGCCGCCTATCTGCGGGGGAAACTCCCCGCAGATCCCCTCGCCTTCGCCGCAGCCGGGGAGCCGCCTGACCCGCAGGCATCGGGAGCCGACGCGGATGCGCCAAAGGGCCGTGGGCGCATCTTCTGGGAGCGGGCGCTGGGCATCTTTCCCGACGAGGACGGGGACGAGGACGAGGAGGAGCAGGCATCGCCTAAAGAGGCCGCCACCGAGGAGGAACGAGCGACAGTCGCCCCCACCCAGGCGTCGCGCCAGGCGGTCCAGGCACGGCTATGGGCGGAGCCGGACGTGTGCGGCCAGGGCGCCGCCGATGAACTCCTGCACCTGGGCGTCGTCCTTCCCTCTGGCCGCCCGCTTTGCCCGCACGTCAACCGCCTGCTGGGTGAGGGCCTCTTTGTGGCCGGTAATATGGGGGCGGGCAAAACCAATCTGGCCGCGCTGCTTGCCGAACAGATGGGGGCCTGCTACGTCCCCAGCATCATCTTTGACCTGAAACGTGAATATGGGTCCCTCCCCGGTGTCCTGCCCACAGCCATCCGCGCGGGGCACCCTCGCTACGCCGGAGAGGCGGGACCGGGCTACTACGCACTCACAAGGGACACCGCCCCGGCCTTTGTCGCCTCCGTGATGGGGCAGGGCTTTCAGGCGGTGGTGGACCTCGGGTCCTACCAGGTGATCGACGCGATGGGCCTCATCATTGCCGAGGTGATCGATGCCTTGATGGCCTGGTCGCAAGAGCAGCCCGACGAGGACCGTCCTCCCTGCTTCGTCTTTGTCGACGAGGCCCATCACTTCCTGCCGGAGCGGGTGAACCTCACCCAACTGGACAGGAACATTCATGTGCGCCTGCAGAAGTCGTTCTTTCGGATGTGCAACCTGGGCCGCTCCTATGGCTACACGATGGCGTTTTGCACCCAGCGCATCGCCAACATCGCCAAATGGGTCGCCAACTGTCAGGTCAAAGTCATCATGCGGCACGCCCTCGATATCGACCTGGATCGCTGCTGCGAAGAAGTGAATAAAACGGTGGCGACGCGCGAGGATATCGAGCGTCTCGCCCCAGGCATGGGCATCGTGATCGGCCTCTGTGACCGGCAGTTTGTCGCCCAGTTTGACCGGCGGGCCTCTTATCATCCCTCCCATACCCCCAAAGTGAACCGCGCGCATCTGCGCTATCGGGATCGCAGGCTTGCGCCTCGCGTGCAGCCAAAAGCAGCGCTGCCGCAGCCCACGCCCCAGGAGGGTGAAGTGCACGAGACGCGCCGCTTGCCGGTGACGGGCGACCTCTCGAAAGCGGTGAAGCCGCCTATGGCATACACGCCCGCGCAGCGCTTTACGGCGGGCCTTTCGCCTGTACTGCAAGAAGCCTACGAGGCGTATGAAGACGGGATGACCAACCGTGAACTTGGCCGCAAGCTCGGTATCTCGCATCCCACCGCAGGCAAGTATATCGAACTGCTCAAAGCCAAAGGCATGATCGATAGTCGAGGCCGAAAGGTGACGAGCTAATGGTAAACCTGGTAAACCATCACGCACATGTTACCAAACACGCTCAAAAAAAGCTGGTTTACCAGCGTGGTTTTCCAGGTTTACCGTCCTGGTTTACCAGATGGTAAACCGAGCAAGCAGTAAAAGAAAGGAGGAGCAAGCATGCGACACGGAAGCTATTGGGAGCGCCATCCGGCCCTCCTCGCCTTCTTGCGCGCGTTTCTGGCCGGTGAATGGGTAACGCGCACCTTTGCCTGGTTTTACATGATGGTGTCGCGCTTTGCCGGTCCGACGATGACGATAGCGGTGGGCTACCTCATGCTCTACGCGATTGACTCCCATCATGGGCTGGCAACCCCCGTCGCCCATCCCTCGGCCTGGGACAGCCTGGCCGTAGGAGCGAGTGGCATTATTAACGTGACGCCGGAACTGGTCTTCCCTGGGACGGTGGTGCTCGCTATTCGGGCGCTTTTGCGTCGGAACTGGCTGCACGCCTCACTCTATGCGACAGCCAGCCTCATGTTTGCGGTGCTCACGATCATGCTGCTCAACGCCTTCATGACCGATGGCATCACGGATAGCTTCCTTTCGGGGATGCTTCTGTGGCGGGCGATCAGCGCTCTCTCCTACACGGTGGTTGCCGAGGTGTGCAGTCATCACGGGGAAGTACCCCCCGATGCAGGGGTGCACTCTGCGGGGGTGCAGCCCCAACTCGAAGACCTGGTGCAGCAAGTGCAGTCTTTACAGGGTGCACTCGAAGGAGTGCACCAAAGGGTACAGTTCGAGGTGCAGCAGGCGCTTGCACAGCTTTCCAAACCAGCAGTGAACGGCGCGCAGCAGGATGCATCTCGAAATGTGCACTCTTTGCCAGAGCAGCATGCAGTGCACACGTATCGGCCACAAGAGAATGTACACTCCCAGAGTGCACCCTCACCGGAAAATGCGCCTACAACCGGCGAAGGGGTGCACTCCCAGAGTGCACCCCGCAAAAGTGCACCCGCCCGACAGAAAGTGCACCCTGGGGGTGAAGCAGGCAAAGGTGCACAGGTGCAGCAGTTCATTACTGAACAGATGGCTCAGGGCAATACTCCGACGCTCGACGATATTATGGATGCCTGTCAGTGCAGCAAGCATACTGCCATTCGTTATCATCGAGCCATCATAGGTGAAACAGTGCAAGAGCGGCACGCCCCGCAGCTACGGATTGTGCAGCCGTAGCAGGAGGCAAGAACCGCTCTTGCCCTATCCCGAAAGAATGAGTATCATGGAGCGTATAATGGACAAGGAGAAGGCCATGCAGCTTGTTGAGCAGCACGTCATCCGGCGCAGTGATCCGCGCTTTGCGGTGATCGATGAGGCCGCCTTCAAAGCGAAGAACCTCTACAATGCGGCAAACTACGAGTACCGGCAGGCTTTCATTCACCAGGGCAAGTACCTCGCCTATGGCGAAGTCCAGAAGCGTATGCAGTCCCATGAGGCGTACAAGGCCCTTCCGGCAAAAGTGAGCCAACAGATTTTGATGATACTGGGCCGCAACTGGAAAGCCTTTCGAGAAGCGCTAGCGGCGTACTATGAAGACCCCTCAAAGTTCCTCGGACGGCCTAAGCCACCTAAGTACAAGCACAAGACCAAAGGCCGCAATCTCCTGGTCTACACGTTGCAAGCTCTGAGCGGTGGTCAGAGCAAGAGGGGAATACAGAGGATCGTCCAACCATCGGGACTGCCCATTGAGGTGAAGACACAACAGAAGAACATCAATCAGGTCCGCATCATCCCTCGTAACGGATATTATGTCGTTGAGGTAATTTACAGCAAAGAACCCGTCCAGGCACAGGTAGACTCCTCATTCTGCGTCGCCATTGATCTTGGCGTGACCAATTTAGCGGCGATAACTTCAAACCGTGCGGGCTTCATCCCGCGATTGGTTAATGGTCGCCCGCTCAAGGCTATCAATCAGTGGTACAACAAACGCATGAAAGAACTCGTTCTCTGCCTTCCCAAAGAGGACCGTGAGCGTGTCACCAAGCAGATGCAGCCCATTACCACCAGGCGCTACCGTCGTGTCAATCACTACCTGCACACAGCCAGCAAGGCCATTATTGATCTCCTGGTCAAAGAGGGCGTGGGAACGATTATCATTGGGAAAAATCCGCTCTGGAAACAAGAAGTGTGCATGGGCAGGCGGAATAATCAGAACTTTGTCCAGATCCCGCATGCGCGCTTTATCGACATGCTTACCTACAAAGCGGTCCTCGCTGGTATCCAGGTGGAGATCCAGGAAGAGAGCTATACCAGTCAGGCTAGTTTTCTAGACTTGGACCCGCTTCCCACGTACAACCCCGATGAGACTACAGAGTATAGCTTTAGCGGCAAGCGGATTGGCAAGCGAGACCGCTTGTACCGCGCAAAAGACGGGCGGATCATCTGTGCCGATGTGAACGGCTCATATAACATCTTACGCAAATGTAAGCCTGATGCGTTTAACGCAGAGGGAATAGCGGCCTATGTAGTTCAGCCCTTACGGTTGAAAATAGCCGTATAAATAGAACTATAGCGCACATTGCCAGGGAATGAAAGTCCCTGTGGATTATGTTAGAATGAACAGATATTAGTGACGAGCCTTTGAGGGAGAAGTTCTATGGATTGTCTGAACTGTGTAGAAGCCACAGCTCGTCTCCATCTGTATATTGATCGGGAATTGACCGCTGAAGAGGTAGAGGTTGTGCAGCAGCACCTGGCTGACTGCCCGAGCTGCGAGTGCCGCTTTCATTTCGATATGCGAATCAAGCGGCTGATCCACGAGCGCTGCACCATCGCGCATGCTCCTGAGCATCTGCGCGAGGCTGTGATGCGCATCGCTCGTGCGCCGGTGGGCGAGCGGCTCGATCTTGATCCCGCGCTGGTGATGGAGATCAAAGCCGACCTGGAAGGATAATGCGTAATTAGCTGAGCGTAAAATACTGGTTGAGGTAGCCGAGCAGGTTGAAGAAGACCACGACTCCCACCCCTATCAGCAGTATACCGGTCACTACCTCAATTTTTCCCAGGTACGGCTTGAGCCATTTGAGGACGAGGCTGAAACGATCCAGGCCCAGACCAAGAATGAGAAACGGAACGCCCAGTCCGAGCGAGTAGGCCAGCAGCAGCCAGACGCCCAGGCGCAGCGTTGCGGCGCTGGCTGCCATCACCAGGATTGAGCCAAGAATAGGGCCGATGCAGGGCGACCAGGCGATGGCGAAGATGACGCCGAGCAGAAACGATGCAGGATAGCCGGGGCGGGCCGGATGAAATTCGATGCGCTTTTGCTGGTAGAGCAGCGGCAATTTGAGAATTCCTGCTACGTGGAGACCAAGCACGACGAGGAGAACGCCACCGATCTCGCGTAAGATAACCAGGTGTGTGCTCAGGAAGCTGCCCAGTGTGCTTGCTGTCGCACCGAGGGCGACGAAGGCCAGGGTAAAGCCAGCGACAAATGTAACGGCGTGCAGAAATGTCATGATGCGCGCCGCTATGCCTTCTTGCGTATTCGTGGATTGATAAACGCCCTGCCCGACCAGTTGCGCCAGGTAGATAGGCACAAGCGGCAATACGCATGGCGAAAGAAACGAGGCCAGCCCCGCGACGAATGCGATAGTAATGCTTAGTTGTGACGCAGGCATACGCTGCTCGATCTCCTATGAAAATCCTACCTCTTCATTTAGTATAAAGCGTTCGGGCGTAGCGATGCAACTATTTTTCAGCGCCTACCCGGACGTAGCCGCGCGATCATGAAGTGTAACGATCAAGATCGGCAGTGCCGGGTGTGGTAGGGGCGCGGCGCCGGCTGGGAGGGGCAACGGGGCGGTGGGGGCCGAAGCGCAAGCCCGCTTTTCCTCCCCAATCCCTAACAGCAAAGAGGAGCGGGGACCCTGTCTGGGGGACAGGTAATGCTTCTGGCCCCCACCACCCCACCCGACCACTCAGCCAGCGCCGCGCCCCTACCACGGTCCATCATCCCTTCCCCTTGCCGATCTTGGTCGTTGACAATCATCATCGCGCGCCTACGTCTGGGGCGAGGATGGTCTGAGTAAGCGTTGCAACTGGCGCCAGATGCTCTGGCGAACCGGCCTCCTGGGCAGGGAGACCAATGAGGCCGTGGTACGCTCACTGTTGTCCAGGCGCTGCTGATCTGGCTGCTTATCGCCGCTCGCAAGAGGCTCAAGCGGCCGCGTGGGGCCATCCATGTGATCGGTATCGCGGCGCTGCGGCTCGTGGAGAGGCGTCACCGGCTCATCGTGCAGCGGCTGCGTTTTTTGCAGGTCGATGGCGAAATAATCGGGGCGCCGGGCCTGGGGACGCTTCGGTGGATGAACGGCGACGCGGCCTTGAGCAGTGTGAGCAAGGGGCCACGTAGGGGTCTGTGACTGCTCGACCAGCACGGGCGTTGTGGGAAGCTCGGGCATCAGTTTGAGCGCGCGGAGCGCCTGCGCTAGCTGGTCGGCCTCGGCATAACGCTGATCGCGGTCCCGCGCCAGGGCCGTCAGGATAATCTGCTCCAGTTTGGACGGAATTTCCGCGTTGTAGAAGCGGGGAGGTTGCAGCGGACCGCCTGTAATCGCCTGTGTTACTTCAAGCATAGAGCGCCCGCTGAATGGCCGGTGCCCGCACACCATCTCGTAGAGCACCACACCCAGCGCATAGATGTCGCTGCGATTATCCAGCGTGTAGCCCCATACCTGCTCCGGTGAAGAGTAGTAGATGCTGCCGACGAGCGTCCGCGCAACTGTAATTCTCTGAAGCCCGGGGGCGCGTGCCAGGCCAAAGTCCATGACCTTGATCTTGCCCCGGCGATCAAGCATCAGATTTTCGGGCTTAATATCGCGATGAATGACGTGGCACTCTTTGTAGGCGGCATCGAGCGCATCAGCAATCTGGGCCGCGTACTCGACTGCCAGGTGCAGAGGAATCCTGCCATCGAGGCGCAGGAGGCTGGCGAGCGTTGGCCCCTGCACGTATTCCATGACGAAATAGAGCAGCTTGTTCTGCTGCCCTGCATCATAAATCTGCACGATATTGGGATGATTGAGCCTGGCAATGATCTGGGCCTCACGAATGAAGCGCGCTACGTAAGAAGCGTCGCGTGCTAAAGACTGAGGTAGCACTTTTATCGCTACTTCCCGCTCCAGTGCGATCTGCTTGCCACGGTAGACCACCCCCATCGATCCATGCCCGATCTCTTCTTCTAACTGGTATCCGCCCAGGCACTGGCCCGCCAGTTCGTTCATAAAAAGACCTGCACCCTCAAAGATAGAGCAAGCTCTATTCTGCATGTAGAGACGCGTTCCCTCTTCCCCGGGGGAGCGCGCTATCCGGCTTTCTCTACAATTTAAAACGTTTGAACCATCGGCATTGTTCCTGAGTGCTACCAATGAATACCGTGCTTCCTTATGCGCAGCCGCCTGCGGCGTTTGCCCGAGAGAGGAGGATGGTGCATGCGGGGCGGACACAGTGCGCCCCGCATGCACCATCCTCCTCTCTCACTGGCAAAGCGCCGCAGGCGCTTTGCCAGTGAGAGAATGCGCAAACTGGTTCTCAATCGAGATAGTCTTTGAGGATGCGGCTCGCCTGCGGATGGCGCAACTTACGAATGGCGCGCTCCTCGATCTGGCGGACGCGCTCGCGGGTCACTTTGAGCTTCTTGCCCACTTCTTCCAGCGTGTGGTCGTGGTCATCGACCAGGCCGAAACGCAGTTCGATCACCTGGCGCTCGCGCAATGTAAGCTGGCCCAGCACCTCGCGGATCTCTTCGCGCAGCAGTTGTTGATCGGTAATCTCCATCGGGCTGCGCTCGCGAACATCCTCGATGATGTCGCCCAGCGTGTTCTCTTCCTCCTCAGAAAGAGGAGCATCCAGCGAGAAGACCTTCTCGGCAAAGATCAGCAGTTCGCTCACACGTTCCGCCGATATGCCTAATCGCTCTCCAATGCTTTCGGGGGTAGGTTCGCGTCCGAGTTCCTGATATAACTGACGCGTGATGCGTTTGACACGCATCACCTCTTCCATGATATAGACGGGCAGGCGCACCACGCGTGTGCCCTCAAGGATCGCGCGTGTAATGGCCTGCTTGATCCACCATGTGGCATAGGTGGAGAAGCGGAAGCCTTTTCTATAGTCAAACTTGGTGACGGCGCGGATAAGTCCGATATTGCCTTCACCTATCAGATCTTCGAGCGAGAGTCCCTGTCCAACATACTTCTTGGCGATGCTTACCACAAGTCGCAGGTTGGCTTCGATAAGATGGTTACGCGCTTCCGTATCGCCTTGCTCTGCGCGTTCCGCAAGGCGGGACTCACTGGCGGCAGAGAGCAGCGGAATGCGTGAAATCTCGCGGAGGTAGAGTCGCAGGCTATCACTTTGCGCCAGGCTATTCAACTCCGCTTCTTGTAGGGGTTCGCGTTCGATTTCGACTGCTTTATTGCGGTCGCGGTTAGCGTCAAACATCACATTTCGTTCCAAGTGCGTGCTCTCTTTTCCTGCAACAAGTACGTTGATCAGTTCGGTCCTGGCTTATTGTATCATAGTTGCGAGAGAGAGGTCCATATTTCCCATAGCCCTTGATCAACTCTGCTCGCAGCTTAATATAACCAGAGGTCCTTTGTCACGTAGATATTTTGTGCGTCTGGTAATATAGTCAGAAGTCCCGAGCGTGTTCTTTACTAAGAGATACGTCATCGGGTTAGCTTTCCTGAGCATGTTCTTTTTAAGAGATACGTAATCAGGATACCATAATGAAAAAGGAACGCTCAACATGGGCCTGCCACTGCCGCTCTCGCCCGGAACGGTAATCGATGGGCACTATATCGTCGGCGATCTCATCAGCAGCGGGGGATTCGGGGCCGTCTATCGCGGCATCGACACCAGCGAAGGCAATCGCCCCTGCGCTATCAAAGAGACCTACGATGTCACTCCGGCTGCCCGGCGCCAGGCGCTGATGGAAGCGAGTGTTCTTTTTACCGTCAGGAGCGAGCATCTTCCCCAGATCTACGATGCCCTGGAAGAAAATGGTCGCTTCTACCTGGTCATGCAACTGATCGAGGGACAGACGCTGCTGAGCCTCCTGCGCTCGCGCATCGGCTCAGAGCCGCCTGGCGAGCGTCAGCCACATCAGTATAGCAGCGGCCCCTGTAGCGAGCAGGAAGTCCTCAACTGGCTGCTGCCCATCATGCAGGTTTTACAGGAATTGCACAGTCGCAATCCGGCGGTCATCCATCGCGACATCAAGCCCGGCAATATCATCCTGACGCCCCGGGGTACGGCGGTGCTGGTCGATTTTGGCCTGACCAGGCTCTATGATCCTATGAGCGGTACGCAGACGATGGTGCGCGCCGTCACCGAAGGGTTCAGCCCGCTTGAGCAGTATGTAGGCAAGACCAGCCCGCAATCGGACATCTATTCGATGGGGGCCACGCTCTATCTTTTGCTGACCAACCGGCTGCCGCCGGCGGCGATCAAACGCACCGTGCATGATGATTTGATTGCGCCGCGCCTGCTCAATCCATCGCTTTCGCCGCAGATCGAGCGCGCACTGCTCAAAGCGCTGGCGCTCAACGCTCCCGACCGGTACCAGAGCATGCGCGAGTTCGCCCAGGCGTTGCAGGCCCCCGTATTTACGGGCTACGATGATCCGACGCTTGCCGGGCCTCCAGTGGGCAATAATGGTAGTGCGCCCCCCATGCAGCCCACAGTGCCGCCAGCGAAGTCAACGGCACCTGTTCACGCCTATGGCGGCGTCGGTAAACATGCACCGGCCAGCGCCAGAGGACATCCCAGGCACGCGGGAGCCGCTCAGCAACCGGCCCCGGTCCCATATGCGCAGGTACCGCAGGCGCCACCGGGATACGTCATGGTGCCACAATCCGCCCTGGTGCCAGCGCGCCCGCTGCCGGCTCCCAGTAGCCAGGGCTGTCTGTGGGGGGTGGTACAGGGAGTGCTGGCGGCGCTGCTTGTGCTTCTACTGCGCGAGCAGATCTACTTTTACCTGGCGACGCTCATGGGCTTTGGCTTCTATATCCTGGCCGGTTTTACCACGACGCGCCGGGGCGGTTCCTTCTGGCGCGGCCTGCGCGCCGGCTACTGGGCCGGCATTATCAGCACCGCCGTCTTCTGGCTGGCCCTGGGCCTGGGCCTGCTGATCCGCCTCTCGCAGCGCATCCAGGCCGATAGCGCGATTGCTCATCGCAACGGGATCGGCCTGCCCCACAATGAGCTGGCCCGCGCATGGCGTGCGATTCTGCCCGCATTTCCCACCGGTTCAACGCCGCCGGGGCAGTCGCCCGTCGGCAATTTCGTGTTCTACCTGCTGATCGGCCTGCTCGTTGCGTCCCTGCTGGGCCTGGCCGGCGGCATCTGGGGCAACGCTCGCTACAGGGCAAAAATGCGGAAGGTGAAATATCCTTGACCACCTGTGATAGTATCTTCCTTGAAGCTATTTTATCGCTGTGATAGAAGGTAGGCTACGGATTTGGCTACTCAGGAAGAAACAAACTCGCTCGCATCGTTTGCGACAGATACCTCTCATGAACCTCTCGCCATCGCGGATATCGCCAGCGCCCTCAGCGCCGAGCTGAATATTGCCAGTGGGCAGATCGCCCGTACTATTGCCCTGCTGGACGAGGGCAACACCATCCCTTTCATCGCTCGCTATCGCAAAGAGGTCACGGGCAGCCTGGACGAAGTGCAGATCCAGGCCATCGCTGATAGAGCGGCGGCCTTGCGCGCGCTGCATGAGCGCAAGCAGGACGTGCGCCGGCTCATCGACGCGCAGGGAAAGCTAACCGGGGAACTTGCCGCCGCGCTTGCCGCCGCGACCACGCTGCAAGAAGTCGAGGATCTCTACCTGCCCTATCGCCCCAAACGCAAGACGCGCGCCAGCGTGGCGCGTGAGAAGGGACTGGCCCCGCTGGCCGGCATTATTTTGCAGCAGCCGGTCTTGCCGGGCGATAGCGCCGCGCTGCTCGAAGAATACGCGCGTCCGTTCCTGGATGCCGAGAAGGGCGTCGATACCAGCCTGGAGGCATACGCTGGCGCCTGCGACATTGTGGCTGAGGTGATCGCCGAGGATGCCAGCGTGCGCGGCAGCGTGCGCGCCTCGTTCTTCAAGCGGGCGGTGCTGGAGGCGAAGGCTATTGATCCCGAAAAGCTGGCGCAGAAAGATCCCAACGGCGTCTACCAGCTCTACTACGATTTCCATGAAGAGGTGACGAAACTGGTGCCCCATCGCATCCTGGCGCTCAATCGCGCCGAGCGCGAGGGGGTACTCCGTGTGAGCGTGGATCTGCCCTATGAGCAGGCGCAGCCGGATATCACGCGGCACTATCCCATCAAAGCAGCCTCTCCCTTCGCTTCTCTGCTGGCCGAGGCGATGGAGGACGGCTATAAGCGCCTGCTGGCTCCGGCGATGGAGCGCGAGGTGCGCGTGGAACTGACGCGCAGGGCCGAGGAGCACGCCATCAACATCTTTGCCGCTAACCTGCGCAACCTGCTCTTACAGCCGCCGCTGCGCGGCAAGAAAGTCCTGGGCATCGATCCCGGCTACCGCACCGGGTGCAAGCTCGCCGTAGTCGACGAGACCGGCAAATACCTCGTCTCCGATACGATTTACCTGCATCAATCCGAGAAGGCCCGGCAGACGCTGCGCGGGTTGATATCCGGGTATGATATCGGCGTGATCGCCATAGGCAACGGCACAGCCTCGCGCGAGACCGAGCAACTGGTGGCGAAGCTGATCCGCGACATTGAGGGCGAAACGGGCCAGCGCGACAGGATCGGCTATGTCATCGTCAACGAGGCCGGCGCTTCGGTCTATTCGGCCTCAGAAGCGGCGCGCGAGGAGTTCCCGGCACTGGATGCAACGCAGCGTGGAACCATCTCGATTGCCCGCCGTTTGCAGGATCCACTGGCCGAACTGGTGAAGATCGATCCCAAAGCCGTCGGCGTCGGCCTCTACCAGCACGACGTAGACCAGAAAGAGCTGGCGGCCATGCTTGATCGCGTGGTGGTTTCGTGCGTCAATTTCGCCGGCGTCGAGGTCAATGCCGCCTCCGCCGCCCTGCTCAGGCACGTATCGGGGATCAATACCCGCGTGGCGAATGCTATCGTCAGGTACCGCGAGCAGCATGGGCCGTTCGCGACGCGCGAAGATTTGCGCAAGGTGCCGGGCCTTGGTCCGGCGACCTTTGTGCAGGCAGCGGGCTTCCTCAAGATCGCCTCGGGCAGCGAGCCGCTGGATAACACCTTTATTCATCCCGAAAGTTACGGCGCGGCGCGCGCACTGCTAGAAATGCTGCCCGCTGGCGATAACGGGCGTGCGAAACCCGCCGAACGCATCGCGCAGTTCCGGCAGCTTATCAGGTTGCGGAACAGTCTGGGCCGCTCGCAGCGCCAGCGCACGACCAGTACCCACGATGGGGACGAGGAGGCGGCCTGGAGCGAGATCGCGAAGAAGATCGGCGTGGGCCTGCCCACGCTCAATGACATTCTGGAGAACCTGGAGAAGCCGGGCCTTGATCCGCGCGATACGCTGCCCGCGCCCATCCTGCGCCACGACGTGCTCAAGATGGAGGATTTACAGACCGGAATGATCCTCCAGGGCACGGTGCGCAACGTTGTGGACTTCGGCGCCTTCGTCGATATCGGCGTGAAGCAGGACGGCCTGGTGCATGTCTCCGAAATGGCTGACCGCTTCGTCAAGGATCCGTTGAGCGTCGTCGCGGTTGGGCAGGTGGTACAGGTGCGCGTGCTCAAGGTAGATGTGCAGCGCGGGCGCGTGCAGTTGAGTATGCGCGGCCTCCCATAAACAGACATGAAAAATTGGCATGCTCCGGAACGGAGCATGCCAATTTTTCATGTCTGTTACTGCTGCATCGGTGGCATCTGCTCGGGATACTCTGGCCGAGGCTGCTCATAGTCATTGGACTGCGCCGTGGGGCGGTAGTACGGCTGCTCCGGCGCGTGGTAGCCCTGTCTATACTGCTGGCGGGGCTGCTCTTGCTCCGCCTGCGACGACGGCTGGTAATATGGGGGCTGCTGCTGTGGCCGGTAGTAGGGCGGCTGCTGCTGCCAGGTGAAGCGCTGCCGCCACTGGTTGCCGGTGTTCATCATCGAATTCCAGGCCGCCGAGGGACTCTTGAGCATGATCGCGCGCACGATGAAGAAGATCAGCGCGACGACCAGCAGAAACCCGATCACGTTGAACAGCGCATGGAACAGCCCCAATGCAATGCCAAAGCCGATGGGAAAGATCAGCGGAAATGCTATCGGGACGATATGTGGGAAAAATCGAATGCCGCTCCGGTATGGTTGATATCCGTTCCACATAGTGGATTGTTCTCCTTAGAAGCTGTGATGTCACAGCGGCGAGGGGCGCTCTGTTTCGCCTCTCCAGTTACTTACTCCGGCGAGGTGATGCTGTGTGCATGTCCTCGCATATTTCATTCTATACACTATTTACGAACGCAGCTAGTCGCTGGTTATCAAACGCGATATTGAAGTCTTCCTGATGACGAACCGCTGAGCGGTTCGTCAGAGGCGGTGGAGTCCGCCGACTCCACCGCAGGGAGTGCGCCGCTGGCGCCCAAAAATCGCGACTATCCTACAGTGATGCTGCCCACGCAATAGCTGCCGTTGCTCTGGCG
The DNA here is from genome assembly GCA_035294325.1 of Ktedonobacteraceae bacterium. Lineage (GTDB taxonomy): Bacteria > Chloroflexota > Ktedonobacteria > Ktedonobacterales > Ktedonobacteraceae > DATGLE01. The sequence continues at coordinate 6,276 of DATGLE010000204.1, read as the reverse complement.
CCCGCCGTTAGCCAGCGCCAGCGGCGCGTAGATGTCGGAAGGATCGGTAATCTGGATGCAGAGTTGGTAGCGGCCTGGCGCAAGCTGACTCAGCGTGAAGTGGTCCTCGACCTCTTTCATCTGATCGCTGCGTCCATCGTCGCTGAACGGCTGCTCAAGATTCAGTTGCGATTTGCCCTGCCAGGCAACGGAGCCGGAGGCGCTGCGCAACTGGATCATCACATTCCAGGGCAGATATGCAGGCGCGCTGTTGACATTGGTCCAATCGCTGATAACAGTGAAGGAGGTGCCGGGAGTGAGCTTGCCGGGCAGGTTGACCCGATTCAATTCAAAGCGATAGCCAGCGGCTTTGTAGTCCTCTATCATTAATCGCTGCTGCGCCGGGCTGTAGCTGCTGAAGTCCTCGATATTGCCATCGCCATCGCCAATAATCGAGGCATGGTACTTTTCGATGTCCTGGAGCGCCGTGGCAAAATCTGGATTCTTGCAGTATTCAAAGTAGATCGGAGCGATTTTCCAGCGATTCTCGGCAACAGGATCGTCCTCAAGCGCGCTCCTGGCGCCGCCGAGACTGCTGCTGCCGAGGCAATCGATGCGGATGCCGGTGGGCAGGGCGCGCGGATAGGTGAGCGCGTAATTGAGCGAACTGCGATAGTTGGTAAGCATCACGAAGCGTTTGTGAGGGAAAGCCGCGTATTGCATATCGATCAATTTCTCTCTGTTCTGAGCATTCATGGAACCGCCGCCACATGCTTCGTTCCATTCTCCCCAGCAGCCATAGAGGCTCATATCAAGCAGCCCCACATAGGGATTATTGTCATAGCGCTGTCCAAGCGCGGTGATGAGGGCCTGCGCGCGCTGGAGATAAAAGGGATTGTTGTAATCGCCGTGTGTAACCTGCTCGATATATTGCGGCAAACATGCATGGCCCGGATTGCTCGGCATAATGCGCCAGCCAAACTTGTAGCCGCGTGCTTTAGCCTGGGCAATGCCCTCATCGATAATGGAAAAGTTATAATGGCCCTCTGTCGGTTCAATAGCGCTCCAGCAGAAGCGCTTATAGCCATCGGTAATCGGCCAGCCCGGCGGCTGTTCCTCATCGCCTGCATACTGCGATCCGCGCATAGGATTGCCGATTTCTGAGGCGGAGGGTGGGATAATCGTGGGATTGAACGTCACGCTGCCGGCCCCCAACGAATGTTGTGTGATCTGGTGCGATTGTGTTCCAGGCAATACCAGGGAGCGCAAAGAGAGAAATGCGGCAGCGATAACCACAACGATGAGCAGCACTCCCCAAAAAATAAATAACGACCTGCGCTTATAGGCGGCTTTCCTGTACATACTGTCCCTTTCACTCGTCTGTATGCTGTATAACGATGTGCTTATGGCGCTGGTTTTTCATACGTATTCAGGCCCTATATCTACATAATAGTACGCAAGAGGATGCGGATAGGGTGTGGTAAATTGGAGATGAATTTTCTGATAATTGCACGCCATGAGCAGTTATGCTATCATGGCTACACGGAAGAGGTGAAAGAGTCCAACGAACTGTAAAGGAAAGAGCAATGCAGGCAGAAACCGAAACCACCTATCTGAAACAGGTAAACATCTTTGCGGGCCTCAGCGATGAAGATCTGAGCGAACTCACCGCTGTCGCGCGGCGTCGCACCTTTCGCGCCGGAGAAGTCATATTTCACCGCGAGGATCCCGGGCAGGTATTATATGTCATTAAAGAGGGCAAAGTGAAAATTTGCCTCATCAGCCCGGATGGACAGGAGATCTCGCTGGTCGTCTTTGGCAAGGGCGAATACTTCGGCGAACTGGCGCTGCTCGATGGGCTGCCGCGTTCCGCCGATGCAATCGCTCTGGAACGGGTCGAATGTTATACGCTCCAGCGCAGCGACTTCCATAAGGCCATCATGAAGAATCCCAAAATCGCGATTAAAGTTCTGGAGGTTCTTTGTAAGCGGCTGCGCAGCACCGACCAGCAGGTAGAAGATCTCATCTTCCTGGATGTATACGGCAGGGTTGCGAAAAAGCTGGTCGACCTCGCGGAAACGCACGGCGTCCCGGTAGCGGACGGCACGCGTATTGATGTGCGTCTGACCCAGCAGGAACTGGCCTCGATGGTCGGAGCCTCGCGTGAGAGTGTCAACAAGGTTATAGGCTACTTTGTGGATAAGCAATTTATCAGTACCGATAAGCAGAGAATTACCATTCATCGCGTGTCAGATCTGAAGCGGCGCATTTATTAGCGCCGTCACCAGGCTCGATGGATGTCTATTCCAGAAGGTGGACCTGCCTGCTGAGCAATAAATCGGGTGCCAGAGAGAGCGGCCATATAAGTTGTTACCCCTTTCACCGCCAAACGTTTCAGTGTTGGAGCGAGTTTCTCTGGCGCATGCTTTAGAAGGACAGTACTATTCTTGAAAAAGGAGATCATAGAGCAAGAGGATCAACAGAAGGAAGGATCACTCTCGACCCCAACCGGCTCCGCAGGCTCGTTTCCCTCGACAACGATGAGTGTGGGAGAGCGGTTGCAAGCGCTGGTTGTTTCGTTGCGCCCGCGACAATGGACAAAGAATCTGGCCGTCTTCATTGGCATCGTCTTTGCGCGTCGCCTTTTCAGCCTTCCTTCATTTGAACGAGCGGCGCTGGCATGCGTTGTCTTTTGCCTGGCCTCCAGTTGCATTTATCTGTTCAACGACCTGCTCGACCTGGAAAATGACCGCCGGCATCCCACGAAACGCTGGCGGCCACTGGCCTGCGGGAAATTGCCTGTTACATGGGCGATTGCCACCATCGGCGCTCTCATTCTCGCCTGTAGCGGCGTAACGCTGCTGATCTTCAATGTCAGGCCGGATCAGTACGATCTCTATACAAAGGTGGGCGGTGCGAATCTGCTCTTTGTATTGACCATTGTCGTTTACCTCGCGCTCATGGCGCTCTATAGTATCCGCCTGAAGCACATCGTACTCATCGATGTATTCATCATTGCCAGCGGCTTCGCGTTGCGTATCCTGGCGGGTGCGGTCGTCATCCCCGTCTCTATTTCGCCCTGGCTCTACATGGTCACATGCCTGCTCTCCCTCTTTCTGGCGTTGAGCAAGCGGCGCCATGAACTCACGCTCTTGCAGGGGCAGGCCGTCGATCATCGCCAGATCCTCAGGGAGTACAGCATTCCCCTGCTCGATCAGATGATTACCATTGTCGCCACGGCTACCATCATGGCCTATAGTCTCTATACCTTCGAGGGAAATACGGGAGACCATCGATTGCTGATTACGGTTCCCCTTGTACTTTATGGTATCTTCCGTTACCTCTACCTGGTATATATTCGTATGGAAGGTGGAAGTCCCGAGGAAGTGCTACTGCGTGACCGCCATATTCTCGGAACCGTTATTCTGTGTACGATGCTTATTATTCTGGTTCTTTATATCTTACCGCGATAAATAGAGCTGGAAGCCTGGCAAGTACTGGAGATTTGTTGTGAAAACGTTAATTATTATTCCGACCTATAATGAGCTTGAGAACCTGCGACCATTGTTGGAGGCCGTGTTCTCGAATGCACCCGAAACCGATATCCTGATTGTTGATGACAATTCGCCCGATGGAACAGGGAACCTCGCAGACCAGATCCACGAGGAGGATCCGCGAGTACAGGTGCTGCACCGCGCGGGAAAGCTTGGTCTTGGCACGGCCTATATTGCGGGCTTCAAGTATGCTATTGAGCATAACTACGATGCAGCCTTCGAAATGGATGCGGACTTTTCCCACAATCCCCGCTATTTGCCCGACTTTTTGCAGGCGATTGAGCGTGCGGATCTGGTTATTGGCTCGCGCTACGTCGCGGGAGGCGGTACGCCCAACTGGTCTCTTATGCGGCGTATTATCAGCGGGGGCGGTAATATCTTTGCCCGCTTCATGCTCGGCATTCCTGTCCATGACTGTACAGCCGGCTATCGCTGCTACCGGCGCGAAGTCCTTGAGAGCATTGGCCTCGACACAGTTCAATCGCAGGGCTACGCCTTCCAGGTAGAGATGGCCTATCGTGTCATGAAGCAGGGCTTCAAGATTGTCGAGATCCCCATTATTTTCATGGACCGGCGCGTTGGCAAATCCAAAATGTCGCGTAAGATCTTCATTGAAGCTCTGCTCTATGTTATGCGCACGCGCTTCGGGGGCCAGTCCGCTGTATCCTCGATCGGGGCCTCGTCGAACCAGTCTCAGGTAGCAGCGAAGGTGGAACTGCCCGAAGTTGTGCAGAAGTAGCCATGCCGCATGCTGTGAGCGTTGCCGGCAGGTGCCGTACTTGCTTTCTTAACTTTTAAATCCGTATGCCGGTGGAGGCCGGAGAGAGTCGAGAGGCAGCGGCCTGGTTGCATGAAAACGTGGGCGGATTTAAAAGTTAAACTCCGTTAGTGTCGCTAATGAAGTTGTTCGATCAGGCGTAAAAGATAGGCAATTTCGGCGCGAATGTCAACGTGCAGGGTTTGCGCGATAAGCATATTGGCGCGTACCGAAAGCGCGGCTGCGGCAATGAGCGTGATGATGATGAGCAAGATCACGAGCAGAGCAATAGTCAGCGTGCGCTCTATTCCCCTGGCAATGCGCGTCCTGCGGCCTGGCCGGGTCGCAAGTTCGGCTATGTCGGTATCCCCGGCGGGAGATTCGGCCTGTGGACTGCCGAGTCCCCGCCTTTGCCGTGATGGCCTGGCAGATCTTGTCTCAGCTATCGTTACGGGCATCTCTTGTGTTGGTCTTGCTGAGATCTCATCTACGGAAGGGGAGTCGGGCTGCTGAAAACGGCCCGCGCGTATGCAGGCAAGGGAAGATAAAGCATGGGATTCCCGTGCAGGCGATATCTGGCGTGGAGGGAAAAGCAGGCCACTCAGCGGAGGCGGTTCCGAACGGAAGGTCAAATTGGCCTCCTGGACACACGAGCCACAGACACCATGAACATCATCCCAGCAGGCTGGACAGGACGGACGCCGGCAGCGAAAGCAGAAGTGACACATACTCATCAGCGCTGATTCCAGGGCCGCCGGCGAAGCGTTGAGGAGGTAGGCATAATCAAGGGAGGGGGCATAGACCGCTCCACAGATTGTGCAGGAAACGGTCTTCTCAACCTCAGCGGCGGGCGGCCGGGTGACATGTTCTGAACGATGAGCAGAGATAGGACCGGTCACTGATGCCTCCGACAAAAACAACTACAAACGCAACCAGCAAACGGGCAACATGGGAACGTATCCTCAACGCGTTCACTTTCATTATAACCTGAGACTGGCAAAAGTGGGGGCGAATGTATCCAACACGAGCGAAATCCGCCAGGGTGCCCAGGCGCTCTCATCTCTTCTCTGCTCAAAGAAACGGCGCGAAGGTAAAAATTAGCTTGCCAGGGGACTTGACAGAACAAGGTTGATCTGGTATCATCCTGGATACGTGAGGGGTGTTCAAAGCGAGCGCCAACGAACGTAAGGAGCCGTGGTGTAGTGGTCTAACATGTCTGCCTGTCACGCAGAAGATCGCGGGTTCGAATCCCGTCGGTTCCGCCTTTGACAACGTTTCAGCCTGATTCTGTGACAAGCAGACAAGATCAGCCACTTTTGTTTGCCCCTCCAAGAGAACCACGCCGCCCCGGTCCAAACCATCCCCATTATGCCATCCCCATCGAACAATGGCAAGAGATCGTTTCCCGCATTAAGCGAGGCGAATCCATACGCCAGGTCGCCAAAGCCTATCATGTCTCCTATCAAACGGTCTGGCGCATCATTCACGCCCCACACTCGCACGAGGAAGGGGGTGAACAATAATGATGCAGGCTTCCACCGCAACGCCCACTCCGCCTCCACCCGCACTTGTGGCTGCCCTCAAACGCGCGCAAGAGCGGAACCGCGAGCTTGAGGCATTCATCCACTGGGAAGACGAACTCTTCGCTAATCCCTACCTTTCTGGCAACCATAAGCTGGAGCTGCGCGCCACACGCCGCGCCGTCGAGCGCGCCCAAACCCACGACGAGGAAGGACGCGCCCGTATCAACCTGTCTACCCTGGCCCACCACATCGGCGTCTCCCCCGATACCATGAGCCGGGGCTTGAAGCTGCTCAAAGCCTGTGGCGTCATCGCCAGTCACAGCCTCAAACCAGAGGTGCAGGAGGACGGCACCTACCAGACGCGCCACTATATCCGTCTGGATGAGCAACGCTTGCAGCATCCCAGAGACATTCAGCCCCCGCAGCCACGCAATCACGGGGGCAACCGCTACCGCTGCCAGCA
>DATGLE010000203.1:0-7331 GCA_035294325.1 Ktedonobacteraceae bacterium | reverse complement strand
TACTGAGGAAGCTTGAGAACTTGAAGCGGCTCAGCGGGGGAGCATGGCAGCCAGGCTCGTTTTCACGCCGACACAAAGCTGGCCTGCTGGCATTGAGTCTGCCGGCATTCCTGCTGGAGAGCCTGGGGCCATGGGGCTGTCTGTTGCAGCAAACAAGCTGCTTGCTTACCCACACCACGGTCTACAAGTTAAAGACCGAACGTTAAAGCCTGCGTAAATAGTACTGAAGTGAGAACAACCATATGAAAGTTGCTCTGATTGGCTGTGGAAGACACATGCAATCAACGCTTATCCCGCACCTGCTTCACCTCCCAGAATACGAAGTCACGGTGTGCGTAGATATAGATGAAGAAGCTGCCGAAACCGCCCGGCGCATGAGTCATGCACGCTATCGGGTGAATGCAGTGGAGGAAATTGACATGGGCGAGATCGATGCTGCGCTCGTCGCCATGCCTTCCGATGTCGCCGGCAGCGTTACGCGTTTTCTGATCAAGAATAACATCGCCTGCTTTGTCGAGAAGTCGCCTGCCAATACCAGCGACGAAATTGAAGATCTGCTCACTCTTGCCCGCCTGAGGGATGTGTATGTGCAGATCGGCTTCAACTATCGCTATGCTGACGCTATCGCGAACTTCTACACTCGTACTGCTCCATATCGCGAAAGGCCGTGTGTCGCCACGCTGGATTTCAGGAGCAAGCATCCGTCATCGTCCGAATGGGGAATAGAGGATCCGGTGGCGGCCTGGCTTTACCATAATGGCGTGCACATGCTGGATCTGCTGCGCTGGCTGCTGGGCGATGTAGAGCATGTGCATGCGGAGCTTGTGGAAGCTGCTCCCCCGGGAAAATTTCTGCTGGTGGTGCAGGCAAGGCATAGTAATGGATCGGTCTCTACTATCAGAATGGGCAACATGACCGGGCACTTCGATATCCGACTTGACCTCTTCACCCTGGAGGCGCATCAATTCTACATGCCCCACCTGGGCGAAGTAACGCAGTCATTGCGCGATGGCCGCGTCGCCGGGGATGTGCTTTATCGCACGCCAAACCTGGATAACGGCCGGGGGCGAGCCGGCTATGGACCGGAGCTGCGCTACTTCGCGCAAAACTTTCAACAGAGCACTACTACCGCACCATCCCTCGCCGACGCGCTCAAGGCGTCCCAACTCTGCGATATGATCTTGCAAAGTTTAGACAGGCAGAATCTAATGAAACCTGAAATGCTCTCACACCGGTGAGCGCAGCAGGCGTTCACCGGATATAGTTGGTTCTAATGCGCGAAGCGCATTAGAACCAACTATATCCTTCGTGCGGCGGAGCCGCACAAACGCCCCGCGAGATGGCAAGAATGATGCGTCAGGATGCATGTGTGTACTTTTTCTGCTGGGCGTAATGGCGGCGTACCTTCGCGCGATTACCGCAGGTCTTCATGTTGCACCAGCGCCGGCTGTGATTCTTGCTGGTATCCAGAAAGAGCCAGGCGCAATCGTCAGCCGCACACATGCGCACGCAATGTAGCTCCGGCGAGGTCAGCAGATCTGCCGCTGCGCGCACTACCGGCCAGAGCGCGCGGTCCGGCGCGTCCCCCCCCGGCACCCACCCCCACGCGAAAGCATTATCACGCGGCGCCACACAGGCATGGACCATCGCCCGGCTCAGAGCAGCATTCAACAGCAGCAGGTCGGCACTCTCGGGCGGACGACCCTCTACGACGGCCTGAAAGATGCGGAAGATAGCCTCACGCACTTCGATAGCCTCGTGCAGCGCTCTCACAGCCTCCTCCGGGTTGCGCCGCGCCGTGTCGAGGAGCCGCTGCGCCTCCTCATCTGTCAGCGTGCCCTCCTGCCAGTTCCATGCCACCAGATCTCGATAACTGTTGAGCAGTTCGATTGGCACTGCCTGGAAGCGGTTATCCAGCGTGTTGGCGAAATCCAGGCATAGATGGTTAGCGTCAAGATCAAACTCCGGCGTCCGCAAAGATTCTATACTCATTTCACTCATCTTCATCCTCCCCTGATATCTTACCATATCCACATCTAACTACCAAAATACACTTGACAGGTTAGATTTTACCGGGTATAATCTAACCATCAAAACAATTTTAATCGGTTAAAGCTTCCCTGTCAAGCCAGAGATTGCTTGCGGGAAGCAGATGTACAGGGGGACGCGTGTTGCGGTCACTAGATTTTGGAGGTCATCCGATGCTTCACCGCTACAACTACATCATGAGCCAGCAGCGCTTCGCCGATTTACGGCGAGAAGCGGAGCGCGAGCGGCTTGCGCGCCTGGTAGAGCAGCAATATAGCATACAGAGGTTTTATTATCGGTGGGCCAGGCAGTTTGGCGAGCAGATGACGCGCTGGGGCCAGAGCCTGCTACGTTATAGCGACGCAGCCAGGTCTGCTGATAGATCGTCACCGAACCCTGTTGTGCCGGCAAAGGATTTTCGTTCGTTGAAAGTCGTCCTTGCTAATCCCACACGGAGGGCGAAATGGAATTAATGCTCATCTTTATCGCGCTACTGATTGTATTCGATATTGCGTCGCTGCTCTGGGGCTACGATAGCAGCGACGGCATCAACAGCCGCGAGTGGGAGCGGCGCAGGCAATGGGTACTGCGTCTCCCCATGCACCATTTATAAGCAGGAAAGAGAGGAGGAGGCTCATTCGCTGCGCCCGGCCAGAGCCGCGATCTTTCCGGCGAGCCGGAGCATGGCATCGTGCAGCTCTGGCGGCTGGCGGATCGTCAGAGGGCAGTGCAGGCCAGCGAGTATATAGGCGATCCAATCGAGGCTGCCAGCATAGCAGCGCAGGAGCACGCCACCGGGAACCTCTTCCAGCGTGGCGAGCGCCGGTGGCACCATCTGCTGCGCCCGCTCCAGCGTCGTCTCAAGGATCACCTCTACCGTCCACCTGTCCGGCGTGCTGGCGATGGAGCGCAGCACATGGGCCAGGCAGTCGAAATCCGGCGGACGCGTGAAGGTCTCATCTCGCATCTCAGCATGCAGAGCGCGATCCAGGCGAAAGGTGCGCAGATCTGAGCGCAGGTGACAATAGCCGGCGCTGTACCAGAATCCGGCATGATAGACGATGCCATACGGATCGAAGTAACGCTCGGTCTCCTCGCCACTCCAGGCGCGATAAAGCAGCCGCACACGCCGCCGCTGGCGGGCGGCGGCGCCGAGGACGACCACAATTTCGTTGTCAGGGACGGCCTCGGAAGAGGTAAGATCGAGCGTCAGCGTCTCCTGTAGCGCCTGGAGCCGTTCGCGTAGAGCCTCCGGCAGCACGCGCTCGATCTTGGCAATCGCGCCTTCCACGGCAGTCACGCCCACCGCCAGGCTCAACTTGCGTGCGGCCAGCAGGCCCAGGATAAGTGCCAGTGCCTCATCATCGGTAAACATCAAAGGAGGAAGCTTGAAGCCTGGGCGCAGCCGGTAGGAGCCGTAGCGACCACGCTCGGCCTCAACCGGAATGCCAAGATCTTGCAGCATGGTAATGTAACGGCGCACCGTTCGCGTATCGACCTCCAGCCGCGCGGCGAGTTCGGGTCCGCTCAGTCGCTGGTGTGATTGCAGCAGTTCGAGCACAGTCAATACGCGCGTCGTCGGAAAATACATGGCCGTCCCTCCTTTGCGCTCTCAAGATAATGTGTTCTAAACCAAATCAGGACTGATTCTACCCGCTTTTCATGGTAGATTCAAGAGTGTGTCTGATCGTCGACATTATCGCTGGCAAGCGCCTGTGGCGCTTGCCGGAGGTATGGTGATGTATGAAAAATGCGCGAAGCGCATTTTTCATACATCACCATACCCACTTGCGCGGCTCCGCCGCGCAAGTGCCCGGCGCGAGAGGGAAAGGCTGTTGAGCATCAGACACTCTCTGACTTGAACAGGAAAGGTGCGATTAAATGAGCAAACAGAAGGACAAAACGCAACTGCTTGACGAAATGAATAAGAGCTATGCCGCGCTCGAAGCGCTGCTTGCGCCATTGAGCGATGAGCAGATGACCACACCGGGCGTCAACGGCACATGGTCGGTCAAAGACAACCTTGCTCACCTTGCCGCCTGGCAGCAGCACGAACTCGCGAGGCAGCGCGCATTGAGCGAAGGCGTTGAGCCGCCGGACACCTGGCCTGGCCTGACGAGCGAGGATGAAGAGAACGAGTATATTTATCAGCAGAACAAAGCACGCTCACTGGCTGATGTGCGTGCTACATTGCAGGACAGCCACCAGCAACTCGTAGCTACAGTAGAAGCCATGAGCAATGAGGAACTGAACCAGCCAGTTCCGGGGTCGAATGAAAGATTCCGCTGGGAGTATATTGTGGGCAATTCCTCCGAGCATTACCAGGAGCACGCCCAGATCATTCGGGACTGGCTGGCGCGCGGCGGCAACGCAGCAAGCAAGGCATAGCGTGACATGGCGATCCATATTTCGCGCGAGCAGGCGCGGCGGTTCCTGGTAAACTATCACTTTACCCCAACCGATGTGCCTGGCGTCTTCGAGCGCCTGGGAACCGTGCAGTACGATCCGCTCAATCCGGTGGGGCGCAATCCCGATCTGGTTTTGCAGGCGCGCGTGCCGGGCTATCGCGTCGATGACTGGCAGCAGGCGGCCTACAATGAGCGCATCATCTACGATGCGTGGGATAAGCAGGCATGCCTTGTCCCGGTCAGCGACTGGCCGCGGCGCGCCATCCTGCGCGAAAAGTTCCGTCCCTATCACGATAGGGAGATCCTGCAAGCCGCGCCAGCCGCAGCCGATGCCATTCTGGCAGCCATCGACGAACGCGGGCCGCTCTCATCGCTCGAATTCGAGGATCGCTCGCGTATGCCGGATAGCAACTCATGGTACGGGCTGACGCAGACCAAGCGCCTGCTGCGAGCAATGTGGGCCTGCGGCGTGCTGCTGACGCATCATCGACAGGGCGGGCGCCACTATTATGACCGGCCCGCGCGCGTCATTCCCGCCAAGCATTACCAGGCTCCGCCGCTTCTTGACGCTGAGGCATATCACCGCTGGATCATCATGCGCCGCTTTCAGGCCGCCGGCCTGCTGCGCCCCGGCGCCGACGCAGCCATCTGGAGCGCCTGTGGTGACGGAGCGACGCGCAAAGAGGCTATCGCGCATCTCGTCGCTTCTGGCTCGCTCACCCCCGTCACTGTAGGGGAAAAAGCCTGGCTCTACTACATACCCACCTCCGCTTTAGACCTGCTCGACACAGCGCTACCAGAGCCGCGCGCGCTCTTCCTGGGGCCGCTGGACAATCTGCTCTGGGATCGCAAGGCCATCCAGCAGATCTTCGACTTCGATTACACCTGGGAAGTCTACAAGCCGCCGGCACAACGCAAATGGGGCTACTATGTGCTGCCCGTTCTCTATGGCGAACGCTTCGTCGCGCGCATCGACTCACGATTGGAGAAGGGCGTCTGGACGATTGCGCGCTGGTGGTGGGAGCCGCATGTCGTCGTCGATGTCGAACTGATCGACGCATTGCGCCTCGCCATTGACCGCTTTATGCACTACCTTGAGGCGCACGATGTGCGGGTAGACGAAGAGGTAGCTAAAACGATGGCGCTGCGCATTTAACCCGCAACAGGACCAACGATCTTGAAAGAGCGCCAGACCGGAGCAAGCGGAGCCACATAACTCCAGTTTGTATAATTTCGCAACTCGATGCGCAAACCCAGGAAGCGCAGAAAGTCGAGGACAGCGCATTCATCGAAACGATTAAACTGGTCTCCCCTATGTGCCGGAACATTCAGGCGCTCATACTCGATAGAGTCTTCTGGCTGCTGGACGAAGTAGGCAGCCAGGTCTTTGCTTTTGAGTTGGAGCCAGGGCTGAAACCGAGTCACAAAGAGTTCAGGATTGCCTCTACAATCACACTCAGGGAACCACATGCCGGCCTCTTCAGGCCGTTGCACAAAGTGATCGATGACCCGGCCTGCGTTAAAGAGTTCGTAGCCCCAGTAATCGCCATCGAACACGAAAACCAGCAGGCCAGGGCAACCGAGCGCGCGCGAAACATACAGTTGCGCCTGGCGCCGCAGATCCCATTCCCATCCACCACACCAGTCGAGCAACGTCCAGCAGCTATCTGATCGGTAGAGGGCATAGGTGTCAAAATCGCGCTCTGGCGGAGGCACTATATTTACTGCGACAAATTGATAGCCCTGTTCTATCCAGAACTGTCTGTAGCTGTCGTACACATCCTCGTGTTTTACAGCGCAGAACAGGTTATAGCGCAGCTTCAGCCCCATTGTGCGATTTCCCTTATTTGTCCATCCCCACAGCATCGGCGATGGCCTGATAGATCCCGGGGGGATGCTCGGCCAGGCGATGGCAGAGATAGAGGTACCATTCCTGCCCATAGGGAAGGTAGATGCGCGTCTGGTAGCCACGGTTGCGCATCATTTCCAGGCGCTCGGGCGTCACACCGTAGAGCATCTCAAACTCGACCTGCTCGGCCTTCAGCCTGCGTTCGCGCATGAAGATATGCGCCAGGTCGAGCAGCGCCGGATCATGCGTGGCAATCGAGCAGGGGTGTCCACTGGAGAGCAGCTTCTCCATGCAAGTGCGATAGACTCTATCGAGGGCCGCGCCCCTCGGCTGCGCTACCGTGGCCGGTTCCTCGAAGGCGCCTTTGACCAGGCGGATGCGTCCAGGCAGCCCCAGTACAGCGGCCAGGTCGGCGGGAGTGCGGTGAAGATACGCCTGGAGGGTGATGCCGACATGGTTATAGCGCGCGCAGAGCAGGCGATGCAGCGCCAGGATATCGTCGGTGCGCTCGGAACCCTCCATACTAATCATCATTTCGATGCCGGCCTCCTGAGTCGCCTGTGCCAGCAGCGAGGCGTTGCTTAGCGCCAGACTCTTGTCGATGACCAGGCCGATATGCGATAGATCCAGCGAAATCGAGGCGTTCAGCTTATAGACGTTGATGGCGTGAACAACACGTACAAACTCTTCGGTACACTGCTGCGCCATTGCCTCATCGCGCGTGCTCTCGCCCATGTAGTCAATCGTCACAGCATGCCCGCGTCGCTGCACGGCCTGCGCCACTCTCAAACATTCTGGCAAGGTCTCACCGCCGATAAAGCGCAGGGCTATTTTCAACAGGGCATTATGCAATTGAGGAGTATGCTGCACATAGCTTTTGATGGCCTCGTTGCGGCTGATATGGCGGAGAGCCGCTGCCGCCGCTGCTTCCAGGTCATAGGTGCTCATCTTGAAACGCTCCTTCCACAAACATTAACCACAGCGGCTCTATTATAGCATGGAGATAGACATTACTCTATACATCGATAGAACAGCGCAGGGCTATT
>DATGLE010000202.1:0-7728 GCA_035294325.1 Ktedonobacteraceae bacterium | reverse complement strand
TCATCGCACACACGATATGTCGGTCATACCGCCGGTACGAACGCAAGCTGCTCATCGCCGGGGTATACCTCTGTACAGGCGGCGGTTGACGCCGCCAGCAATGGTGATATCATCTATCTTTGTGGCACCGTTCCTTACGCGGAGCAGGTGATTATTACTAAAGCGATTACGCTCACCGGCGATGCGGGGGCGACCATCCAGGCGCCAGCTACCTTCACGACCACGGCCTCACAACTGCCGCCGCAGTTCGCCAGTGATAATCTAGTCATTCCGCAGGCGATTGTGATTGTGTGGGGCGCTGGCTCGAACGCCAGGGTTATGAATCTCAATATTACCGGGCCGCTGCCGGGCAATGGTGGTTGTGGCGCCGATGAATATGGTGTGCTGGTCATCGCGGGTGGTAAAGCTGTGCTACAAGGCGACCATGTGTCCAACATCCATGATAGCAATTCGGCTCTGTACGGCTGCCAGTTCGGCGTCGGCATCGAGGTTGGTCGCCGATACTGGCATACTGCTGGCTATGGCTCCGCTAAAGTTGAGAACTTCGTCGGCCAGGCCATGATTACCCGGGTAACAGTGACCGGCTATCAGAAAAATGGCATCACTGTTGATGGTCCCGGCTCGAAGGTCAATATCACAGGGAGCACCATTGACGGGGCAGGACGGGATAATCAATTCGCCCCGATCATTGCTCAGAATGGAATCCAGATTTCGCGGGGGGCCGTCGGGCAGGTTGTAGGAAACACCGTCGCGGGTAACTCCTACACCGGTACTGCTCCTGGAGCATCCTCGGGCGGTATCCTGGTTTACGGAGGCTGCGGCGATCCCGACAGCGTAAAAGTAGTTGTAGAAGGAAATATGCTCTCGAATAACGATGTAGGTGTTTATCTCAACAACTACGATCCCAGTTGTACTGCTCCGGCTCCGCAGAAGACGAACGAGGAGGTGCTGAACAATAAGATCAGCAATAACGCTGTGACCAATCAAAGTAGTTACACAGCGTCAGATGGCAATACCTATAACGGCTATCAGGCTGGTATCGACGATATCGGTAACTATGATCTGATCGTTCAGAACACCATATCCGGTACCGGATATACTCCTGCCCAGACGACGCCACCGGGTCCGTTAGTGCTGCCCATCGACACGACCTCGTTCCCTACGATCCATCCTACGGTATTGGGGAACAGGGTCATCTAAGGTTGTTTCGCAAATAATCCCGGGGAGGTCGGCTGCAATATCGGCCTCCCTGCCTGGCACTTCTCAGTGCCTGCGGTGCCTGGCAAGCACTGGGGCGAGTGGTATGCGGCGCACTCAGTGCGCCGCATACCACTCGTACCAACGGATAAGCCACCGGAGGCGGCAAGTAGCCTGAATAATTACAATCCCGATAGCTAAAAACCTTATTATGGACGCTCTAACGGACAGTGGCGAAGAACGCAGCCTCAGGTATGGTAGGGATAAGTCGCTCCAGCAAGGCGTCATCGATAGTCACACCTGCTACCTCGAACGCGGTGAAAAGCACGCCGATGATCGGCTCGAAGGGTGAGCGGACGGGATATGCGCTGGGCGAAGTTGTATGGACGCGCTCGATGATGGCGTCGGCCAGCAGTGATGAGGGGTGGCGCAGGACGCCGCCAGCCAGCACGAGCCTGAATGGCGTAGACTCGATCCCCACGCGCCGCGCGGCTACCAGCGCGTAGTTACCCAGTCCCCAGCCATGCTCGCGCACGATGCGCCGCGCGACGCTATCGCCTGCCTCCGCTGCATCGAGGAGGATCGGCGCCAGGCCGGAGATAGGCGGCGCGGCGTGCAGAGCTTCTTTGAGCAGACGGCCGGTGTAAAGATGTAGAAGGTCTTCGACTGTGGGGAGGCCATAATAGGAGAGCACAGCGCCTGTGAGCGAGGTGGGAGGCTCGATGCCAAGCTCCGCGTTGAACACGGCCGCCACGGCCTTCCTGCCCAGGTGTGCACCCCCCTGGACATCATGCTGCCAGAAGCTGGTATGCCATATGCGGCCATCGGGCGCTCGCGATCCGATGGCCGCGCCCGTGCCGCATACCACCGAAACGCCCGTATTATCTTTGGATCCGGCGTGCAGGACACCCAGTGCATCGTTCTGAACAACAACTCTGCGTCCCCACCCGCGCTCTGTGACCACAGATTCTAGCAGGGTAAAGTCTTCGGGCCAGTCCGCGCCGGCCATATTGAAGACGCCGGCGGCAAGATCGGATGGCGCGATATGGGCGGCCTGCAATGCCTGTATTACGGCGGAGTCGATATTAGCCAGAGCGGCATCGGTAGGGCTTTCTCCGTGTTTGTCTGGTTTTGTATTGTAGAGGTCGCTGCATCCCGCGCGCCCGGCCCCCACGATCCTGCCATCCAGCGCGGCGACGAGCGCGATAGTTTTGGTATTCCCGCCATCAACACCCAGTACGTAAGCCATAGCTCCTCCTGGCATTCTCCTTATATTGATATATTGATTATAAAAGCGTCATGTACAAGCCTGTCTGACGGCTCACCGCTGTGCGGTTCGCCAGGAATGGAGGTTGCGGGCCGAGCGCCGCAGGCGCTCGACCCGCAACCTCCATTCCTTAGGAGACGCCGCAGGCGCACAAAGACATACATTTTGAGTTATAAGAAATTTCGGGGGATGACTGTAGCCGTAAAGTTGACACCAGAGCTGTGCGGCCCCGGTATCGCTCCTCTAGTGGAGCAGGCGCTCCGGCAGGTAGCGCCGGTGGGCGGCGGCCAGTTCATCATAGATCGCCTCCGCTTTGTGCAGCGAAGGAACGAGCGGGTTGCTGGCGAGTGCGCGGATTCCTTCGCGGCGATTGCCGCTCCATGCGGCCTCGGCTGCGAGCGCCTGGTACTCGCCCAGTTGCTCCACCAGACCGCGCACCTGGCGCGGTAAATGCCCCTGCACAAGAGGCTGAACGCCATTGCGATCTACATAGCCGACCAGTTCGACCACGAGGTCATCGGGAAAGTCGGCAAGGGCGCCATGGTTGGGGATGTTGACGTACCAGACCTCTTTGCGGTCATTATAGATGGCGTCCATAACGTCGATAGCCAGCTCCAGTTCGTGAATACCGCCGCGCGAGCGAGAAGGATCAAGCTCAGGAATATCGCGTGCGGCCTGCTCGCGATAATGCGCCCAGTAATCGCCCACGCTCGCCATGATATCCTGCGCACGCGTGGTTGGCTTCGCCTGAAGTTCCGCCAGGATTTCATCCTTGAAGTAGTAATACTGGAAGTAGTCGCTGGGCAGCGAATCCATCATACAGGCCAGCTCGACGAGGCGCAATTGGCGGCGAGAGGTCTGCCCCCCGCTCAGCGCACGCTCGTAGGCGGCCTGAAGCATGGGTATGAAATCCTGCCCCTCATAGAGATGGCGCACCGTCCAGGAGCCGTGATTGAGGCCAATCGAAACGGCATCAAGCTTATCGGGATCGAGACCGGCGAATTCCGCGTAATGGCGATTTGTCATGATCGGTCCCTCACAGAAGGAAATGGTAGGAATGGATGTATGGTGCGTTACTGCCTCTGAAACGAGGTTGATGGGATTGGTATAGTTAAAGAGGCGGGCTTTGGGGCAGACGGCCTCCATATCTTCAATGATGCCCTTCATGACGTTGATGGTACGTAATGCCATGAAAAACCCACCCGGTCCCTGCGTCTCCTGGCCGATGACGCCGTGTTTGAGTGGAATGCTTTCATCAAGGTAGCGCGCCTCGAAGCCGCCGGGCCTGTAACTTGTCAGCACAGCATCGCAGTCGCGCAATCCCGCGCGCCGGTCTGTGGTATACGTAATCGTGAGATCGAGTCCCCTGGCGCGCGCCATCTTCTGTGCGATGGTTTGCACGATCTCGAGGTGTTCTTCGTTAAGATCGATCAGCACAACCTCAGAGCCGTTGAAGTTTTCTCCCTGGTGGACAAATGAGGCCATAGTGCCTGCCGCACGGGTGCTGCCACCGCCGATATAAGCTAGTTTAATGCGAGCCATGTTTCATCCTTCTTTCTAGTCCTCCTTAAATTATCGCCGCCAGGCTGTGATTATGTCAACGTAGATAGACTCAGGTCAGGGCTATATAATTCTCCCCACCCCGCGCCCCGCAAGGGGGCGGCCGCCCCCTTGACCCCCGCTTCTGGCGAGCATTACATAGCCCTGGACTCAGGTTGCATGGGGTGTGAAGCAGGGCGTACAATGTTGTAGCTAACTTGCTATTAAAAGAGAGGGGAACATGGTCGCTTTATCGATTATGATCGAGGGCCAGGATGGCCTCACATGGCAGCGCTGGAAGCGCCTGGTGGCCGAAGTTGAAGCGCTGGGCTTCGCTGGCTTATTTCGCTCAGACCACTATACCAACGCTGGCCCGCCGGACAAAGACTCGCTGGAGATGATCGTTTCACTGGCGTATCTTGCCGATCATACACAGCGCATCCATTTCGGTCCGCTGGTGGCGCCGGTCTCATTTCGCGAACCCACTATGCTCGCTCGCCAGGCCGCCGCGCTTGACGACCTGAGCGGAGGGCGCATGATCCTGGGTCTGGGTGCGGGCTGGCAGGATCGCGAACATACGCACTTCGGGCATACGCTCGGCGATATACCGACACGCATGGCGCGGCTGCAAGAGGGGATTGAGGTGGTTACGCGTTTGCTGCGCAGCGATGAACCCGTCACGTTCGAAGGAAAATTCTTTCAGTTGCGCGACGCGACGCTCCTGCCGCGTCCACAGCGCCCCGGCGGGCCAGAAATCCTGATTGGTGGCAATGGTAAGAAGTACACACTGCCCCTCGCCGCGCGCTACGCCGAGGTGTGGAATGCCACCTTCATTGGTCCCGACGCTTTCCGTGAACGCTCCCAACTGCTGGACGATCTGCTGCGAAAGGCCGGGCGCCAGCCGGAGGCCGTCAGGCGCACATTGATGAACACGCTCTTCTTTGGACGCGATAGAGCGGAGCTTGAGCGGCGCGCAGGCTGGTGGCGCGAGAGGTCGGGCGGCGGTGCCTCAACGCTCGATGCCATGCTGGAGGGATTGCGCTCGCGCAATGCCGTTGCTGGCACTCCCGATGAGGCTATAGCCCAGATCAAAGCGTATGAGCAGGCAGGCGTACAGGAGTTGATGCTGCAATGGTTCGATATGGATGATATCGATGGGCTGCGTGGATTTGCCGAGAGCGTCCTGCCGCATGTTTGATTCTCTGTGTCCTCGCCTTCTCTCGCCGGGCACGCGCGCGGCTCTGCTACGCAAGGGAGTGAGGAGTGCCGCAGGCGCGAGTAAGCGACGGTAGCGGAAAACATGAAGAAAGGAACGCAACAATGGAATTTGGAGTTTTCCTGCCAATCTCAGGACGGGCCACCGGGCCGGATGTGCTCACGGAGGCTGCTCGTAGCGCCGAGTCCCAGGGCTTTGCCGCCGTCTGGTCGGCTGATCGCGTAGTAACCCCCTGGGAGATCAAGACAACCTACCCCTACAGCGAGAATCACGAATTCATCGTCCCGCCTGATCGCCCCTTCCTGGACTCATTCACCTGCCTGGCTTTCCTGGCGGCCTGTACCGAGACCATCAAACTGGGCCTCAGTGTGCTGGTGCTGCCATATCGTCATCCCCTCTACTGGGCGCGTGTCGCGGCTTCCATCGAACGGCTCTCCAATGGCCGCCTGATTATGGGCGTGGGCATTGGCTGGATGGAGGAGGAGTTCGCGGCGCTGGGCGTGCCATTCAGGCACCGGGGACGCATGACCGATGAGCAGCTTCAGATTATCGAGCGACTGTGGAGCGAGGAGCATATCAGCTTCAACGGCCAGTTCTACCAGTTCCAGGATGTCGCATTCTATCCCAAGCCGATCCAGCAGCCGCGCATCCCGATCTGGGTGGGAGGCGAAGGCCCTGCTGCTCAGCGCCGTGCGGCGAAATACGGCGATGCCTGGTTCCCTTACTTTATTGGCATTACACCGCAGGAACTCAAGACTAAATATGAGGAGGTGCGCAGCATGGCCGCCGAGGCCGGGCGCGATCCAGACCAGGTACACTTCACCTGTTGCAGCCAGATCGAGGTGACGAGCGAGCCGGTCACGCAAGATCCGCGTTTCCTGCGCGGTACGCCCGAGCAGCTGGTTGAGGCGCTTGAAGAGTACCGTAAGATCGGTATGGAGCATATCGCGCTGCAATTCATCGTGCCGCGCTGGCCCGAGCGTGTCGAGCAGATCGCGCGCTTCGCCCAGGAAGTGATGCCGCATTTTCGGGAGTAAAGTAGGATACACACAGTGAAGGGCGCGTTACCCGCGCAGCGGGTAACGCGCCCTTCACTGTGTGTATCCTTATGCACGGATGAACGCGAGCAGTTCGTCGCGTTTCTCCAGCATCAATTGCTGGCTCTTTGCTTCGACGTTCAGGCGCAGCAGCGGCTCGGTGTTAGAGGGGCGCACGTTGAACCACCAGTCTCCGTAGTCCACGGTGAGGCCATCCATGTGATCGACGGACTGCGCGCCTTTGCCGTAGCGCTCCTCAATCGCCTTCAGCTTCCCCTGCTGGTCGTGGACCGTGCTGTTGATCTCGCCGCTGCGCACCCACTGATCGAGCGGCTTGATGATCTCCGAGAGCGGCTTACCCTCAACCGAGACGAGTTCGAGCAGGATCAGCAGAGCGATCAAGCCAGAGTCGGCATACCAGTTATCGCGGAAGTAGAAATGGCCGGAGTGTTCGCCGCCGAAGATGGCGTTACTCTTGCGCATCTCCTCCTTGATAAAGGAGTGTCCGACGCGCGTGCGCACAGACTTGCCGCCCATTCTGCTAATCAGTTCGGGAACGCTCTTAGAAACGATCAAGTTGTGCAGGATCGTTGAGCCTGGTTGCTTATGCAGCAGGCTTTCTGAGACCATTGCCGTCACCATCGAGCCGTCGACAAGGTTGCCATGCTCATCAACAGGGAACATACGATCCGCATCGCCATCGAAGGCGGCGCCCAGATCCGCGCCCGTCTCACGTACCTTCTTCTGCACATCGACCATGTTCTCTGGCTCGATGGGGCTTGCCGGGTGATGGGGGAAGTTGCCATCAAGCTCAAAGTACAGCGGAATGAGTTCGCAGGGCAGGCGCTTGAAGACGCGCGGCATCACCATGCCGGCCATGCCATTTCCGGCATCAATAACGACTTTGAGGGGTTTGACCTTGCTCACATCGATAAACGAAAGCGCGTGATTGACGTAATCGTCGATGATGTCGCGCTGCGTCACCTGGCCCTTGCGCTCTGGTTCCTTGAAGTTGCCACTGACCGCCAGGTCGCGAATATCGGCCAGCCCGCTATCCTCACTGATCGGATACGCCTGGGCGCGACAGAATTTGATGCCGTTATATTTTCCCGGGTTGTGCGAGGCGGTAATCATCGCGCCTGCGGGATAATTAAACTTGCCAACGGCGAAATAGAGACCGTCGGTGGTTGTCAGGCCGAGGTCGACAGCGTTCACGCCCTGATCGGTAATGCCGCGAATGAGCGCGGCGGCCAGTTGCGGTGAGGAGAGGCGCATATCGCGGCCCACTGCGATCTCTGGTACGTTGAGATATTGAGCGGCGGCGCGCCCGATGGCATAGGCAACCTCGTCGGTGAGGTTCTCACCGTAGACGCCACGAACGTCATATGCTTTGAAGATCGAAGGATCGACGGTTACACGCGAAGTACTCATCTTGATATCACCTGGCACCTTCCCTGGAACTGCATTATTAG
>DATGLE010000201.1:0-22941 GCA_035294325.1 Ktedonobacteraceae bacterium | reverse complement strand
CCGGATTTCTGCGGCATGTGGCGCTTCGTGACTGTCTGGGGCAAGAGGCCCTGACTTTCCTCTTATCGTTTGAAGAACTCGCGGCAAACAGTCTCGCGCTCCGCGACCTGGCGCTGCTCCATTGCGGCGAAGAGAGGCGCGTCATCGTAGGCGGCGCTGCGATGCTCAACGCTGGCCTGTCCTCGATCAAGCGTGACGATGGCGTACCTGGCAATAGCTTTATCATGGCAGCCCAGCGTACCGGGATTGATGTAGCGCCCGCGCCCCTGCATGTCGGAAAACGGGTGATAGTGTCCATAAAAGACAAGATCCGAGGCATAGGGAGCGAAAAGCTGATCCAGGTCGGCGGGCGCTGGATCGAAGACGATCTGCGTGAAGTTTCGTCCTGATGCATCGAGTGCATAATGCAGAAATGTGAGCCTGACACCCTCGATCTCTTGCTGCAAGAGATAGGGCCATTGCGCCATCACCGCGCGATGCTGCTCGCTGACGGTGGCCCGCGTCCACTCCGTATGTGTGCGCAGCCAGGATGGGACGGAGCCTACAGGCGCGCCCACTGCCCAGGCGTCGTGATTGCCCATCAGCAGCGAAATATTGGGCAGGGCCAGCAGTGCATCGAGGCATTCGTTAGGAAACGGGCCGAAGCCGACGGCATCGCCCGTGTGGATGATCTGATCGCATCCCTCCTGTCCAATAGCCCTGAACGCAGCGAGCAGGGCCGGTAAATTCGCATGTACGTCTGTAATGACGGCAATCTTTGTTGTCATGTTGTTTCTCCCTTCAAAGGATGGGTAGCAGCGTGGGCCGGTACTGCGGCGGGCGCCGCGCCTGTGTGGCCTGCTCAAAGGCGTAGGCGAGCCTGATGAGCGTTGGCTCGCTGAAAGCCCTGCCGATGAAGGAGACGCCGACAGGCAGTCCGAAGATCGAAGCAGCAGGCACGGTGATGATCGGATAGCCAGCCAGCGCCGCCGGCTGTGAACTGCCGCCGAGGTGGTGATCGCCGTTAATCAGATCGATGGTCCAGGCCGGTCCACCCGTCGGCGCCACCAGCGCATCCAGGTTGAACTTATCCATAACCGCGTCGATCCCTTCCTGGCGGGCGAGCCTGTGGTTTTCATCCAGGGCGGCAAGATACTCCGGATCGCTGAGCGAAGTTGTCTCCTCCGCCTGCAAGAAAAGCTCCTGTCCGAAAAATGGCAATTCCGCGCCGGCATGCTCGTTGTTGAAGGCGATAATCTCGGCGAGCGTGCGCACCGGCGAACTGACCAGTTCGGCCAGGTAGCGGTTGAGATCGGCCTTGAATTCAAAGATCAGTACTTTGTGCTCGCTCTCGGACGAGGACATTTGCTCCGCCGTCGCGATATCGGCGGGATCGATGATCTCCGCGCCGGATTCCTGCATCCGCTGGATGGCGGCATCCATGATTGCATCAACTCTGGGAATGCGCCCGAAATAGTGCTTGCGGGCAACACCAATGCGTGCACCGCGCAGTCCGTTGGGATCGAGGAATTTCGTATAGTCACTGTGAAACATGCCGGCGCTGGCCTGCGTGGCTGGATCGCGCGGATCAAGGCCGACCAGTGCGCCGAGGATGGCGGCGGCATCGGCTACCGTGCGGCACATCGGCCCGACGGTATCCTGGCTGTGCGCTATCGGGATCACTCCGGCGCGGCTGGTCAGTCCCACAGTGGGCTTGATGCCAACCAGGCCGTTGACGGAGGATGGGCAGACAATCGAACCGTCGGTCTCGGTGCCCAGCGTTGCCGCCGCCAGATTAGCCGCTGCGGCTGCCCCCGATCCCGAACTGGAGCCGCAGGGCGAGCGGTCCAGGATATAGGGATTAAGGACCTGGCCGCCGCGCCCACTCCATCCGCTGGTGGAGTATTCTGAGCGGAAATTGGCCCACTCGCTCAGGTTCGTCTTGCCCAGGATCAGCGCCCCCGCCTTGCGCAATCCCTGCACGACAAATGCGTCGCGCGGCGGACGCGATCCTACCAGGGCGAGCGAGCCGGCGGTGGTCTCCATGCGATCAGCAGTGGCGATATTGTCTTTGATGAGCACGGGGATGCCGTGCAGCGGCCCGCGCGGGCCGCTGCTGGCGCGCTCATGGTCGAGCGCAGCGGCGATATCGAGCGCATCGGGGTTGATCTCCGCGACGGAGTTGATCGCGGGGCCACGCCTGTCGAGCGTCTCGATGCGCTCGATGTACATCTCGGCCAGGCGGCGCGCCGTAAGTCGCCCGGCCTGCATCGCCTCCTGCAATTCAACGATGGTTGCCTCCTCCAACGAGGTCGGATCGCCAAAGTCCTTTGTCATGTTAGCCTGCACCTCTCCTTTTTACACTGTGATAAAGTGTGTCTGATTTCCAACCCCGGTGCATGCTCGCACCTGCGGCGCTCGTCAGATCTAATATATTATGCAGCAAAATGTGCGAAGCGCATTTTGCTGCATAATATATTAGATCCGGGTGCGGCGGAGCCACACCAGCGCCCGGCCCTGGCGCGGGGACGCTGAGAACCGGGCACACTCTATGTGCGGTCAGCCGGCAAGTTGTAAATTTGCTCGAAGCGGGCAGTCAGGTAATTCACGAAGTACTGTGGATTCGCCTCTTCTCCGGTCAGGCGCAGTAGCAGATCCTGTGGCAGATAGGTTGCGCCTGCGCTATACATGTGCTCGCGCAGCCATTGCAGCACGAACGATGTGTCTCCGGCGGCCAGGCGCTCGTCGAAGTCAGGAAAGATTGTGCGCAGGGTATGGTAAATCTGCGCCGCGTAGAGATTGCCCAGCGTATACGTCGGGAAGTAGCCGATCATGCCCTCGGACCAGTGCACATCCTGAAGCACGCCCGTGGCATCGTTCTCCGGGTCGATGCCCAGGTACTCGCGATAGCGGGCATTCCATCGGCCCGGCAGCGACTCGACTGAAATCTCGCCATCGAGCAGCGCCTTCTCCAGCTCGAAGCGGATGATGATATGCAGGTTATAGGTAACTTCATCGGCCTCGACGCGGATCAGACCTGGCTCAACTTTGTTCAGCGCGCGCACGAAGGTCGCCACATCGACGGCCTTGAACTGCTCGGGGAAGACTTCGCGGACGATGCCATATCTCCCCTGCCAGAAAGGCAGCGAGCGGCCAATCACGTTTTCCCACATGCGCGACTGCGATTCGTGCATGCCCAGCGATGCGCCACCGGCGAGGGGCGTGCGCATAAGCGTGCGTGAGGATCCCTGCTCGTACAGGGCATGGCCGCCTTCGTGCAGCGCTGCCATCAGGGATTGCTGGAGGTAGCGCTCATCGTAGCGCACCGTGAAGCGCACATCCAGGGGCGAACCGAAGCTAGTTGTGAAGGGATGAGCCGAGCGCGCGATCTGTCCATAGGTGAAATTGTAGCCGATGCTGCTCGCTATTTTCTCGCACAGCTCTTCCTGCTGTCCAATCGGGAAATTTCCGTGCAGGCAGGAGGCGTCGATCTGGTGTCCGCTGGCCTGGATACGGCGCAGCAGCGTGGCACTGGCGCTGCGCACGGGCGCGAACAATGTCTCGACCTTGCTGGCGGTCAGCCCCGGCTCAAACTCGTCGAGCAGCGCATCGTAGCGCGTCTCCGTGTAGCCGATGCGGTCAGCAACCTCGCGCTTCAAGTTGAGGATGCGCTGCAACCAGGGGGCGAAGCTGGCAAAATCGTTCTGCTTGCGCGCGTTAACCCAGGCGCTGACGCTGGCTATCTCGACGCGCGCCAGTTCTTCGACGAGAGTGCGCGGCAGCTTCGTGGCGCGGTCATACATGCGGCGGGCGTGCCGTACCAGTCCTCGATCAGCGTCAGTGAAGTGATCCTGCTCGATGGCATCATCCAGCTCTTTAAGCAGTTCGCCGAGCCGGGGATCCGTAATGCGCTCATGCAGTAAGCCTTGCAGCGTTGCCACCTGGTACATACGCACATCCGCCGCGCCATCGGGCATTGCCGTCTGCTGATCCCAGCGCGCCAGCGCCCCCAGCAGATCAAGGTCCGTAATCTCGTACAGGCACCGGAGCAATTCGCTGATGTGCTCATTGCTCACGGTAAATGGTGCCGCCTCATCGGTGTTGTGTGCTGTTGTCGTCACGCTTTTTCTCTTTCCTCGATTCTAATGTCGTGTTCGTGCAGCGGTCAGACGCTTTTCTGCGTTCCCTGCCTACCGTCAATTGCGTGTGATCTTGATATTATTGGTGATGCATAATACTATGATGCCTGTGCTAAGAAACCTCACAGCGCTATACTAACGAAAAAGAGGGAACCGGAATGCTACGCCGTCTGCTGCACTCCTGCTGTTTATGCATCTGTGCTCTCTATGCTACCAGCTTTTGGCTTTCGTTACCAGTCCTTGCGCATGATATCCGCTCACAGGTAGTACAGGAGCATTCGAAAGTTGAAGATGGCCCGGTAGTCGATCCCGATTACATCTACAATCAGCTTTTTTATATGGGAACGCATTTTTTGCATCGCGAAGCTGGCTATGATAGTAATTTACCGCCGCAGAGCAATGGGCACGACGAATTCACTGCCTACTGGACGCAGGAGATGCTCGGCGATCTGAAAGGCTTCGGTGCGCAGGTGCGGCGCGATCCCTTTACTATCAAGGGCTGGCAGGGCCGCCCGGCGAAGGTTCCGGCCTTTAATGTGGAGGTGAGCGTGCCCGGCGCCGTCCATCCCGAACAGGTTGTAATCATTGGCTGCCACTACGACGGCATGGCTAGCTCGAACCAGTCGGCCTTTGATGATGCCAGCGGCTGCGCTATCGAGCTTGGGGTTGCGCGGGCGATGGGGCAGTACTGGAGCAGTCACCACGTCTATCCTGCGCGCACTCTGCGCTTCGTGCTCTTCGATGCGGAGGAACAGGGATTGTTCGGTTCTTTTCACTATGTGAACAGCACTATCAACGGCGACCTCCCCAATATCGTCGCTATGATTAACGAGGAGCAGAACGGCATCGCCTACCCCCTGCGCTATCTTGGCCGGCTGGCGAATCCTCTCCTACCCTTCTTTGCCTTCACGACGCCGCTTCAGACGAATGACACTTATCCCCGTCTGCCTGAATGGTCCTCGCTGCAACGGGCCGCTATTCTCCAGTTCCAGGCAGAGATCAAACAGGCCATTCCCGCCGCCTTTGCACTATTTCGCGCGCAGGGCTTCCAGAATCTTACTTATCATAGCGCAAAAGGCCAGGATGTTCCCCGGCCTATCTTTACGCCGGATCAACTTGGTAACGTGCGGATGCTTGAGGATACGCTCGGTGCCAGCGATCAATACGCCTTTACCGATGCGGGCGTGCCCTGTATTACTATGGCGGGCAACTTTAGTGGCGATCCCAGAACCGGGAAGCCGACGCCGCTTTATCCTGCGTATCCTTTCGATACACAGATGGATACGATCCAGCTCATGAACACTTATGCCGATGGCAGTTCTCACCAGTCACAGGCGCTGACGCTCGCGCTGGCGCTGCCCGGCATGATTACCGTCGAGCTGCTGCACCAGCCCGCCGTACTGGGAGAGGCCCCGGCGGACCAGAATCCCATCGCGGCCATCGGCGATATCGGTACGGCGCTGGCCGGTCATAGCCTGGCGCTGGATGCGAAAGCATCGTTCGTCCCCGGCCAACCCCAGGCTCCCCTCAGTTATGCCTGGAACTTCGGCGATGGCGCAACGGCTCAGGGCGTCTCGGTCACGCATACCTATGCGCATGCGGGGAGCTATACGTTGACACTGACCGTCAGCTCGCCGGCGGGCAAACGCGTCGTCAGCAAGCTCGTTACGGTGGTTGCGCATCCTACCAGCTATACCAATCCCTACGGGGCGTTTCCGAGCAATGGCGACTATCGCATCGATCCCGCCACGCAGCCGCGCGCCAACGATCATCTGATCGATGTGGTCTCACCGCGTTCGCTAATTGCCGGAGAGCATGTCGTGATGCCCGCCGCATTGCCGGTTAAGAACGGCCCGATGATCCCGGTTCCTCTACTGGCGGGCATCATCATCGCAGTGATTCTGCTCATTACTGGTGTTGTGCTGCTGGCGCGCTTTGTGGGCAGGACGCGAGCAGAAGGATGAGGAGAAAGAAAAGATATGCATGTAAGATCTGCTTGTAGCGATATTTGAGTATATTGACACCCTGGTTCTGGCAGGAGTGCTTATAAGGATAGCCCTGGCCTTCCTTACTAATCCTTAAATTATGAGCCACCGAAGGTGGCGACGAGTGAATTGTCTTATGTAAGACCTCTATAAAATCTTCTCTATACACAGCCTCTCGTGTGAGCATAGAGAGAAGCCGAGGCATAATCAAGCGTGCCGGGAAGGTCATTCTCGCAGGCAGGAAGATATGTAACTACTGTTATGCAAAATGAAGTGCTGAATAAGGTAGCGTAAAGCAGGCCAGGGTATACTATTTACGGTGGTGAATGGTGATCGTTGGGGTGCCAACTTGTTCTGTTGAGCGTTGCTCCGAGCGGTGGCGGAAAGTGGCTCCGTTGCGCAGCGTTGCAGCCTGCCGGCTCTGTTTCGTAGATGCTTCTGCTCCAGACATTCATACTTCGGTCATCATCACCACGCTTTACGTCTGCTTCCGTTTCCCCTCCTCCATGCTGAGTGGACGTTGACAAAGAGGTCAACGCCTCTCAGCATGTTTTTGTGTATGCAGGCCAGGAAAGGACCCACGGGGGCATGGGCGAGCAAGGCGAGGGCGAGCAAGGCGAGGGTAAGGAAGGCGAGGGTAAGGAAGGCGAGGGTAAGGAAGGTGCGGGCGAGCAAGGCGAGGGCAAGGAAGGTGCGGGCAAGAAAGGTGCGGGCAAGAAAGGCGAGGGCCAGCCTCGCCTCTACATTTTGCCCCTCCTCGCATTGTTACATGTAGAGGCGAGGCTTGCCCTGGCCTTGCTCGCCCTGGCCTTGCTCGCCCTGGCCGGCTGGTCCTGGCCGGCTGGTCCTGGCCGGCTGGCCCGCGCCTCTACATTTTGTTGGCCTTTCCAGAGGTTCTCAGGTGGCGCTGACCTCGGCGTCCTGGGTCTCCTCCAGTTCCCCGCTGTCGCGCTTGTGCAGAGCGATAGGCGAGTGAATAGAGATATCCAGTTTCCCATTGACAGCGCTCACATGCACCTCGCCGCTCTGGGGAAGATCGGCCAGCAGGATGCGCAGGCTCAGCGGCACGGTGAGCATCTTCTCGATCACGCGCCGCAGCGGGCGGGCACCCTGCGTCTGGCTGAAGCCTTCACGGCAGAGCAGATCTATCGCGCTATCGTCGGCCTGGAGGATCAGGCCCTGATCGAGCAGGCGCGCGGCCAGTTCGTTCATCTGGAGTCGCGTAATCGCCTTTGCCTGCTCGCGGTCCAGCGGGTGGAAGATAACCACATCATCGATGCGATTGAGGAACTCCGGGCGGAACGTCTGGCGCAGGCGTTCCATCAGGCGCTCGCGCTGCATCTCCTGGCCGGTCTCCTTGAGGTTGGCGCGGAAGCCGCTGGGCATTGAGCGCCCAAGCATCTCGGTGCCGACGTTGGAGGTCATGATCCAGATAGCGTGCTGCGCGTCGACGGTGTGTCCCTGGGCATCTGTGAGGCGCCCGGCGTCGAAGACCTGCAAGAAGAGATCGAATACTTCGGGATGAGCTTTCTCCAGTTCGTCGAGCAGCACGACACAATGCGGGCGGCGGCGTAATTTGCCCGTCAGCTGTCCCTCCTGGTCGTAGCCAACGTAGCCGGGCGGCGCGCCGATCATACGCGAGACCGCATGTTTCTCCATGTACTCGGACATATCGACGCGTATCAGGTGCTCCTCGGAGCCAAAGACCTCGGCGGCCAGAGCGCGAGCCAGCTCGGTTTTGCCTACCCCGGTCGGCCCCAGGAACATGAAGACGCCCGCCGGGCGATTGCGCGGCTTGAGGCCGGCGCGCGCCACCTGAATGGCCTGCGTCACGCGACTGATCGCCTCATCCTGCCCGATCACGCGCGCTTTCAGTCGCTTCTCCAGGGACAGCAAGCGATCACGCTCCTCGCGTCCCGGAGCGTGGACCGGGATGCCCGTGCGATACGAAATGACCTCCGCGATCATTGCCGGCGTAATTACGGGTGTGGTAACGACCTCTTCCTGGTCATCCTCTTCCTGGTCATCCTGCTCAATGGAGAAGACGCGCGCCTGCGAGCATGCCTCATCCAGCACACTGCACGCTTTGTCGGGAAGGCGCAGGTTGGGCAGGTATTGTACCGAGAGCTGCACTGCCGCCTGCAACGCCTCGTCGCTGATTGTTGCGTGATGATGCTGCTCGTAGAGATCGCGCATACCGGTCAGGATCGCCAGCGCCTCTTCGGGCGTCGGCTCCTCGATAATGACGGGGCGCAGGCGGCGCTCCATCGCGGCGTCTTTTTCAATCGCACGGTACTCCTGCGGCGTCGTCGCGCCGATGCAGCGCAGGCGCCCGCCGGCCAGCGCCGGCTTGAGAATGCCTGCCGCGTCGATGCTGCCATCGGCGGCCCGCCCGGTGCCGATCAAGAGGTGCATCTCGTCGATAAACAGGATCACGTTGCCGCTGCTCTCCGCCTCTTCCAGTACTTTGAGCAGGCGCTCCTCGAATTCGCCGCGATACTTGGTCCCTGCGACCAGCGAACTCGCCGATAGCTCGATCAGGCGTTTGCCGCGCAGTTCCGGCGGTACCTTGCCATCTACGATGCGCTGCGCGAGGCCGCCAACAATCGTCGTTTTGCCCACGCCCGAATCGCCGATCAGGATAGGATTGTTGCGATCCTTGAGCATCAGGGTTTGCATCAGCAGGCGAATCTCTTTCTCGCGTCCAATCAGCGGCGTCAACTGCTTGTTGCTGGCCTGTCTGGTCAGGTCTCGTCCCAGGCGCTCCAGCACGGAGCCACCTTTGGCCGCGCCATCGGGACCGCCGATACCGATGGCGCCAGGCAGTTCCTCCTGCACCACTTCGGGGTTCGCGCTGGCCGACGGCACGAGTTCGAGCAGGGCGCGGGCGTTGCTCGCGGTGATCAGGTCCATCAGTTGCGAGGGATTGATGCCCAGTTTGGTGAGCAGTTCGTGGGTGACGCCATCGCCCTCGCTCAG
Organism: Ktedonobacteraceae bacterium; assembly: GCA_035294325.1. Lineage (GTDB taxonomy): Bacteria > Chloroflexota > Ktedonobacteria > Ktedonobacterales > Ktedonobacteraceae > DATGLE01. Next base: position 13,859 of record DATGLE010000201.1, on the reverse strand, counting down.
AACGGCCTGCGCGATGGCTCGCTCATCAACTATCGGCGAACCCATGCTCAACGCGTTGCGCTCCGCCGTTTGCAGGATCTCTTTACAGCGCCGCGTCGGTAGAATCGGCGTATCGCTGGTGGCCTTGCCCGAACCCAGGGCGAGGCGGATGACATCGCGCACCTGTTTGGGCGCGAAGCCCAGACAGCGCAGCGCGTCCTGCGTGCAGCCGCCGTCCAGCTTGGTGAGAGCAATAAAGAGATGGGGCGTGCCGAGATAATCTTTATGCATATTGCGCGCCTCGCCAAGCGCAATTTCCAGCACAACGCGCAGAAATCTCCGGTCAGGCGTGTTGGAGGATTGCAGGATCGGCGCCATGATATGGCTGTCGTCGAAGGAATCGAGGCCCGGTTCGATGGGACGCTCTTTGGTGGAAAGCGAGCTGGAGACGAGGCGCAGCAGCGGATCGCCGTAGAGCGTGAACGCCATCCACGATGGATCATCGATGTAATGCTGGGCCATCGCGACGCGTGAGCGGCGCATGGCCTCGCCCAGCGTCACACCGTCGGCAGCATCCTGATAGAAGAAGGAGGCAAACTCACGCGCTCGCTGCGGATTGACCGGCCAGCGCATCGCTACCACTGCCCCGGCGCCGGAATTCAGCAGATTGGCGGCCAGTCGTTCCATGTTCTCGTCGCGCTCTTGCTGTGTGGAGCCGTTTATAGGGGCGCGATGATGCTCGTGGCAACTGATAAACACGAGTGGGCGCCGGGGTAGTGATTGTAACAATTGTTCAGCGGCGCTGCTATCCAGGCGTGAGTTGCCAGCCAGGGCCAGCGATGGCTCGCCAGCGGCGTTTACGAGCGGAACAGGACCCGCGTAATGAACAACGTGCGGGGCCTCCGCGCTGATGCGCATGCGCATTTCCAGCTGGTTCGCCTGCTGGCGATAAAGGATGACGCGTGATACCGACTCCGGAAGGTTCGTACAGAGCGCGGCCACCTCTTCCTCTGCCGAAGGGCGCTCACCGGTAGGATTGACAAGGAAGAGGATCGCCAGCCCCTGCGCCTCGCGTCTCCCCAGCTTGCGGGTCGGGCGCTCTGGAAAGGCATTACGTGTGTGGCTATCGCGATCACGATGCGGGTGGATCAGCCGGCCAACGCTTGTTAACTGGCAGAAATAGTGCCCGGCGCGCGCACCCTGGTCGTACATCAGTTCCCAGGGGATGTCCGGCGTATTTGTTGTGAGAATGAGGGGCGCGTCAAGACGCCGCAGTGCCTCCTGGAGTGGTGCGGGGAGCATTACATCGAAAAGGAAACGTCCCAGTGTCAGCAATGCGTCGTTGACAGCGCTCAACTTCGTTGCATGACGTTTGATATCCGCCGCAGCCAGCGTCTGCATAGATTGCGACGCCGATTGCAGGGCGCGGCGCAGGCGCTCCCGCGTCTCAATGTTGAGATCGGTGCTATACTCCTGTCCTGCCGGCGCCGGGCTATCGGGAAGATCAAGACGAAACCGATAACTGTTATCTGTGCGGATAATATTTAAAAGAGCTGGTTGTTCCATGAATGCTTCTCTTCCACAATCTTCCCGTGACATCATTGAGAGTGTACCTGATGGTCAGTGCCCTCGCGTGCTCGCGCCTGCGGCGTTCGCCGGAGGGAGGGTGTGGTATGGAAGATGCGCACCCCGCATCTTCCATACCACACCCTCCCTTGCGCGGCGGAACCGCGCGCAAACCTGGCGCGAGAGGGCGAGGAGGCTGAGAATCAAACACGCTCTGAAAAACCTGGTATAGATACTCCTGCTTTAGTGCATAAGGTACTTGAAAACAAAAGCTGCCTACGCGCAAGTATACGAGGCAACGTTGCCGGGTGTCAATAGGCACATCTACTCTATTACTACACGGCAGTGCCAGGGTAGCAATGTTTCGCCGCGCGAGCATTTCTTTGCAGCGCGAAGGACGTATCGTGTGTCAGGATGCCGTGAAAATGCAGGCCCGCCGTTCCCAGGCTGGCGCAGTCTTGAGGCATGGGCAGAATGCTGAGATCCAGTTCGGGAAAGGTCGCGGCCTGGCGCTGGATCAGCAGGTCGTAGGGGGCGTGCCCGGGTGGCGGTACATACCACGAGAGCGTTACGGTCATGGTGCAATTTTTGGGCACAACCACGAAGCCGCCGAACATTGTGCGGCCCGGCGTGTCGCTGGTGAGGTTGGTCGGCGGACCGATCCTGTCGAGCGGATGCCACTGGCCGGTGTAGGGATCGCCAAGCATCGGCGCGGAAGCCCCGGCCTGGTACTGGCCCGTCGGGCACACAAGTTGATCCTGCGGGTAGATCCCATCAGGGGCGCAGGCGGGCAGTGGACCGCCACACAGCGGGGTTCCAGTATCGAAACCATCGCCGCCGAGAAATTTAGCCGTGGGCGGTACATACACGCGGATATAGTCGCGATAGGTGTCCAGCCCGTAGACCGGCCCGATCTGGTTGTAGACGAGCCGCAACTGCATCATGTGCGTAGCGCCTCCCTGCGCATCCAGGGTCACGGTATCGTGAATAATGGTGCGCACATATTGCGATGCCTTGCTGGCGCTCACGTTGGCCTGCACGATGTAGATCCCATCGTGATTCGTTGACCGATCAATCAGGCCGGCGTAACCATAGTGGATGAGCAGGCTCTCGATCTGAGGATTGGTCACGTAGACCTGTAGATCCCTGGTCTTGAGGTCCTGTAGCAATTGCAGGCCAATTGCCAGCAGTTCGCCGGGCGGCGCATGACGCACGGTATCCATGAGCACATGCGCGACGCGCGAAGTGAACAGCTTACGGGCCTGCGCCGGGTCCGTGACGTGCTCGATAAGTTCGGTCTTGCGGATGCCAGCATTGTCCAACTGATAGTAATGCAGGCGCGCCTCCAGGTTTTGCGCCGTAATCGTCTCGTTGTATTGCGGGATGTGTAGCGGTCCCGTGACCTGTAAGATGTGCTCGATCAAAAAGGGTGTAAACATAATCACGCCATCAACCCGGCGGTGCACCTCAAGCCTGTACTGCTCGATAATAAGCTGCGCCGAGGTGGGAAAATCGGCTGAGAGGTTCGCATCACGCAGCCCCCAGTTGGCGAAGGGCCACCAGGAACGGTACGCCGGGGGCGCGAGGTTGCCGGTGGTGGGACTGTTATCGGAGTACTCAATGGCCGAGATGTCGTGCAGCGAGAAGGGCGCGATGCGCCCCCCGCTGATCTGTAGCTCGCCGTACTGGCCGGTGAAGCCTCCGGTAGCGCGCAGTTCTGCCCGGTCCATTGTCTGCACCAGGAAGGTGCGGGGCTGGTCAACGCCTAGCAGCCAGCCTGCCGCGCCAACCATGCTGTTCCCCTGCTCCACTGCCTGCTCCAACTGCGGCAAGAGCTGAAGATACTCCTGCATCTGCTGGCGTTGATGGGCGCTGAGCGGTAGATCCGCCAGCGAAAGGTGATGCGATTGGACCTCGATATCCCGCAGCGGCGGCGTGATCGCATTCATCGTCCTGCCAATCAGGGCGATATCGCCGGGCGTTACCAGCGGCGTCTTCGTTTCGCTCAGCAGCGGGCCGCGAAAGCGCGGGGCGAGTGTGAGCGCCGTTGTGATAAGCTGCTGGCCGATGCTGGCGACATCGCTGCCGATCTGGCTGGCGGCACGCGCGCTCGCCACTTTGGCGCGATACTGCGGCAGGTATTGTGTGATCGTCTGGAGTACGGCGCTTTGATCGATCAGGTCGCGCGCCTGTGTGAAATCTGTGCGCGCCGCTATAAACTGTTGTTGGGCACGGGACAGATTGCCACTATCGAGCATACCGCCGGGATTGGCATGCGCGCCGGTAAAGATAGTCTTGACGTTGAGCAGGTGCTGAAAGCCGCTATAAGCTTCCGAGCGCAGAGTGTTGTAGGTCGTATAGGCGCTGATACCGAAGGCAGCAGTGATCAGCAGCGGTGTGATGACGCCCAGGACCAGTATGACCAGGAGCGCGAGGGCCAGCGCCTGGTGGCGGGCCAGGCGTTTGCGCGCGCGCAAAGCGGCAAATGTGTCGGCAAAGGTGCCTATGATACGTGTGCCCGCCGGGTGGCCCGGGGCAGCGCTGGTCGGCTCATTTGCCGCGATCTGCTGCTGTTCGTCGCTGCGCGTATCACCGGCATCGAGCGGGGCTGTGGAATTTTCAGATGGCTCCGCGTCGGGCTGCTTGCCGGTTGGTGGACTGGACATGAACGACCTCTGGTAAATGGACAAAATAATGTTAAGAGGATAGCCCTGTCAGGCTGGCTCATCCTGCTGTAATGTATATCATTTTTGATAACGCATAAGCCAGTCTCCACGTTTCATCTACCGCGAGTCACTGACACACCGAGGCCCGCATGCGGGCCTCGGTGTGTCAAGAGATGGGGGTGAGCGGTGGGCGCGTGGCGGAGCCACGCGCCCACCGCTCACCCCCATCTCTTGAGAGCGAGGAAGGAGCGGAAGGGGCAGGCCGCCGCCAGTCTGCTCGCGGGCTGAGGGCGAGGAAGGAGCGGAAGGGGCAGGCCGCCGCCAGTCTGCTCGCGGGCTGGTGAGAGCGACGGGGGTGCGATGTTTGCTGGCCGTTGCCCTGGGCGCAGGAGGCGTGCCTCCGTGCGCCCAGGAGTGGGAATGAGCAGGGGGGGCGTGTCGCAGACACGCACCCCCCTGCTCATTCCCACTCCTGAGAGCGACGTAGTCGCGATGTGTATAAAAAAGGCCAGCCTTTACAATTAAGTTAAGTAGGCTGGCCCTTCTTCTTTGCCCTTTCTTTCTGCGCTCTGTAGTAGGATCGCGGTTTGGGATGGCGCTCGGTGTCCACATAAGCCGCCGGAGCGGAGTCCTCGCGTGCGGCCACTTCCGATTCGTCGCGCTCGCTAATCAACTCTTGCAGATCGTTGTAGATATTGTAGTTATCGAGAGCCTCCGGCATACGCAGCATATGGCGTAATACCTGTATCTGCGAGATACCGGTTCTATCGCCCTTTGCCGGTTCGGCCTTCTTTAACAGCTTCTCTACGAGATCCATGCTATCATCGTGCGCTCCAATATTCTCAAGGCGCTCTCGCACCACCAGCAGTTGTTCGTATAGATTCATGTAATGCTCCCCGTCTCTATGACATACCTTAAAAGTGCCTGACTTTTTCGGCCCATATGGTAACACAGAGCGTAAGGGGGAGTCAAATTCAGATAGCCTCGACGGTGACCAGGTTCGTATAGAACGTGCTGCCTCCATTGAAGTCGGCCAGCCTGTCGGATGTCGTCCAGTTGACATTGCGCCGGTCCGGGCTGAACCCGGGCCACCAGACCGTCGTCGTAGCCAGCACGCCGGGGCGCACATTCTCGGTTACGTCCGCGACGAGGTGACACCAGCCGCGCTCATTGCTCACGCGCACGAGCTGTCCACTGCGGATACCGCGCGGCTGCGCATCCGTGGGATGAATTTGCAGGGTAGGCGCGCCCTGTTTGGCGATCATACGCTCCTGATTACCGAAGGTCGAGCTAATAAAGTGGTGCGAGGCGGGACAGAGCAGCGGCAGGCGTTCGTCGCTAGCAACTGGCCCCTCTCTCCCGATGCTCGATTCCGCTTCTGGCTCCCAGCCCGGCACGGGATCATAGCCTTTCTCTGCCGCCTGTGCAGAGTAGAACTCTACCCTGCCCGATGGCGTGCGAAAGACGCCGTTGGCGAAGGGGATCCGCTCCTCGGGCGGGATGGCGAGCGGCACGGAACCTTCGCGTTGCAGGCGTTCGAAGGTAATGCCGTCTAGCAGGGGATTGTGCGCTGCTGTGGCGGCCAGGATCTCGCGGATGATCGTATCGGCGTCGTCGCGCAGCCAGCTTTCGTTGAAGCCCATCGCGGCGGCGAGTGCGCGCATGACATCCCAGTTGCTGCGCGCTTCACCGAGCGGGGCGATGGCCGGTGTATTGTATTGCAGCGAGAGATGCCCATACGGCTTGTGCAGATCGACCTGCTCTAACTGGCTGGTGGCGGGCAGAAGGATGTCCGCGTAGCGCGCGGTCTCGGTGGCGAAGAGTTCATGCACGACAGTAAAGAGGTCCTCGCGCATCAGCCCTTCGGCGATTTTGCCGGCATTGGGTGAGGAGGCCGCCGGGTTCGCGTTGTAGACATACAGCGCGTAGATGGGGGGATCAGCCTCGCCGGTGAGGATCGCTCCCAGGCGATTCATATTCAGCTTGCGCGGGGGCGGTGGGCAGGCAGGATCGTGCGAGTGCGTCAGCGCCTCTTTATCCCAGCACACCCAATCGCTCGTGCTGTACATCAATCCGCCGCCGAGTTGTCCATACTGCCCGGTCAGGGCCGGAAGAGCGGCGAGCGTGCGCACGGTCTGCCCCCCGTTGGTGTGGCGATTGATGCCATCGGTGATTCTGAGCATCGCCGGCCTGGTTGTCGCGTACTCGCGCGCCAGGTTGATGATCGTTTCGGCTGCCAGACCAGTAATCTGCGCGGCGCGCGCGGGTGGGAACTGCAAGATGCGTTCCACCAGTCTCTCCCAGCCGAGGGTATGTTCCTCAATCCATGCGGCGTCGTGCAGCTCTTCAGTCACCATCACGTACATCATGGAGAGGGCCAGTGCGGCATCGGTACCGGGGAAAGGCTGAATATGCTGGTCAGCGGACCGCGCGGTCAATGTGCGGATGGGATCGATCACGATGACGCGTGCACCGTTATGCTGCGCCTGGCGGATAAAGGGCATGACATGCGGCGCGGTGCTGGCCGGGTTGCTGCCCCAGATCAGGATCAGCCTGCTGTGTACGAGCATCTCCGGCGAGGGTGCGAGCCGGCCCCCGATGATGAGCTGCACGGCCTCTTCTGCGGCGTGGCCGCAGATCGCGCGCTCCAGGCGGCAGGCGCCCAGGCGATTCCAGAAGCGGCTATCGGTGACGGCTCCCTGCACCAGCCCCAGTGTCCCGGCATAGCTGTAGGGCAGAATGCAGCCCGCGCCGTGCTGGGCTATAATGTCGCGCCAGCGTGCGGTTATCTCGGCAATGGCCTCATCCCAGGTGATACGCGCGAATTCTCCGCTGCCCTTCGGGCCGACGCGCCGCATCGGATAGAGCAGCCGGTCAGGATGATAGACGCGTTCTAAATAATGATTGACTTTGGCGCAGAGCCAGCCCCGTGTCACCGGGTGATCCGCTCGTCCATGGATGCTCACGGCGCGTCCCTGCTCGTCTACGTGCGTCTCCAATGCGCAGCAATCGGGACAATCATGTGGGCATGAACCATAGACGACGCGCAAATTGCGCTGCTCTTCAGTACGTGCGGATATTTTCAGTGACATGCTCGCGCTTTCCTTTCATTATGCCTGTATACTAACAAACGCCGTGTACAAGTAATTCTGGCGACTCACCGCTGTGCGGTTCGCCAAAGAGGAGAGTTTGCGGGCGCGGCGCCGCAGGCGCTCAGCCCGCAGACTCTCCTCTTTGTAGGGTGCGCCGCAGGCGCACCAGACCATGTATACCGGGTTAGCTATTAGAGGTAATGGTGCATCTTTTAAATTGTAGCGTCAAGAGCCAATCGGCGCTATGGCTTACTCCCAGGAGCCGGATGCAGTGAGCCAATCCAGCACCGTTTCGGGCATGTGCGAAACCGCATTCTGTCGCTGCGAACAGCGGGGCAGGCTATTGAGGATCGCCGCGCCATACTCTTTGCTGATAATGCGGCGGTCAAAGAGCACGACGGCGTTGCGCTTCGCATCGCTCCAGAGCAGGCGGTTGCAGGCGCGGCGCATGCGCATGGCCGCAACCGGTATGGTGAACTGGTGCAACTGATCGGAGTAATGCTCCGCGCGCGCGGCGACAGGGGGATCATTGAGCACAGGCATGGGCAGGCGGGCGATGAACAGGCAGGTGGGTGAGCCACCTGCATCTTCCACGCCGTCCCAGAAGCTGCCAGTGCCCAGCAGTACGACGCGCTCCTGGCGCTGAAAGACCTGCCAGAGCTGGCGCGGCGAGCCATCGATACCCTGTCCCAGGACGAGGATACCGCGCATCTCCAGCAGGGCTTTGATAGTTGTGTAAGAACTGCGCAGAGCGGCATGGGAGGTGAAGAGCGCGAGCAACTGCCCCTCCAGCATTGTTGCCAGGTTAATGAGCGCCTCATCCAGATAACGCTGGTACTGTGGAGCGTTCGGTTCTGGAATATCGTTCGGCACATACAACAGCGTTTGCTCATGATGCTCGGTGACGACGGAGAGGGCCGGGCAGTGATCGGCTTCCAGGCCGAAGCGCCTGCGGATGAAAGAGAAGGAGTGATCGGCGGAGAGCGCTGACCCGGCGAAGATCGTAGATGCGTTACCCGTCAGCAATGACCGTTTCAGCAGCGCGGAGGTTTGCGCGAGTTGCGAATACAGGATGGGAGTATTTTCAGGGGGGCGGGCGGCGGAGCCTGCGCCCTCTGTGGAGCGATGTTGCACCGGGTTATGGGAAGGAGGAGGCAGCGCCGGCATACGCAGCCAGGAGACGGTTTCATGATCCTCAAGGGAGAGTGCCTGCTGACCGAGCTGCTTTTGCTCTGACAGTTGTTGGGCCAGGGCAGTAAGCTCCAGCGCTACCGAACTCTCTTCCCCATCGGCCTGGTCCCTGCGGTGGCGGGCGCGCTGCGCCGTAAGCATGATTCTTTCGGCTTCGTGCAGCAGATCGACGACATTCTGTATGCGCTGCGCAGCCTGCTGCCAGGCGTGCTCGGTATCCGCCCACGCTCCAAGCTGGCGCACCTGCCCGTTCAAACGCAAGGGCTGGTCAACGCGTTCGACGCCGCGCGCCCCGTAGTGGGGGCGGCTCGCGCCCTCTCCTCTGCCCTTATTGCGGCCATTGCCGTTGTTTTTCTGCTGTTGAGACTCTTCGAGGAGATGGCCGAAGCCTGCAAACAGCTTCTCTACGGCGCTGCGTGCCTGGCTCAGCGTCTGGAACCAGAGCTGCATACGCGCGTCGATGGCTGATTTCGCTATGGTTGGCGTTGTTGAGAGGCCGCCCGGTCCATCTTCGCGCAGTGAAGGCGCGGCGAGCGCGAGTAGTCCCTGAAAGCGGCCATCGGGCAATTCGACGCCGGCGGTATCCAGCAATCTGAGCAGACGGGCCTGGTCAAGCTCGGAACCGCTCCAGCGCGTATTCTCTTCATCCAGGAGATCAGCGTCGAGCAGCAGGCGTTGCTGGATGCCGGCGAGCAGGGAGTGCGGGTGTGATAGATCATCGAAGAGGCCGGCGTGCGTCGTGACCACGATACGGGCGGCCCTGACGCGTTCTTCCGCGAGGCTGACGAAGCAGTAGCCCTTGCGCCGGTAGGTGCAGCGTTCGTAGGCGGTGCCGGAGCGTGGATCGCTCAGCGGCAGCCGTTCAAAGCCGGAGGAAATGCGCTCCCAGGCGGCCAGTTCTTGAGAAAGCAGCGTCAATTCGGCACGTTCACCGGTCAACGTCTGCTGCGCCCACAGGCCGAGCTTGGCTAGTCCGCGAGCCTGCTCGGCGGTAAGTTCGCCGCTGGTACGCCGGAGCGCGGCCCCGAACCAGCGATGAGTGCAGAGATAACCATCCCGTTCGGCCAGGTAGGCGACGGGCAGCGGGCTGTTGAGGGATGCGAGCAGGCGCGGCAAGACCGTTTCTATGAGATAGCGCGCGCTGCCACGGCTGGAGCAGGCGATGACCAGTCGCTGAGCCTCGCCGCTCTCCGTTGGAGGCGCCGCGACGAGCCATTCCAGGGCCGGAAGCAGCGCCGGCGTGTAATCATGTCCCCCGACAGTTACCTCTATCAAAAGCGTCCCGCGCTGCTCCATTGCCTGGTGGATGGCGGCGCGCGCGGCCTGGTATCCCCTGGAAACAGGCTGTTCAGCGCTCTCAGGAATGACATCGACGGCGCTGTATATCCGCTCTATAGCGCCGGGCGCCGCACTGGACTCGCGTTCGATGAGGGGCGCTGAGGCTTCGCTGCGTTTCGTTATGGCGAAAGAGAGAACGCGGGGATCCATGCCAAGCTGCGCGGCGAAACGGTCTCCCAGGCTGCCGCGTGCCAGGGAGCCGGCGCCTTGCAGACCATCCCTCTCCTGCCGCTCGCGCAGCTCTTGCCGGAAGAAATGCAGCAGCGGCCAGGAGCGCGGGGCATCGAGATGCGCCAGGTCGCGCAGAAGGGAAATATCAACCGCCTGCAAGCGTTGATGCAGCGCCAGGAAGACCTCCATTGCCAGCACCGTATCTACCATAGCGCGATGCCGGTCATGTGGCACCGCCAGGCCCAGCGCCTCGGCAACCTGTCCCAGGTTGTAGCTGCTCAGCGAGGGTAGCATCACCGTCGCCAGTTCGAACGTATCGATGAGCGGATTTGTGCGGGCCAGTCCCCAGCGCCTTAGAAAGCCGGCGTCGAAGGGGATGCTGTGGCCGACGATGGGGTGATCGCCCAGAAAGCTTTGCAATCTCCTGACAACGGCATCGAAGGGAGGCGCGCCCGCCAGCAGATCGGGTGTGATACCAGTGAGCCGCTGCACGCGGTAGGGGATCGAACGACCCGGCGCCACAAAGGTCTCGAAGGTGTCGATAACCTCGCTGTCCTGAAATTTGACGGCGGCAACCTCAAGAATGGCGTCCTGCTCTACATGTAAGCCTGTGGTTTCCAGATCAAGGGCTACGCGAATGGCCGATTTTTTCGCCATATATTACCCGTTCCTCAATGTCTCTTCTATCTTGTACGATGTCACAGCGTTCCCCTGGACTCAGCAGGCTTCCGTCAGGCATCAGGAAGCGAGGATGACGAAGCCGGTTCGCCTGCGCAACTCACTCCACATTCCCGGCTCCCGCCTGATTTTGCAAGGGAAGGGGAGAAGGCCAGTCTTCAAGCAGCGCGCGAGCAAGGCGCGCCGCGCGTCCTCGGTGGCTGATACGATTCTTCTCCTCTGGCGCTAGCTCGGCGGTCGTCTTTCCCAGTTCGGGCACCAGAAAAATAGGATCGTAGCCGAAGCCGTTATTGCCGCGCGGAGCCTCGGCGATCACTCCCTCGATGATTCCCTCCACGCTGCGATGGTATCCCCAGGGTTCGGCCAGGGTGATCACGCAGCGGAAGCGAGCGGTGCGCTGCTCCACCGGCACCCCTCGCAGCCGCTCTAAAATCACCCGAAAGCGCTCCTCATAGGATGTTTGCGGGCTGATGAAGCGGGCGGAATACACGCCGGGAGCGCCGCCAAGTTTATCTATTTCCAGGCCGGAGTCATCAGCGAGGGAGAGCATGCCGGACGCACGCGCGTAGGCCAGGGCCTTCAGTTCGGCATTCTCTTGAAAGGTGGTTCCTGTCTCTTCCACATCCATGTCTAGCTGGATATCGTTCAGCGAGAGTAGCTTGTAAGGTAGATCGGAAAAAATAGCTCGATACTCTTGTAACTTATGACGATTCGTGGTTGCCAGCAACAGGGTACGCATGCGGTACAGGTCTCCCAACTAGACACAACTGGAACATTGTCCCATATATTATCATAAAAGTTCCGCTCTGAATACTCTTCCCAGCATGTAAATGAAAGAGGACTGCTTCTGGTGCTTGAACGAGCGCGCATCGGCCACCATCCACTCAATCGAGACACCCTGCGAAGCCGCCTTCTGCCGCGCCCACGCGATCATCTCTGGAACGATATTCACTCCCGTCACCTCATAGCCGGCCTTTGTCATGCGAATTGCCATCGTTCCGGTTCCACACGCCAGATCCAGCAGCGGTCCGCCGAGCGAGCGCGCCCACTGCCTGGTCAGGGGATAATCCTCGTCGTAACCCTCCTCTAGCAGATCGTAGGTCTGCGGATCTCGATAATCTTCCAGGTAATCATAATCTACCATCAATATCCCTTTCCCGCGTGAAAAAAGTGCTTGACACGGCCAGGCTTTCAGGCTATAATCTGCATTGCTCGTAAGGCGAACAAAGATGTAAGCCTTGCGGGTGCAGGCCGGTGTAACTCAGTGGTAGAGTAGTCGCTTCGTAAGCGACCTGCCGTCGGTTCGAGTCCGACCACCGGCTCTTTTTTATTTTACGGCTTCTTTGCCCAGGCCGTCAGCCCGAAGCTGATGCTCAGAAAATCCTCCCGTGCCAGATCGGCGAGCATCTGGTTATAGAGTTCGTCGTACTCCGCCTCCCCTACAATCTTTGCCTGCATCATAAATGGCTTGAGCAGAGGGAACATCGCCTCCAGATTCTTCCACGTGCTGATGTGAAGGGGAGCGCCGTAAGAGGCTTTGAGGATGTATGGCCGCTCGGCTATCTGCTCAAAACCTGCCTCGCGGAGCAGCCGGTCAAACATATGCACGATGCCGGTGGAGCGCCCGTCAACCGAGAAAGTGCGCCCCTGCATAGCCATTACCTGGCAAAGATAGCCCCAGAGACGTTGCAGCGCCAGGCTATTCGATACCCCCGTTTCGTTCTCCGTCAGGCGCACAATCCCGCCGGGCCGCAGGATACGGTAGCATTCCTTCAAGAGCGCCGGCCAGGATTCCTTATCCATAAAGCCAAAGATAAAGCGCGCATTGACCAGATCGAAAGATTCATCGTCGAAGGCCAGGGATTTCTTTGCATCCATCAATACAAACTGCACGTTCTTCAATTGCTGAACCTTTGCCAGCGCGCGAGCATACCTTATCGTCGTCTCGTCAATGTCGATCCCGATTACCTCCATGTCGGGATGACGAAAGGCGACCTCGTTGGTCCACCCGCCGGGGCCACAGCCCACATCAAGGATGCGTGCAACATCGGTGAGGTCGGGTTGTTCGGGGAAGAGGCCGCCCATTGCCTGCGTATAGAGATGGTCCTGGTCGATCAGGCGCGCGGTTTCCGCTGCGTTCTCAATATCGATGACATAGCGATTGCGTGGCTCGTTAGACCGCTGCATAGACGCATCCTTTCTTCTGCTGCGGCAGGAACAAAAAATAGTCTTACTTCTATGCAAGCGTAATCGATAGCATGGGCGATGTCAAGCAATTGATGACTTTTTATGATCGAGTCAGAGGCAGAATGAAGTGGTAAAATGATCGTTCGATTTACGACTTCATACGACCCACTTGATAACAAGCAAGGATATTGCCAGAGCCTTGCCAGGTGCGGGTGGCGATGAGCTTGAGAGACACCGGCGGGCGGCCCGTGAACAGTGATGTGCCCTCGCCTGCAATTATCGGAAAGATCGTGAGGTGCAGTTCATCGACCAGATCATGAAGGAGCAGGTCATTCCAGAGCATCCGGCTCGCAAACATAAAGATGTCTCTGCCCGGCTGCTGTTTGAGAGCGGCAATCTCCTGGTATACATTCGTCCCTCTGATGATGCGTGTCGTCTTCTCCCAGGGCGCTAAATCCTCGCTGGTAATGGTATTCGAAACCACGATTTTCTCGATAGACTCCATCAGCCCGGCAAATTCACGTCTGATCGCGGTGGCCCTGGGATCACCGGGCACCCCCGTCCAGTACGCCTTGTTACCTAAAAAGGATGTGCGACCACTCAGTAGCAAGGTATCGGCGGCACGCAGCCGTTCAGTATTATAGTAGTCGAAATGCTCGTCCCCATGGTAGTCTTCGTGGAAATAGTCGAAGAGCGCGTCGAGATTTCTCTCCTTTCCTTCGTAATAGCCATCCAATGACATCAGATTGCTGACAATGAGTTTCCGCATGAGTATGCTTCCTTTCAGAACATGCTAATGCCTACACTTCTGTGTAAACGGAATCCATCAGATACCTTTTGAGTTTAAAGTTCCTTTGACCAGATCATAGATACCCTGGAGATGGCAGAGGAGTTGCGGATCTCTACACTTCCTGGCTATATTGCTTGTTCTGTATCGGCTGGGGCAAAACGGAAATTGGAGTGAGCAGGGGCCTTCTTCCCTGCGGAAAAG
>DATGLE010000200.1:0-22449 GCA_035294325.1 Ktedonobacteraceae bacterium | reverse complement strand
TGCGCCTCGGTCAGCGGATCTACGCTCGCCGTCGCTTCGTCCAGAATAATGATCGATGGGTTCTGGAGCAGCACGCGCGCCAGGGCGATCAACTGGCGCTGCCCCATCGAGAGCGCCTTGCCCTCCTCGCCGACTACCGTCTCCAGGCCATCGGGCAGCGCCTCCAGCCAGTCGCCGCTGCCAATGCGCCGCGCGATGGCCGCAACCTCTTCACCGCTCGCGTCGGGCTGCGCATAGCGAATGTTATCCGCGACTGTGCCGGAGAAGAGGAACGGCGATTGCGGCACGATGCCCAATCTGCGATGATAGTCCCGCAGGTCGAAGGTGCGAATATCCTGCCCATCGATGAGGATCTCGCCGCCCTGGAACTCGTAGAAACGCGCCACAAGCTTCGCCAGGCTCGACTTACCGGCCCCGGTGTGCCCGACGATAGCCACCGTTTCTCCGGGCTGGATCGCCAGGCTGAAATCCGGCAGCACCGTTTGCCGGTCATCGTAGCTGAAAAAGACGTGCCTGAACTCGATGCTGCCCTCAAGACGCGGGACGGCTCGCTGCTCGATCTGGTGGACGCGCGGCTCCGCGTCGAGCAGGGCAAAGACGCGCTCGCTGGCCGACAGCCCCAGCTGGAACTGGCTCCAGAAGGAGGCGATGCTCGTCACCGGAAACCAGAGCAGCGCGATACTCTGCAAGAACAGGAACCAGTCGCCCGCCGAGATCGCGCGGCCCAGTACGCGTATGCCGCCGAAGTAGACCACAATCGCCGTGCCGATGTTGGCGATCATCACCAGCACCGGAAAGATGCCGTTGTAGAGGAGGCCGGAGCGCACATTCACATGGTACGATTGCTCGTTGACACGCTTGAACTCCTCGTACATGTTCTGTTCCTGGCGAAAGTTCTTGGCTACGGTGATGCCGCTGACGACCTCCTGGACATTGGCATTGACGCGGGCCAGCGAACGCTGCGCGCGCTGCGTGGCGCGGCGCGCCAGGTAGCGGAAAAAGAGCGCGGCGGCGGTAATCGCCGGCAGAATAGTCATCGCCAGCAGGGCAAGCTGCCAGTTCTTGAAGAAAAGCACCCCCGCGATCAGCACGAAAAGCAGAAGCTGGCTGAGCAGGTTCAACGTCAATGTGACGACAGTGGCGAACTTATCAGTGTCGGATGTAACACGACTGACGATCTTGCCCGAAGAGAACTCATCGAAGAAAGACATATCGCGCTCCATCACCGCTGAAAAGGCGTCTTTGCGCAACTGGAGCACGACATCGCCAACCGCGCGCGCCGTGAACCACTGGCGAAACATGTTGCAGGTCCAGGAGAGCGCGCCCGATAGCAAGATGAAGGCGATCAGCCAGAGCGCCGTTTGCGCTGCCTGCGCCGTCGCCAGCGCATCGAGGCTGCGCGAGATCAGAATTGGAAAGGCCGTGTCCAGCAGCGAGCCGAGCACGATCAATGCGCTCACGACTAACATCAGCGCCAGTTTCGGGCGGAAGTAGCCGATGATGCGCGCGATGAGCTGGCGATCAGAATAGGTGCGGTCATACGCCTCGGCATCCAGGCCATCCATGATAAAACCCATCTGGTAATCCTTTCTTTTTCTTAGATGGAGGCATACGACATGTAGAGGCGCCCCTTGCGGGCGTCTCGAATGCGGGCGCCCCTTGCGGGCGTCTCTCTATGCCGTATGTCCCCATCTTCCATTGCACCCCTCCTCGAAAAATCTAAACCTGAAATGCACCATGCATCTCCCCGGCTGCCGGTATGATCTTTTCAGGCATAGCCGTATCGTAATGCGAGAAGATGCGCCGGTAGGTACCGCAGCGCGCCATCAACTCCTCATGCGTGCCCTGATCGACCAGTTCGCCGTTGCGTAAAACCAGAACTATGTCGGCCCAACGGATCTGTGAGAGGCGATGCGTAATCAGCAGCGTCGTGCGACCTTGCAGGACGCGATGGATCGCCTTCTGGATCTCGTCCTCGGTTGCGCTGTCAATCGCGCTGGTCGAGTCGTCGAGAATAAGAATGTGCGGATCGGTCAGCAGCGCGCGAGCAATGGCGATGCGCTGGCGCTGGCCGCCGGAGAGCGTCACGCCGCGCTCGCCGATCTCCGTTGCGTAGCCATTCTTGAAGCCCATGATGAACCCGTGCGCCTGCGCATCCTTCGCCGCCGCCTCAATGGCCTCGCGGGTGGCCTTCTGGCCCAGGCCGTAGGCGATGTTCTCGGCGATACTGCGCGAGAAGAGGAAGATGTCCTGCTCGATGGTCGAGATCTGCGAGCGCAGCGCGTCCAGGCTCCAATCACGCACATCGACGCCATCGATGAGGACGCGCCCCTCGTCCACATCGTAGATGCGATTGACCAGCTTCGTCAGGCTGCTCTTTCCGGCGCCGGTCTGCCCTACGATAGCGATGGTCTGCCCCGGCTGCGCGTGAAAAGAGATATCCTTCAATATCGGCGCCCCACCGTAGCTGAAGGTGACGTGCTCGAAGATGATATCGCCGCGCATCTCTTCATGATAGCCCTGCTCGTTCTCATCCAGTTCGGTCTCCTGCTTCATCAGGTCCAGGATGCGCCTCGCCCCGGAGATCCCCAGTTGAATCAGGTTGAAGCTCCAGTTCGCATTGTAAGCGGGGTAGCGCAGGTTCGCCAGCAGGCCCATGTAGGCTACCAGCGCACCGAGCGTAAGCTGGTGGTGCCAGAGCATGTAGAGGCCGTGCAGAAAAGCCAGCGCCAGTGCGATACTCAGCAGCAGCGTGGGCAGATAAAGGCCCTGGATGCGCCCGCTCCTGACGTAGAAATCACGGTAGCGCCCCGCGTTCTCTGTGAACTTCCGCTTCTCCTGATCTTCCTGCGCTGTGGCCTTGACCACCTCGACGCCCGTCACCGCCTCGTTCAAGACAGCATTGGTCGTGCCAAACTGTTCCCGCATCTGATCGGATACCGGGCTGAGCCGGCGTGAGAAGTCGCGCAGCGTCAGCAGAAAGACGATAGTGAAAAGAATCGGCACAAGCAAAAGCTGCGGATTAAGAGTGCTCACGTAGATCATCACCACGGCCAGGCTCACGAAAGAGTCGTACACGATGTCAAAGCCAGGCACGATCATATCGCTCACCTGCTGGATATCGTTGGCTGCGCGCGCCATGATGTCCCCGACGCGCTGGCGATTGTGAAAGGTCTGGCTCTTTTCCAGCAGGCTCACGTACAACTCGTCGCGCGCATCGCGAGAAACTCGTGAGCCGAGAAGCTGTGAGCAGATGCGCGCGCTGAGGTCAATACCGCCCGTGATGAAAACGACGGCCAGCAGCGTCAGGGCGATACTGCCCAGTTGGCGTAGTCCTCCACCGCCAGGCAGCATCGCGTTGAATGCGCTGCCAGCCAGAATCGGAATCGTAGAATAGAGCGCATTGGTCGCAATCGAGAGTATCAGATAGCTAACCAGAGTGGGCTTATAGCGTAGAAGGTGAGAAGCAATCCAGCGGCCAGGACTGGCCCGGTTAAAGTGATAGGCATTGGCAACCGTAAACTCGCGTTTGGACAAGCGGAGACCTCCGAAGACTCAGCAAAGCGACGACGGACAAACTGAAGAAGAGTATATCATAAATACGGGGTTTTGACAACTATTTGGGTGGGTGGATAAATTTTTATATAAATTTTTATAATGAATCGAGTGTCAGAAAATCGTTTAATTATAAATATTAAGAGAGGCGAATTTTTAATAATCAATAATGAGATTTAACAAACAGGTTCGCCAGGTCAGAGCTTCCGGGGACAGCAAAGGATGGTATGATTGATACGGGCGTCCCGATCGGGACGCCCGTCGATTTAAGCTGCCTGAGGTGCACTCTGCGGTTCAAGCTGCTTCAATCTCATGCCAACCTTAACGAACAATACACCCAGCGTCCAGAGGGCATGACGTGTAATACTGACGCGTTCGCCGGCGCACGCGACTGCAAGACGATATTGTTCCGCGCTGCGCTCAAGTTCGCGCAGGCGAATTACCACCAGTTCCTGTTGCATCATAGTAGGTATCCTCCTGATAAATCTGCCTGGCCCGCCAACCCGGCAGGACTCTGATCGAGGTTCTTACCTGTTCTCTATCACAGTGATAGTGTACCTGATGCTTCCTGACACCTTCTGTCAGGATTGTGCCGATTTCACCTTCTCCAACCAGGCGCGCATATCTGGCTCGTGCTCCTGATGGAAATGAGCGAAGAACATGCTGCCGCTGACCTGCTCTTCTTCCAGCCGACCTGCACATCTGGATTCAGGAACATAAGAGGCAAGCCTCATAGTGTGATAGCCCGGCGCTGGCTCTCTAGCACTCTCCTTTCAACATGTTCAAGGAAGCCTGTTGCGAAGCCTCAGCCTGCTTGCATACCGAACTCTTGCAGCACTGGCTTGAGGCGGGCGCAGAGGGCGGTATCCCACGCCTCCAGTTCGGCGATCAGGCACGTAGTTGCCACCGCGAGCGCCCGGCGCAGTTCCGAACGAGTAAACGGGTGCCTGGATTGCCCAGGCATCCGTTTACTCGTTGCCCCTTCGATAGCTTATAGCAAGCTATCACTATGATCACCGGGGCGAGGAGCGCATGCAAGGCGGAGCAGGGAGCGTCCGAGCGCTCGTAACGGTGTTACTTACCACCACCCTCCGCAGCGCCTGCGTCCCATGCCCCAGGGGCCACGCGGCGGGCCATACCACCTGCGTCTGCGCCAGAAACGCGGACCACCCCACCAGCGCGGACCAAAGCCCCAGGCCGGTCCCCAGCCCCAACCTCCTCCGAACCATGCACGTGCAAAGCGTCTACCCCACATCGTGAGAGACCTCCTTTCTTCATCTACAGCGAGAAGACGTGCGTGCCATCCACGCTACTCGTTAATACGATATATCGTCTCACCGGTTACACCGTGCCATGACTGGTGAACTGTATTTCGGAATGCTCATTTCTTTTACGACGCCTCGGCAGGAGCTTCGTCCGTGGGGACAGAGAATGGCGATTGGATCTGCTCAATGCGTCCAAGCAGAAACAGATAGCTCAGGATGCCCAGCACGAGAATAATGGCGGCGATAATGAAATTGATCGCGAATGACCCCGTAACCTGGAAGATGAAGCCGGCCACAATAGGCGCGATGATGCCGGCAACATTGTTAAAGAAGTTCATGATGCTGCCAACGCTGCCTACCGTTCCCTTCGGAGCAATCAGGGATGGAATGCTCCAGCCCATGGGAGCGGAGAACGCCAGGCCGCCAGGCGCGATAGAGATGAAGATAATCGCGATATTCGGGTTCGTTGTGAATGCTGCCCCGATGACGGCAATACCCGGCAGCATCCCTATTTTTCATCTCAACCTCATTTTCCGTTCATCTTTATCTCACCTCCCTATGGTAAGCTAAGTCGTGAGACAAATTCATCACAAAGAAAGAGTTTACGTCTTTCACCTTTTATAAATGCTATACAATTTATATGAGATGATTTAGTTTCACACGCAGCTCTTCGCAAAGAATTGCTGTATGGAGGGAGAATAATGGATCTTATCGTGGAAGCAGTTACCCTTGCATCACAACTTCATAGTCACCAGCGCAAGAAAAAATCGATTGTTCCCGATATCCCCTATATGGGACATCTGATGGAGGTCGCGGGAATCGTCGAGGCCAATGGTGGAGATGAAACCACAGTCGCGGCAGCACTGGTGCATGATGCGATTGAAGATCAGGGGCCAGAAGCGCGCGAACAAATTCGCCAGCATCTAGGGCAGGCGGTTCTTGAAATGGTCGAAGCCTGTACGGAAAGTGAGACCTTTCCCAGACCGCCATGGCGTGAACGCAAGCTCACCTACCTCGGTTTAATAGAAAGGGCATCGTTACCGGTGATGCTGGTGATTGTTGCCGACAAGTTGCAGAATAGCCGCGCTTTGTTACGGCGCCTCAAAGTGGAAGGGGCGCAGGGATGGGGCCATCCTGGTCGGGAGGAAAAGTTGTGGTATTTCCACACTCTTGTCGATGCCCTGCGTCGTCGTCTGGGGCAATTGGAGACTGAGACGAATGCTCCTATCCTTATCAGTCTCCGCATTCTCATTGAAGAATATGCCGAAGTGGTTACGGCCCTGGCACGCTACTGAAGTGTAAGCTCAAAGCCTCTATCATCATGATAACCTTATGACAATACGACCCCTCATCAGTGTGTCATAAGGCGGGTCAAAAATATGGCAGATCGGCTGAGATACCGGCCGATTTGCATCCCCTTCCAGATCTACACACGGAAAGCACTCCCGGCCATCTCATGCTTGATGTGCGTGCGCCCGGCGCTTTCTGAGCATGTGCCTGGTTTCCGACACCCTTACCTGTTCGCGCCTGTTATGCTCAACGTATATATGGTGTAGCGAAGCTGCGTGATCGCTCGGGCCGGAATGGCGCGGAGGCTGAGCATCGAATACATTCTGAGGAATAGGCGCGATGAGGTAGAATGTTGCAGCAAGAAGACAATCTGACTAACATTTAGCATAACAGTGAAGGGGGATCCTTATCGTGCAAGAATCTGCGGTGCCAGTATTGAGCGCCTGGACAAACTTTTATGTCATCGTCGGTTCCGCCGCCGCGGCGCTGACTGGATTGATGTTTGTAGTCATTACCTTGATTGCATCAAGGAATCAGCACAGGTCGGGTGAGGCAATCGGGGCGTTTGGTACGCCAACCGTCGTGCATCTTTGTGTTGCCCTCCTCGTCGCTGCGATACTCGCCGCGCCCTGGCCCGCGCTATGGAATGCCGGCCTGCTGCTGGGCATCACCGGTCTGGCCGGGGTGGTATATATGGTCGTCGTCATCCGGCGGGAGATCCGTCAGGCCGATTATCAGCCTGTGCTGGAAGACTGGATCTGGCATACGATCTTTCCCTCTATCTCCTATATAGCGCTCCTTCTCTCGGCAATTATACTCGAAAGCAATGCGATGCCGGCGCTATTCGTCATCGGAGCTGCTACGGTGCTGTTTCTCTTCATTGGTATCCACAATGCCTGGGATTCAATTACCTATATGACTTTTAAGCCTCTCTCCTCGGAGAACGGAAGACAGAAATGAGCTAACTAACCCGATATGCAAGTTTTTGTGCTCCTGCGGCGCACCCTGCTCGTAGACTTCACTTCCCGCGAACCGCGCAGCGGTGAGCAGCAGGAATCATTGCGCATGGCATTAGCTAACTTGCGGAGCTGCGCCGATTCTGATACAGTTCTGTAGTGATGCACGGCGGGGGGAAGGCACTGCCTGACAACGAGTACAAAAGGAGAAGGACATGCCCCGGATCGCTATTGTTGGCGCCGGTATCGCGGGACTTAACGCTGCCCTGACGTTGCACGATGCCGGCCTCTCATGCAGCATCTACGAGGCTGCCAGTCATATTGGAGGTCGTATGCATTCCGACGCGGCAACCTGGGGCGGAGGGATGGTGGCCGAGTTGTGTGGTGAGTTCATCGATAGGGATCACGTAACAATCCATGCGCTGATTAAACGCTTCGGTCTCAAAACCGTCGATCTGGAGCACAAGGGAGTCCGCCAGAGGCAAAACATCACCTATCTCTTTAATCACTATTGCGGTGCGGAGGAGATCGGCGAGGCGTTCCAGGCCATAACCCCCATCCTCCGGCAGCAAGTGGCGGAGGCACCGTTCCCAACGACGTATGATGCCCACACTGAGACGGCATACCACCTGGATCAACTGAGCGTCTATGAATGGATCGAGCGCTACGTGCCCGGCGGGCATCAGTCCCCTGCCGGCCGTCTGCTCGACACTGGCTGTACGGGCTTCTATGGTATGAGAGCGGAGGAACAGAGCGCGCTCAACCTCGTCTATATGTATGGCCCGCGGGTCTCTGAGAGCAGTTCAGGCCGGTCAGGACCGTTTCAGGGCACCGTCAGGATCAAGGGTGGCAACCAGCTTCTCCCACTTGCCATCGCCCGCAGCCTGCCACAAGAGCAGATCCACTTGCAGCATCAACTGGTGGCGATCCGGCGCGGCCAGGATAATACGATTACGCTCTCCTTCACCACCCCGCGTGGCCCGCTGGATGTGACCTGCGAGCATGCGATACTGGCTCTCCCGTTCAGTACCCTGCGCCACGTTGACTATAGCCAGGCCGGATTTGATGCCTTGAAGCAAGCGGCGATCACGCAGCTCGGCTATGGCACGATCTCCAAGCTCTTCTTGCAGTTCGACACACGCTACTGGAATCAGGACGGTCCCTGGCCCGGCCCCCATAGCGGCTTTGTAATCACCGATCTCGCTATCCAGGTTCTCTGGGATGGCTCGCTCGGGCAGATGGGGCCGTATGGCCTCCTCGTTGACTACATGGGCGGCTCATTCGGCGCCGATTTCAGCCCACCCGCGCCCTATACAACCACCCATGACTCCGAACTGATCGAGCAGTATGCGCAGCGCAGCCTGGAGCAGATCGAGCATGTCTTCCCCGGCATTCGTGCGCATTATACCGGGACCGCTGCTCTCAGCTATCCCACCGGCGATCCCAATCTGCGGGGCAGCTACTCGTGCTGGGGCGTCGGGCAGTATACGCGCTTTGCCGGCTACGAGCGCGTGCGCCAGGGGCCGATTCACTTCGCCGGCGAGCACTGTTCGGTTGAAGCGCAGGGCTACATGGAGGGCGCTGCCCGCGAAGGCGCGCGCGCCGCCCGGGAGATCCTGGAAGATATCGCACCCTCACGCCGCGCGCATGTCTGGTGAAGATGCTGAGTATCAGAGCCTTTCTCATGTGGTAATATGTTCTAGATGAAACGATGAGGAAGCAAAGGAGAAGGTGTATGCGTGCTGATCGGCTGCTCTCACTGCTAATGCTCTTGCAGGTCAGGGGCAGCATCACAGCTCGTGAACTGGCGGAGCGGCTGGAGGTATCGGAACGCACGATTTATCGCGATATCGAGGCGCTCAGCGCGGCGGGCGTTCCCGTCTATGCCGAGCGTGGACCGGGCGGCGGCTGCAAGCTGGCCGAGGGCTATCGCACCAACCTGACAGGGTTGAGCGGGGACGAGGTGCGCTCGCTGTTCGTGCGCGGATCAGCCGGGCCTCTGGCGGACCTGGGCGCGAGCAAGGCGCTGGAGGCCGCGCTGCTCAAACTCCTGGCCGCGCTTCCCTCCGCCCATCGCCGCGACGTGGAGCACGCCCGCCAGCGCCTCTACATGGAGGCTGTGGGCTGGTATCATTCCAGTGATGCCGTGCCTTACCTCCAGACCTTGCGCGACGCCGTATGGTACGATCACCGCGTGCGCATTACCTATCGCAAGCGCGCAGGGGAAGTGACCGAGCGCGTCGTTGATCCGCTTGGCCTGGTCGCCAAAGCCGGCGTCTGGTACATGGTGGCCGTCTCACATGGAGAACTGCGCGTCTTTCGCGTCTCGCGCGTGCTGAACGCCGAAATTGTCAACGAGCCTTGCCAGCGCCCGGAGGGCTTCGATCTTGAACACTACTGGCGGGCGTGGAGCGCCGAGTTCCAGAACATGTGGCCCGTCTATCCAGTGACGGTGCGCGTCTCCCCCGCCTTTATATCTGTTCTGCCGCAGATCATGGGAGAATCAATATACAGACTCATCGAGCAGGCCGAGCCGCCCGATGCCGAGGGCTGGATCACGATTACGCTCCAGTTCGACTCGTTCGAAGCCGCGCGCAGCAGCATCCTCGGCTTCGGCACGTTCGTCGAGGTGCTGGCGCCGCAGGAGTTGCGCCAGTCCGTGATCCAGGTCGCGAACGGCATTGTAGAGTTTTACAGACAGCGGGAGGTGCAGGAGGGCAGTCGCCCTCCTGCCGGGGGCGCGGGGGTATCCCCATAGGCGTTAACTTCAGGTGTGCGGGGAAGGGCGACCGCAAGGGTCGCCCCTACAACACAAAACCCGCTTCTGCACGCGGAGGGGGGCAGGGCTTGCCTCAGCCCTGCTGCGCCGCCGGGCATCACCGCTAAAGTTGAAGCCAGAGGGAGATGTCCCCCGATTACGCCTGCGCAGGTTCCTCCCCGGCGGCGTTCACCTCTTCCTCTTCTCCATACACACGGTTCGCCATCGCCAGCGCACGCGGCGCGCGCATGCTGAGCGCTACCACGATAATTATGCCGAGGATGATCCAGGCGACGACAATGGGTATGACCAGATTGAGCGGTGGCGTCGTCAGACCGGTTATCTGGTAGTAGATCACGAAGAGCAGCACCACCAGCGGTATGAGCGGGATAACCACATGGCGTCCCACATTGAACTCGGTGGGATGCTCGCGCCGGTAGAAGAAGAAAACCGAAACACAGGTGGCGATGTAGACGATAAGAATCGGGAAGGTAAGGATGGCGCCCACGAACGCGAATGCGCCCGGGAATGGGCCGAAGGCAAAGCCGGTTGCGAGCGCGATTACAACCGCTACGATCATCGTGAAGATCAGCGCCAGATCGGGAACCTGATGCCGGTTAAGGTGCGAGAGCGCGGAAGGCAGCGTTCTCACACGCCCCATCGCGTAGAGCACACGGGTAACGGCATTGACGCCCGCATTCGAGTTCGCCAGCGCGCTATTCAGAATGACAAGCAGCACAATGAGTTCTAGCGGTCCCCACAGCTCTTTTGCCATCGTTGCCCAGGGATTAAGCTCGCTGCCATAATCCCCGATCTTGTGGTGCAGCGTCCAGCCCGTGATGCCGGCATAAGAGCAGAGGATGTAGAAGGCGCCGATACAGATGGCCGCCAGCAGGATCGCGCGTGGCACCGTGCGGCGCGGATTCTGCGTCTCCTCGGCCAGCGGGGCCGACGACTCAAAGCCCGCGAATGCAGTGAAGACGAAGAGGATACCAACCAGTACTCCGCCGACTCCCGATGAACTGGTGGTCGGGTTAAAGATCGCGAGCGTATTATGACTGCCAGCGTTGATGATGAGCCAGATCGAGAGCAGCACAAACACGCCGATCTCGATGCAGCCAAGCACGACGCCGGTATCCGCCGAGATTTTAATGCCGAAGTAGGTCAGCAGGAAGATAACGATGGCGAAGATTACCGCCCAGATGGCCCAACCGCTCGGGCCGAAGGAGAGGTGAAAGTAGGTGTTGACGAACTGATCGGCCACTGGCCCCAGCACAAGTAACTGGAAAGGCACGACCAGCAGGTAGGCGAGGTCGAAGAGCCAGCCAGTCATCCAACCGGCCTGTGGCCCCAGTCCCCGGCTGACGAAAGTGAAGTATCCGCCCGCCGACGGCAGGTGCTTCGCCATTGCCCCGATATTCAGGGCGATCAGCGCGCAGACGATAAGCGCGATGAGGGCGGCGAGCGGTAATGCTCCTCCGGTGAAGGCGACGGCGGGGCCAAGACTGAACGCTACAGCGGAGGCCGGCGCCATTGTGGTAATTGACTGGAAGAGAACGCCGGGGAGGCCAATCGTGTTCGCACGCAGATTCTGAGCCGGTGGCGTCGATTGCGTGCCGGGCTGAATCGACATAGATAACTCCTTCCTTCTGTAAAATGTGTGGTATGGAAGGTGCGCTTCGCGCACCTTCCATACCACACATTTTACTTCTTGCGCGGCGGAGCCGCGCGAATGAGTACTCATTTGACGATTACGCATATAGCGGCTATAATCTCACGGATAGCTGTCTGAGGTTTATTGAGGAAAGCCATAATGCCAAAATTATATGGATGGGTGCGGGAGGTAGTGCCCGAAAGCCTGGCGGATCGCGCGGGCCTCCAGCCAGGCGATCTGATTCGCACCATTAACGGTCATCTGATTCGCGACCTGGTGGATTACCGCTTCTATGTTGCCGATGAGGAACTTGTCGTCGGCTTTGAGCGCCAGCAGCAGCAGCACGAGGTACATATTACCAAGAGCAGCGACGAGAACCTGGGCCTGCTCTTCGGCGAGGAGCCGACGCCATTTATCCGCCAGTGCGCCAATAAATGCGTCTTCTGCTTCATCAAGGGGCTGCCGGAGCGCTTTGCGCCCCAGGCCGGTCTGCCTCACGGCATGCGCTCCTCGCTCTATATTAAAGATGACGACTATCGCTATTCATTTCTCTTTGGCAATTTTATTACGCTGACGAACTTGAAAGAGCATGACTGGCAGCGGCTCGACGAGCAGAAGTTGTCGCCGCTCTATGTCTCCGTGCATACCACCGATCCTGAACTTCGCCGCAAGATGGTTGATGGCCCACGTGCCGGCGATATTATCGAGCACATCAGGCGTCTGGGAGATATGCATATCACCTGCCATACGCAGCTCGTGCTCTGCCCGGGGATCAACGATGGCGAACAGCTTGACCGCAGCATCAACGATCTGACCGCGCTGCGCCCCATCGTCGAGTCGATCTCGGTGGTGCCCGTGGGGTTGACGAAATATAATAATATGATGAAAGTGGGCGAACTGCCGCAGTTGCGCCACTACACACGCGCGGAGGCCGAGGCGATTATCGAACAGGTCGAGGCGTACCAGCGCTGCTTTGCTGCCACCGATCCCGATGGCTACCCCTTCGTCTATCTCTCCGATGAATGGTACTATCTCACCGAGCGCGAGTTTCCGCCCGCCGAGCACTATGGCCTCTATTCGCAGATCGAGAATGGCGTGGGGATGACGCGCTATCTGCTGGAGCAGTGGACGCGCAGCAAGCGCCGGCTGCCGGACGCCATGCCGCAATCGCGTCGCGTTACGCTCGGCACGAGCACGATGGCGCGCCCGGTCATTGAGCGGCTCGCGGCGGATCTGCGCGCGATCCGCGCCCTTGAGGTCGAGGTCCTGCCCATTGTGAATCGCTTCTTTGGCGCCGAGGTCACGGTGGCGGGCCTGCTCTGCGGCCAGGATGTGCTGGCAACCCTGCGCGAGCATGGTAATCTCGGCGATCTTGTACTGCTGCCGCGCGTGATGCTGGACAATGAGGGCCAGCGTTTCCTGGATGATGTGACCGTGGACGACTTCATGGCGCAGGTGCCCGCGCGCGTTGCGTTCGTGCGCAACGCGCAGGAAGCGGTCGAGACTATTCGTGCCCTGGCCGGTCTGGCTCCCGACGGGAGGGCGCGCCAGCCCGTGCGCGTGCAATCTCGCCTTTAAGCATAATTTTGCCTCGATCAGGTGAAAATTGCGACGGCAGAACGTGATTCTTCTAGCAGCCACAAAGAGCATACCGGCGCCAGGCCGCTTACCAGCCTGGCGCCGGCGCCGTGGCGATGCAAGAGGAAAAAATCCTGCTACAGAAGGGTTAGAGATGCAAGTTGTAACACGCTTAGAAACGTACTATTTCGAGAAATACATTCTGGACGTGGCAATAGCAACACTGGAAAAAGGCATAAGCGCATCCAAACTGGCTACCTATCAGTTTCTCTCCCCCGTCGATGCCTGGGGCTTTCCCAAATATCCAGGTAAAACGGCTATTCTCCCGCCAGATGCCGACCTGGTTGCGGAACTCAAAGCCTTCATCCAGACTAATCGCAGTTATCTTCTGGAAGCCGATAGCTGGCTGGGAACGTGGATACATCCCTCCTCACATTACTACTACCTTGATGTCACGATGAGCTGTGAGAATCTGGAGGAGGCTCGCAACAAAGCTATTGAAAGGAGCGAGAGGGGAGGGCGCAAGATCATCGCGCTCTATAATTCGCTGCGTGAAGAGACCGTCTATCTCTAAAGCCGTAATTTCAATCGGGTGAGCGGGAGATGTACTTCGCGCATCTCCCGCTCACCCGATTGAAATTACGGCTTTTCGCCCCACACCGTCAGGATAAACATTATGCTGCAAAAGTCTTCTTGAACCATCTCTACCAGCACCTCGTCGTACAGGCGGTCAAGCTCCTCCCGGGTGGCAACCTGCGTCTTCAAGCAGAGCGGCTGGATGGTTTTGAAGAAGATACGCAGGTCCTGGTAGGTGATTTCGTGGGCCGGGGTTCCATAGGAATGGTCCAGGATGTGCGCCTTATGCTGGATAGTGTGAAAGCCAGCGTCGTGTACCAGGCGCTTGAGCATCGGTGTGATGCCGAAGTGCCGTCCTGTGGGCGAGAAACTCAGTCCGGCGCGGTTAATGGCCTGACTCGCCAGAGCACAGAACGTTTCGAACGCCGGCGTGTTGGCGAAGCCCCATTCCAGTTCAGTCAGGCGAATAACGCCGCCCGGGCGCAAAATACGCCTGCACTCCAGCAGCAGGCGCGGCCACGCCTCACGCGGCACGAAGCCGAAAATCGTGCGAGCGTTAACCAGATCGAACGATTCGTCGGGGAAATCGAGCGGCTTCAATGCATTCATCACATGGAAGTGGACGTTGCGCAGCCCGCGCACTTTCGCGTGGGCGCGGGCATAGTCGATCATGGGGCGGCTGATATCAATGCCCTCGACCTCGATGGTTGGATAGGCATGGGCGACCTCGTGAACCCAGCCACCGGGGCCGCAGCCAATATCGAGAACGCGCGCGATGTCGACCATCTCCTCCTCGCTCCGCTCTGGGAAGAGGCCGCCCATTGCCTCATTGCCGATCTTGTCGTGGTCGAGCAGGCGGGCCATCTCCGCCGCGCTCTCGGCATCGACCATGTAGGTATTTTCATCCTGGTCCTTCGATCTGGGAGTCTGTGTCATGCGACAAACCTTCCTTAGTGTGAATTTCTATCAAATAGTGATGTTTACCGCCCACCATCGCCATGTCATCCTGTGCGCAGCGAAGGATGACATGGCCCGCTGCATCCATTACCCGGCGGCGGGACCGCCCTCCAGGCCCGGCTCCGTCATTCTGGCAGGATCGAGAATGCGTGCAAGCTCCTCCTCTGAGAGATTCGTCTTCTCGCGGGCAACCTCGCGTATCGTCTTGCCTGTCCGGTGCGCCTCCTTCGCGAGCGCGGCGGCGGCATCGTAGCCGATCACCGGGGCCAGCGCCGTGCAGATCGCCAGGCCGCGCTCGACCATCTCCGGTCCCTTCGTCGTCGCCTTAAGACCCTTTACGCACTGCTCATTGAAGTTGCGCGCCGCCGCCGCGAGCAGGCTAATCGATTGCAGCAGGTTGTAGGCGACAATGGGCATCATCACGTTGATCTCGAAATTGCCGGATTGGCCGCCGACGGTGATGGTCGTGTGGTTGCCCATCACCTGCGCGCAGACCATGCAGACCGATTCGGCAATGACCGGGTTGACCTTGCCCGGCATGATCGAACTGCCGGGCTGCACGGCGGGCAATTCGATCTCGCCGATTCCGGCGCGCGGACCGGAGCCGAGCCAGCGGATATCGTTGGCAATCTTCATCAGACTTACCGCGAGCGTGTTGAGCGCGCCGCTGGCCGCGACGATATTATCCAGCGTACTCTGCGCCTGGAAATGGTTGCTCGTCTCATGCACTGTGACGCCGTTCATCTCGGATAGCCGCTGGCAGACGCGGGCCGCGAACTCCGGGTGCGTATTGACGCCCGTGCCTACGGCGGTGCCGCCAAGCGCGACCTCCGAAAGCTCGCTCTGAGCGTAGCGCAGGCGCGAGATGCCGCGCTCGATCTGCCCCGCGTAGCCCAGGAACTCCTGCCCGAGCCGGATGGGCGTGGCGTCTTGCAAGTGCGTGCGCCCCGTCTTGATGACCGGCATAAACTCGTCCGCCTTCTGTGCCAGCGCCTCTTGCAGCCCTTGCAGCGCGGGAATCAGCTCCTGCTCGATACTGACCAGCGCGGAGAGATGGATCGCGGTGGGGATAACGTCGTTGGACGACTGGCCGAGGTTGACGTGATCGTTGGGATGGACCTTGCGCGAGCCGCGAGCGCCGCCCAGCAGTTCTCCAGCACGATTGGCAATGACCTCGTTGGCGTTCATGTTCGTGGAGGTGCCGGAGCCAGTCTGAAAAATATCGACTACGAAATGGCTATCTAGCTTGCCGTCGATCACTTCCTGGGATGCGCGTACAATCGCTTCAGCGATCTGCGGGTTGAGCGTGCCCAGGGCCTCGTTGACCTGCGCTGCTGCCTGCTTGATCTGGCCGAGTGCGCGGATAAAGGCGCGCGGAAAGCGCAGATCGCTGATGGGAAAGTTGAGCACGGCGCGCTGTGTGCTGGCGCCATAGTAGGCATGTATGGGAACCTGCATCTCGCCCATGGAGTCGCGCTCAATGCGGGTTTCTTCGGTGCTATTGAGCATATCATCCTCCTCGTTGTGCATGATCTTCAGTATACACGGCCATTATATCACTGTGCTGCTGTGTCCTTGCTACTCCTCGCGCCTGCGGCGCTCGCAAACATTCAGATGGTGGGTGGCGGCGGGCGCAGCCCGCCGCCACCCACCATCTGAACCTGCAAGCCCGCGAAGCGGGCCAGAACAGCGACTTTTAAACCACTCTGAGTTATGTCAGGGTGCGTACTGCCGGACGAGCCACCAGGAGATAGAGGGTATACAGGGCAACGATGGAGGCGCTCACAATGACAGTTGGAGGAGCGCCGATCAGGGTGATAAGCGCGCCAGCGGGAAAGTCCCCCAGCGGGCGCAGGCCCATGATGAGCAGTGTGTTCAGGCTCATGACGCGCCCGCGCATCTGCGGCGGCACTCGCGTCTGCATCAGAGTGATCGTTGTCGCGCCGATACCGTTCTGGGCCATGCCAAACAGGAACAGCGCGAACAGGGAGAGCCAGAAGAGACGGCTCACCGCGAACAGGAACAGTGCACCGGCCCAGAGCAGGAACGAGACCATCAGCAACGGCCCTTTATACTTGAAATCGCCCAGCGAGGCGATAATCAGTGCTCCGATGACCGTACCGGCGCCGGAAATGGCAAAGAGCAGCCCCAACTGGAAGGCGCCGATACGCAGGATCTGCGTCGCGAAGACTGGAAGGATGAGCGACGAGGATGGCCCGAAGAACAGCAGCGCCCCGTAGCCAGAAAGAATCCAGGGCAGTGCTATATCGCGTCTGACGGCGCCAAGCGCGGCCAGAATCGAGTTGAGCAATGGCCCGCGCCGCTCTGTGCTTTGTTTCGCCGCCTCTTCCGGCACACGCATGACATATAGAGCCAGCAAGACGCCCAGGTAGCTAACGCCATTCAAGAAGAAATTGCCTGCGTAGCCAATGATGCCAATCGTCGCCCCGGCCAGCGCTGGCCCGAACACAGCGGCACCATTGAAGACAATCGATTGCAGCGAGATGGCATTCATCAGGTTTTCTCGTGGCACCAGGATGGGGATGAGCGCCGAACGGCTGGGCTGATCGAAGCTCAATACGGTGCCAGAGCAGAAGGCCAGCAGGACGATCATCCAGACCTGAATCACCCCGGCATAGGTCAGAAAGGCGAACACAAAGGCGAGCAGCATCGACATCGACTGGGTAAAGAGCAGCAGGCGGCGCTTGTCTATCTGGTCGGCAACGCTGCCTCCGAGCAGCGCGAACAGGAAGAAGGAGAGCGCCTGTGCCAGCGAGACGACGCCCAGTGCCAGCGCGTTGCCGTGCGTAATATGCAGCACAAGCAAACTCTGCGCAATGATTTGCATCCAGGTTCCAACCGAGGATATCACCAGACCGATCCACAGCAGGCGGAAATCACGGTACTGGAGGGCGCGGAAGGTCTGTAATCTGCTCTTTGGCTGCACCGGCAGGATCGATTCTTCTGGCGTTGGCGTTGTCCTCTTCATAACCAGGGATTCCCTGTCTCCATCAGAGTGTATCTGCTGCTCAGCGTCCTCGCTCTCTCGCCGAGCACTCGTGCGGCTCCGCCGCATCGGGGATCTGGTGTGTGGTGTGGAAAAATGCGCACAGCGCATTTTTCCACACCACACACCAGATCCCGCGAGCGCCGCAGGCGCGAGCATGCGATGGTGCCGGAATTCCGGCATCCTTGCGAGATGTATGTGCATTGATTGTAGCCAACGAGAAGACGCTTTTGCAAGATTAAAGCCCGGAGAAGGAGTCTGTTTTTATCTGTGCCTTTTCCACACCCATGTCCTTCAGCAGGCGCTCATATGCCCTTACCATGTCCGGGGGGCCAGAGAGATAACAGGATAAGTGTAGGCGCTGCGTATCAAAAAGCAGGCAGAAACGTGTAAAAAATTTGTAAAGGCATGGCTATGGATGCCCGCTCTTATGCCCGATGGTCATCCGCTATTGGAAGCATAACGTTGAATCAGCTATAATGGTTCAATGTGGTTAATTGCGTCGCAGTGTTGCGCCGAGAAGACGTTGGGAATGTGTGTCTTCCCTGAACACTGACTCGTTATGAAATATGGCACGAATATATGAGCAAAACAGGCGAACAATATAAACAAGGCTCTGCCGTGAAACGATCACATCTGGCGCGCGAGATTGTCGAGACGCTGGCTCTGACGTTGCTCATATTCCTGGTGGTTCACATGGTGATCCAGAGTTATCATGTGGATGGCCTGAGCATGGAGCCGGGACTGAACAGTCAGGAATATGTGCTGGTGAACAAAGCCGCCTACCTGTTTCATGCCCCGGAGCGAGGCGATGTCATCGTCTTTCATTATCCTCGCGATACCACGCAGGATTATATTAAACGCGTCATTGGCCTGCCCGGAGATACGATCCAGACCGATAGCACCCATGTCTGGGTAAATGGCAAGCTGTTGAACGAACCGTATATCAGCATGCCAGCCAACCCTTTCGCCAAAATATGGAAAGTGCCGCCCGATTCCTATTTCGTGATGGGCGATAATCGCCAGGTGAGCGATGATTCGCGCTGGTGGGGCTTTGTGCCAAAAGATTTTATCGTCGGCAAAGCCGTACTGGTCTACTGGCCCACGAATGATATAGAGTTTATCAAAACCTACCCGGCTGTCTATGCTCAGCTCAAGGTAAACCAGTAAGGTGCGGAGGAGTTGTAACATATGCACAATCCAGAGGGGCAGTATACGTCGGAGCCAGCGCGTCAAGAACTAGAGCCAGCAGCCCGGGAGCCAGAACAGCGTGCCCCATCGACTGATGAATCCACTGTAACAAAAGTTCAGATATCAGCCGTCATCACCGGGATCATTGCCGGCATCCTGACGGTTCTGATCAATGTCGCAATTACCTTCCTGAATACACCTCTGTTCCAGCAAGCGCTGCGCGAGGGCAGGAACCTTTCCTTGAATACGGCCTACCCGCTGCTGGGCGTGGAGTGCCTGAATTTCTTTGTCAGCCTGGTAATCTGTTTCATTGCCGGTTTCGTCGTAGGCAGGATCGCGGTCCGGCGCCAGCCTGGTTTTATCGCCGGTATGCTCGTGGGAATCATTAACTACCTCGGCAGCTTTGTCGTGCGTTACATTCCCAATTATCCAGGCAATATGCCCTCCAGCGCTCCCGGCGGCGTGGGCGCGCTGACAGGCGGGGTCGTGGTCGTAATCGTATTCTTGCTGATCTGGGGCATGATCGGCGGCCTGGTGGGACTCTGGGGCGCGTGGACGGCGAGCCGCAGGCATCGCTCTTACCGGGTTTAAGTTGGAAAAGCTCTACTCGACAAAAGATGCTAACGCGCGCAGAATGCACACACGCCTGAGCTATCATGCGGCCCTCGACCAGCACAGGATGCAGCGGGGTCTTTCGCGCATCTCCTGGGCAACCTGGGCTATCGTCGCCGTGACGATGGTCATGTGGTGCTTTACCGCCTACGAAACGGCCCTGGCCGTGGGCGCGCATACTCTCCATGATATCCTGGCGAACGTTCTGGCTAACGCGATCAACGTTCAGCCGAAAGATAACGATGCGCTCTCCGGCGTGCTGATTACCTATGGAGCCAAAGATAACGACCTGATAGTGCACGGCCAGTACTGGCGCTTCGTTGCGCCCATTTTCCTGCATGTGAACGCGCTGCACGTTGGCCTGAATATGCTCAATCTCGTAGTAATGGGCGTTTTTGTGGAGCGGCTCGTCGGCCACCTGCGCTTCCTGCTGATCTACCTGGTGACGGGCGTGGTGGGCATTATCGCCAGCTTCTACTTCGCGCCGCAGGATATCAGTGTGGGAGCCTCAGGGGCTATCTTCGGGCTGGTCGGCGCCTATAGTATGTTCGTTCTCATGCACCGCCACGCCTTTCGGGGAGGTGGGATCTTCGCGGTTCCCTGGCTCGTGGCGGTCATTGGCCTGAATCTCAGCATCGGCCTCTTTGTGCAGAATGTTGATAACTACGCTCACCTCGGCGGCCTTATCAGCGGCTGCCTGCTCGGGTGGTGGTTCGCACCGCTCTATCGCTTATCCGACACGCACGCCTTCGTCGATATGCACAGCCTCTCGCGGCGCTGGTTCCTGGCCGTATTGACCATTGCGGGCACCCTGGCGCTTGCCCTGCTCTCCGTCTATCTCCAGACCGGGCGATGACGCGTCGAGCTGATGCGGGGCACACTATGCTATAATAGTGCTGATCTATCATGTTATTCAGGCGGCACACCATTCGTGAAGAAGGGCAAGGGAGAGCGAGCTATGGCTATAGAAAATCGGCGGACGATGACTGTTGAAGAATACTTTCAACTCGAAGAGAATGATCCTGGGACGCGCTACGAATACATCGACGGGCATGTGTATGCTATGGCCGGCGGAACGGCCAATCATGATACCATCAAATCGAATCTCCAGCGCATCCTGTGGAGTCTTCTCCGTGGGAGTCCCTGCCGCATCTATAGTTCCGATATGAAAGTCTATATCTCTGAGACGCGCTACTTCCATCCCGATGTAACAGTATCGTGCGATCCCCGCGACCGGGGCACTGTCCAGGCGATTCGCTCCCCGCGCCTTGTCATAGAAGTCCTCTCGCCGAGCACTGAACTCACAGACCGGACGTGGAAACTCAAGAATTATCGCTCTCACGCGACTATCGAAGAATATGTGCTGGTAGACTCCCAGGCTTGCAAAGTCGAAAGCTATCATAAAGAGGATAACAGGTGGATCTACGAATCTTTTGAAAACAGCGACGAAATCACCCTCTACAGCCTGGGTGTGCGCTTTGCGCTCGTGGATGCCTGTACAGATGTAGAATTTGAAGCGGCGCCGGGAGAAGCTTGAGCTGGTAAGATTGTTTGAATGACTCACCTTCTGGCGTTTTCTCCATAAAGATAGAGGCATTCTTTCGAACAAAGAGATCCCCAGCCCCGTAATACACAATAGCATATAGTAGATATCTGATACTTGCAATAATCGCGTTACATTTTACCGGAGGATAGCTTGTGGAAGCACAAACCGATATCCAGACTTACCTGGAAAGGGGCAGGACAGCGCTGGCGCAGGGCCAGGGGCGCGAAGCCGCCATTGCTTATGCGCATGGAGCGCAGATGGAGCCGACTAACCCGATGGTGCACCTGGGTTTAGCCGAAGCCAACCTTGCGCTCGGCAACTACGGCGTGGTACAGGTGGCGTGCCGCCGCGTTCAGGAGTTGCAGCCGCAGGGCGGTATTGAGAACAGGACCGCTCAGGCGCTGCTCGATCTGCTGGACCGGCGTTATGAGCGCGCCTTGCAGAACGTCGATAGTATCATCAGCGAAGACCCTGGCAATGCCTATCTTCATGCGATGCGTTCTTACCTGCTGCGGGCGCTGGGGCAGGACTACGATGCCAACCTGGCAAGGGCGCGCGCCGCTCGCCTCTCATATGGTGGTCGCTTCGACAATTGTTTCCCTCCGCTTGAAACGACCTACGCCTCCGGCTACAATGGGCGTTCCATCCCTGCTGCGCCGTCGCAGGGCGCGGAGCCGGCGCTGGAGAGGAGTGATACGACGGCTGAAAGGGAGCGAGAACGGGAGCCGGTGCCAGCATGGTCGCGCCCCAACAGGATGCAGCGCCAGGTCATTCGCACGCGCTTTATGCTCAGCCGCTATCCCGGTCTGGTGACGAATACGCTGATCGTGATTAACGTCATCGTGTTTATCCTCAGTATCCTTTTCCCGATAGTCACCGCCTTTGGAGTGCAGCAAAACGATCTGGTGATGCAGGGGCAGTACTGGCGTATCTTCACCGCCATGTTTCTGCACGCCGATATTCTGCATATCGGACTGAACATGCTCTCGCTGTTCTTCATCGGTAGACCGGTGGAGCTATTCTTCGGCAAGGTGCGTTACCTGGTCATCTACCTGCTTTCAGGCATTATCGGCGGCCTGGCCTTCCTCTTCCTATCGCCCGGCGCAGCGGCGCTGGGAGCCTCCGGCGCGATCTTTGGCGTTTTCGGCGCCCTCGGCGTTTTCTACATCATCAACCGGCGCTCCCTGGGCATCTATGGGCGGGGCGCTATCGGCAACTGGCTGTTCTGGCTGGGGCTGAATCTGGTGTTCGACTTCGCCCCGGGTTCTGATATCGCCGTCTGGGGGCATCTGGGTGGTCTGATCGCGGGAATCATCCTTGCCTTCCTGCTCAACCCGCGCCTGGACCGCCGCCGCGTCTAAATGAGGGGCGTATTCGCCCTTTGCTTGTTGGAGGGAACAGTACACTGGAATCAGGGAGTCGAGCTTGCAATCTCGCTGTGACCCGGCTGAGTCACAACAATCCTATCCATGCCCTTTACCCCCCTGCTCGGCTCCCTCTTTTT
>DATGLE010000199.1:0-3489 GCA_035294325.1 Ktedonobacteraceae bacterium | reverse complement strand
CCGGCTGAACGCAGTAAGAGCGGCTACCGCCTCTACACGCAGCGCCACCTTGCCGCGCTCAAAACCGCCCGCAGCCTGGTCCCCGGCTACGGCTGGCAGCGAACGCCAGCGATCATGCAGGCGCTTCACCGGGGCGATCTGGGAGTCGCGCTCGCGACTATTGACGCGCGACACGCCGAACTTGCCGGCAAACGCCGCGAGTGCGAGCAGACGCTCTCCGCCCTGCATGCACTGGCCGCGCAGCCAGCTCCCACGCAAAGTTCTCGCCACCCTCAACGGCTCCGCGTGGGAGAGGCGGCGAAGCAGGTGGGAGTGCGCGTCTCGGCCCTGCACTTCTGGGAACAGCAGGGCCTTTTGCATCCGGTCCGCGAGCAGTTCAGCCGCTACCGCCTCTATGATGAGCAGCAGATGCAGCGCCTGCGCGTGGTAGTCCTGCTCAGAGAGGCCGGCTACGACTTCAATGTGATCCGGTCAGTCCTGGCCGAAATGGCGGCAGGCCGGCCAGAAAAAGCCATCGTAGCAGTAGAGAAGAGGCGTGAGGAACTGACACGAACGAGCTGGGTGTGCATTGAAGCGCTGTCCCACTTTCAGCGCTACGTGAGCGAGTTTTGTGGGGAGCTGCTCTGATGCCAGCCGCCCCGGCGCCTATTCGCGGCGGACCAGGCCCTCGCGCCAGGCATAGACGGCGGCCTGCGTGCGATCCGCCAGGTGCAGCTTTCCCAGAATGTTGCCGACGTGGCTTTTGACCGTTTTCTCGCTGATACTCAGACTGCCGGCAATCTCGGCATTGCTCCTGCCCGCCGCCAGCAGGCGCAGCACCTCCAGTTCGCGCTCGCTTAACTCGTGAAACGGATTGAGCGGGGTATCGCGTGTGCCGTGCAGTTCCTGCACGACGCGGGCGGCGATGCGTGGGTGCAGGACGGCCTCGCCGGCGGCAGCTTTGCGCACCACGGCGGCCAGTTCTTCCGGCTCGACATCTTTAAGCAAGTACGAGAGGGCGCCGGCGCGAATGGCCGGGAAGATATGCTCGTCTTCGTGATAGGAGGTCAGCACGATCACGCGGCTGCGCGGCGAGCGGGCCAGAATCCGGCGTGTAGCTTCGATGCCATCCATCCCCGGCATCAGCAGATCGATCAGTACTACATCCGGCGCGTGCTCGCTCGCCAGGCGGATCGCCTCCGCTCCTGTGCTCGCCTCGGCCACCACCAGAATATCAGGCTGCGTGTCCAGAAAGCCGCGCACCCCCCTGCGCACCAGGGCATGATCGTCGGCCAGAAGGACAGTTATAGGGTCAGGCATTTTCGGCACCTCTTTCAGATAATTGCAGCGGGCAGGTACAGGTGATCGTTGTCCCCCCGCCCGGCCTGCTCTTGATATCCAGTTCGCCCTGGAGTGCCGCCACACGTTCGCGCATGTGCAGCAGGCCATAGCCCCGGCCACGCGCTTCCTGCGGGATGAAGCCGCGCCCGTCGTCAGCGATCTGCACCTGGAGCTGCTGGTCGCTCCAGGTCAGCGTTATCACCACCCGCGAGGCTGCGCTGTGCTTCTCGATATTGGTCAGCGCCTCCTGCACCACGCGAAACAGAGCTTGCTCTATGGCACGAGGCGTCGCCCGCTCTCCATGCAGGTGTACGGCGGCCGCGATATGAGTTCGCTGTGACCAGGCGGCGCTGTACGCCTGGATGGCTTGCATGAGGCTCTGATCCTCCAGGGGCGCCGGGCGCAGCGCCTGGACGAGCGCTTTCAGGTCCAGTTGAAGCTGGCGGATCGCACCCTCGGCCTCATGCAGATGCGCCCGGGCGCCCGCACGATCACGGTCCAGCAGAGCGCGCGCCGCGCCAATCTCCATCGAGGTCACAAACGCCTGCTGCTTCACCGAGTCGTGCAGTTCGCGGGCCAGGCGCAGGCGCTCTTCGCTTGCCGCCAGGGCCGCGATCTGTCTCTGGGCCGCGCGCAGTTGCTCGTTGATCGCGCGCAAGCGGCGGATCGCGGAGGCCATGCCACTTCCCAGGATCGTGACAGTAACGAGCGCAGCCGTCTCCCACCAGGGAGCATGCGTCACAGCGGCAACAAGGACGGTCAGCGCGACCATAACCGCTACGGCGACGATCATATGCCGCAGGCGCAGGGCGAAGCCGGCGAGCAGGCCAGCGTAGACGAAGAAGCCCTGCCAGGTGGCGCCCAGGAGGAGCGGCAGAGCCAGCGCGAGCGCGCTCATAATACTCAGGCTGCGCCAGGGTGGCCCGGCCATCCCCGTGAAAGCAATGCGCCAGATGGTCCAGAAGTAGAGACTGAAAAACGCGAGCGAGCCGGCCAGCCCCAGCGCCAGCGGGACCGGCCGGGGAGTCACCTGAAGCAGCCCGACAACCGGGTAAATGAGAAAGACCAGCCAGAGGCAGGCCAGCGCCAGGATATATGAAGCCGGGCGACCCCTTTCCTCGTATGGAATGGGCTGCTCCAGAGCAGATCCCGGCCCCTCTGCCGGGTCAGGCAATGCATGCATGTCGGCTCTCTCTCGCATAGCTCTCCTCTTTGTGCTTGCGTTGACCATCGTATCCTCTCTGAGAAGTTTACCGATCAAAGTAACTATCCAGGTTCCCCTGTCACCTCCGGCGGCCTGTCCGCTGGAGTGAGTGACGTATGGTGCAGACTCCGTGCGCACCATATGTCACTCACTCCACCACTTGCGAAGCGCCACAGGCGCTGAGAAGTCCGGTAAAGAAGGGCCTGAATAGTTACTCTGATTCTACGAGTAAGTGTACCTAAAAAAGTTTGCGCGCGTCATCGGACCGGCGGAGGATTGAAAATCAGACCTGCGGCGGATCCCCTCTGGCTGCTTTTCTGCTACGCTTTGTATTGCAAATGTCGTTGTGCGTGCAAGAGAAGGCGCGTGAACGCAAGCGCGCTCTTACACGCCTGTCTCAAAAACAAACGTGAGGAATAGGATGATAAAAACACTGCGTTTTATAAGTCTGATCTGCGCAGCCCTCGTACTGGGACTGACGCTCACACATGACCTGGAGATTCCTGGCAAGCATATGCTCAGCGGGGCGGAATGGCTCAACATGCAACATACCTTTTACGGAGGCTTCGCGATAGTCGGGGGGACAGCTGAAATCCTCGGCCTGCTCTCGACGGCGCTGCTCGCTTACCTGCTGCGCGGGCGCCGTACAGCCATGACGTTGACGCTTGTCGCAGCCCTCTGCTTCGCGGGAACGATTGCGGTGTTCGCCTTTGGCAATAATCCGCTCAACCAGCAGATCGCCACCTGGACACCCGCAACGCTGCCCGCCAGCTGGCGCGCCGTCCGCGATGCCTGGGATAGTTTCCATGCCGCCAGCTCTGGTCTGTCCGCGCTGAGCCTCGTCTGCCTGCTCATCGCCATGCTCCGCGACACCCCTGGAGTTGAGAGACGGATACAAAGCCCTGAACTCGCTTGATCGCGTTTCAGGCGCTCGCCTTCTGGAATACAGCAGGTGAGCAAAATGC
>DATGLE010000198.1:0-5231 GCA_035294325.1 Ktedonobacteraceae bacterium | reverse complement strand
GCGTCACGCCCAACCAGGTGTTCACTGAGTTTGTCACAAAGCGCGATCAGAGCGCTGGCTTTGCACTGCTGACGCTCGCCGGGGGATCTGACATCGTGGCGCCGGGCTACGGCCAGGAGACGATCCTGAACCTGCCTGCGGGAGACTATGTGCTGCTCTGCCTGGTAGTCGGCGATGATGGCGTTTCCCATGTGGATAAGGGCATGATCCACTTTTTTACCGTCAAAGCGGCGACCACACAGGTCACGCCTCCGGCGAGCGATGGCGAGGTGGTCATGCGCGATAATGGCTATATCTTGCCGCCGGTGATAGGGCGAGCGCAGGCGCTCACTTTGCGCGTGACCAATCAGGGCAGCGAGCCGCACGAGATGAATATTGTCAGGCTGGCGCCGGGCAAGAGCATTCGGGATGTGCTCGCCTTCTTCCGTTCGCCTTCCGGTCCGCCACCACTTGAAGAGTTTGGCGGCATGGCGGCCCTGGCCCCCGGCGAGTCGGGATGGGTCAGGCTGCACCTGGAACCCGGCAATTATGCCCTGTGCAGCCTGATCCCGGATCTAAAGACGGGCCAACCCCAGTTGACACAGGGGATGATCGCGCCGTTCACCGTTAACGAACGTTAGTTCGTCGATTGGATCAGATTTTCAAGCGTCTCGGCGCCCCGGGGCGTGCCCAACCAGTGCTGGCATCCCAACCCTGGCATGGCAGAGTAGCCCGGAATGCCGTTCTGGCTGTTGTTGCCAGCGGTAATATCATGGAAGTCATCGCTGGCATCGCCGCTCGCGCCCATCTTGTAGAGCGCCGGGTTCAGGAAGCCAGGCGGATGCCCGGCCCACCGGTTGGCATCGGCGATAGTGCCGGCCCACTGTGGAGATCCTGACAAGAGCCAGGCCAGGATCACACAGGAGATGGGAATGCGCCGTCGAGAAAAATAACCAGGGGAAAGCCGCATGGAGTGGAGTCCTTTCTACTTAAAGATTCTGGCCGCATCACCACCAGATAATTATTGACATACTCAACTAACGGTTAAGCAACATGAAAATAGGTGAAAGTCAATGTTTTCAGGCCGCATTATGGAATGTCCTTCATAGCAGGTGGTATACTGGTGGCACCGGTTGCACAATTCAGGATACGCCAATTCCTGGGAAGGCTGGGCCTGCGGCTCTGCCTTCCCAGGAATTGGCATATCCTGAGCTGGCCTTCCTCTTTTGACAATTTTTCTGTAGGAGATAGTAATGGTTTCACGTATCACGATTATGATAATGCGCCTGCTAGTTCTGGTGAATGTAATACTTGGCATTGCGTTCTGGACCGGCCATCTTCACAGCCTTGTTGGCATTCATATGCTGATTGGCCTGCTGATCGCGCTCTGCCTCTGGATACTGGCCGGCGTGGCTGCATTTAGCCGGAGCGGCAACATCGGCCTGGCAATCGTGGCTTTCATCTGGGCGATTATCATGGTCGCGCTCGGGCTTCGGCAGGAGACGCTGCTAGTCGGCTCGCTGCACTGGATTATCGAGGTGCTTCACCTGGTGGTCGGGCTGATTGCGCTGGGCTTCGGCGAGATGATCGCCGGGCGCTACCGCCGCCTCAATGCGCCCGCCATGCAGAGCACGCGATAAATACATTTTTCACAAAAATCCATGTACTGTCTCCGGCAGTACATGGATTTTTGTGAAAAATGTGCTGCAAGATTATTCTGGGAGAAAGCGCGTATATGGTTGTAGATGTCGTCAGTTTTGGCGAGACCATGTTTCGCCTCACTACTGCGCCGGGCGTGAGATTAGAGCATGCCGGGCAGCTCCAGATCTATATCGGCGGCACCGAATCGAACACGCTGGCCTGCCTGTCGCGCCTGAACTTCAAGACGCGCTGGCTCTCGGCTCTGCCAGCGAACCCGATGGGGCGGCGCATCACCAGTGAATTGAGCGCTCACGGCGTGGATACCTCGCATGTCGTGTGGGCAAAGGACGATGCGCGCCTGGGTATCTTCTATGTTGAAGAGAGCGCGCAGCCCATCGGCCTCCAGGTCTATTATGACCGCGCGAACTCGGCCTGTGCGCTCGTCGATCCCGATGTCGTGGACTATACACTTGTCGATGACGCACGCATGCTGCATCTTACCGGCATTACACCCGCGCTGAGCGAGCGTGCGCGAGAGGTTTTTCGTCGCTTTCTGGATAGGGCGCGCGCCAGGCAGATTCCGCTCTCCTTCGACGTGAACTATCGCGCAAAGCTCTGGTCGCCCAGCGAGGCCGCGACACATATCGAAAATGCCTGTCGCCAGGCACGCATCCTGATATGCACGCGCGCGGACGCCGCCGAGTTATGGGGCATCACCGGCGATGCCGAAGCCGTGTTGCGTCAGATGGCACGGCGCTTCACCGGAGACCAGACCGACAAAACACTGGTACTGACGCTCGGCAGCGCAGGCTCGGCTCAACTGCGCGGCGATGTCTACAGCGAGGAGCCAGCTTTTCCTACCACCGGAACAATGCGCTTTGGTTCGGGCGATGCCTTTGCGGCAGGCTACCTCTACTCCTATCTGGAGGGTGCATTGTACCAGGAGATGCGCGAGGAGCGCGCAGTGACGCCGCTGGC
Source organism: Ktedonobacteraceae bacterium (assembly GCA_035294325.1). Classification (GTDB taxonomy): domain Bacteria; phylum Chloroflexota; class Ktedonobacteria; order Ktedonobacterales; family Ktedonobacteraceae; genus DATGLE01. The sequence goes on along the minus strand of DATGLE010000198.1, from coordinate 2,633 downwards.
TTTTGGCAACGCCCTCGCCTCGCTCAAACGCTGCATCGCAGGCGATATCGCTATCATTGGCCCCGACGATGTTAAAGCCGTGCTCAGACAGGACGGGGCGGGGGCGCGCTTCCGCTGACTGCTTCCTTCACTTCTGTCCCGACAGGTGTTATACTGCACATGGCAGGTAAATCATGCCAGATTTCTTCAACGCGATGTAATCCTGACAGATTATTCGTCTTACTATATAGAGAGTGTCTGGTTTTTGATACCATCGACTGTTCGTGCCTGCGGCGCTCGTTTGTGTATTTTGTTTGATGGAACAGACACCAGGTGTCTGTTCCATCAAAGAGAGGCTCTGATCTTCGACACCCTCGCTGGCTTGCTCCGGCGGCGCTCGCCAGAGGGGGAGCCGCGCGACGACTCCATAGCGAGGGCGAGGATGCCGAGCGTCAGACAGTCTCAAACAAAATACAACTTCTTGTGCGGCTCCGCCGCACGGGCTGCGACAAAAGAGGAGAGGACACCGAGCATGCAGGCCCCCATAGAGGGTGGTGTAATTTGTATCGGGGAAGCGAATGAGAGAGCAACAGGGTCCCATCAGAGAGCAGCGTGGTCCGGTCCGCGATGAGGCGAACGGGAGGCGTTTCGGGAACTACGAACTGGTCCGGCGCATCGATGTAGGAGGCATGGGCGAGGTCTACCTGGCGCGCCAGCGGACCGCATTCGGGCGCGAGGTGGCCGTGAAGATCATTCGCTCCGACCTGGTACACGATCTGACGGCCCGCGAACGCTTTCTTCGTGAGGCGGAGGTCAGTGCGCATCTCAAGCACGAGCACATCCTGCCCCTCTTCGAGTTCGGTGAAGAGCAGGGACGCCTCTTCCTGGTTACACCCTATATTGAAGGCGGCACGCTGGCCCAACGCCTGCACAACGGTCCCCTGCCTCTCTCGGAAGTCCAGCAACTCTTCACAGCGCTGCTGCGCGCTGTGTCCTACATTCATAAACGCGGCGTGATCCATCGCGACCTCAAGCCCAGTAACATTCTGCTCGACCAGGAGGAGGGCAGCGACCAGATCTACGTGCGACTCATCGATTTCGGCATCGCGTCGATCCAGGGCATGGCGGCGCGGCCACCGCTTACACAGGCGGGCACCGAGATGGGCACTATCGCGTACATGGCGCCCGAACGGCTCAACGGCGTTGCAGCCGCCAGCAACGATATCTATTCGCTTGGCGTGATTCTCTACCAGATGCTGACCGGACATCTCCCCGGCAGCGGTGAGGCCGCCGAACTGCCTCCATTGATGGATGCTCTTGTGCGACACTGCACCGCTCCCGATCCACGGGAGCGTATCATCAGCGCCGACGAACTGTTGCGCTCCTTCGAGTACGTGTGCGGACTGCTGCGCGCCTCGCCGCGCATCCAGTACGACCAGCCGGTGCAACTCTCCGCGTCCGCCGCGCAGCCGGAACCGGATGTACCCAACGAGGCACCCACGCCAAAGCGGCTGTACCCATCCAGCACGAGCGGGAGCGTTGTCCAGGCCAGCCGCGTGCTGCCCGCTGTAGAGATGCACCTTGCTGGCGGCAGAGAGCGAGGCTATGCCTTTAGTAACGAGGACTATAACGCGCCAACGGCTTTTATTGATCCGGCAGAGGTCCAGGAGCAGCGACTCGCCAGCGAGGCGGTTGTCACCGCCACTCCGTCCACCACTCCTCCCGCTCCCAGGAATGGTAAGAAGCGTAAAAAGCGCTCGCGCTCCATGCTGGTATTTACCTCCCTGCTCATCCTGATCGTGATCGCGCTCATAGGGGGCCTGGGCTTTCTCGCCTTCCAGGCTTCGCTCGCCGCAACCATCACCATCAGTCCCCAGGTGCACGCTGTTAGCAAGGTGTTCACGATCAAGGCCCGGCCGGGACTCAAGAGCATCGATGCCGGTGCGGCTTCGGTACCCGCCAATGTGCTCAGCGATAGCAAAACCGCGTCGCAGCAGGGGCCAACGAGCGGGCTGAGCTGTTCGCTGACTATCCCACCCTGCCAGCAGACGGTATCCTTTGCCGATGTTATCAACCTGGTCGCGCAGATCAGGCCGGGCCTCAAGACGCAGATCCAGCAGGACTTGCAGCAGAGAGCGCAGGCGCAGGGGGCGATGCTGGCCGGCGACATCCACTATACCGATAGCAATGTGACCTTTAATCCTCCAGTCGGCGCTGTCAGCGATAGCGTAACGGTATCGCTGACGGAGGTGGGCAACGTTGAGGATGTCAGGATCAACGATGTCCAGAGCCTGGCACGCCAGCTCTTGCGGCAGCAGACGCGGCAGCAGTGGGGACCCAGTTACGTACTGCTCGATCAGTTGACGCACGTTGGTCAGCCCGTGATTCGCTCGATTGACGCGAACGGCGTGGTGACGCTCGCGGTTGCTGCGGGCAGCGTGGCGCAGTACCAGATCCCCGGCTCCCAGATCCAGGCAATCCAGCAGCATGTCAGGGGAATGAAGATGCAGGCGGCGCGGGCTTTTGTGGAGCAGCAGCCGGGCGTGGATGCTCACAGCGTCGCGATCAAGCTGACTTATGGCGACACGCTGCCACAGAACGCGCAGCAGATCAGGGTGCTCACGAGCAATCCGACAACGCTTCCAACGGTACAA
>DATGLE010000197.1:0-25705 GCA_035294325.1 Ktedonobacteraceae bacterium | reverse complement strand
GCGCGGCGCGGCAGCAAGGGATTGCCAATCTTAATCGTTAAGGTTCATCGTATAACGTATGTAACCAGCGAGCGCGCGGGCACAGTTGCGCTGAAGGCGCCCTGGCGTATAGGCAGTGGCGTCTGTGCTGCCGTGCTGCTGGCGGCATTCGTCAGATAGGGAAGGGCCAGGCCGTTATGCGCCATGCCGACATTTCGCAGCGAGAACGAGGCTGTGATATCGCTGGTCGCAGTATTCAAGATCACGATGGCGAGAGAGCCGCTGGCGTTTTTGTAAGCGGTCACTTCCAGGTTGCTGTCGCTACTGCTCGCCCCGATGCGCCTGGCGCCCGGACGCACAAAGCGGCTGTAGCTGGCAAACGCCCACAGCCGTTTCGCGGGCGTGACCGTGGTTCCGCTGAGCTGGATCAGGCTCTCGTTATCGGTGGAGGTTGTCACTCCCCACCAGTAGAAGAAAGCGTTCAGGTTAGCGGCGGTCAAACCGGTATAGATGTTCTGCGCCCAGGAAAAACCGGAAGAGTCGCTGCCATCGTCCCAGGCAGGATCGAAGTCGGTGAAAGTGGACCATTCGGTTTCCCATACCTGCTTGCCGTTTGCGGCGGTGAGCGGCGAGGCTGGTACAGCATTGTATCCATGGCTGGAAATGATGCTGACATAACGGCTGGCTACCGGGTCGCCGGTGATAGCGCTGGTATATTCAGGGGCGGAATCCCAGCCCTCCGTATCGCAGCAGGCGATACGCGTAGATAGCCCTGCGTGCAGCAGCGTTGGCCCCAGAACCTTCGCGAAGTCCTCCGTTTGGTCGGGCGTCATCACCATACTTGAATAGGAAGGGGCATAGTTGGGTTCATTGACGTAGCCTATCTCTGTGAGCCTGATGCCGGCGCTCTGGTAATCCTTGATATATTGCACGAGATAGTTTGCGTAAGCCTGCCGCCAGTCGCCGGTAGTACAGGTGTCCGCTCCGGGCGCGCCGCAGAGCGTCCCGCCATTGGTATCTGAATCGTTGGTCTTCATAAACGCTGGCGCTCCCCAGGCGTCGGCGTAGAAACGTTTGATGCCGTAGCGCTGCGCCTGCTGCGAAAGCCAGACCTGCCCCCAGTCGTCGCCGCTCCAGACGTAGTGCGGCGGGGCTGCCGGGCTGCCGGGACTTGCTGGCTCAATCGTGTGGGCGGTATCCGAAGGGATCTCGTTGCGCAAAATAGTGAAGCCTGCACCCGCAGCCGGATTGAAAAGCAGATCGAGCATCTGCTGCTGTGCGGAGGTCGAGGCCACATCCCTCATGGCCTGCGCCTGGCCGAACGCCTCCGAAATGCCGAAGCCATCGATGCTCTGATAGCGCGTCGCTCCATCGATGGTGACGCTGGAAGCCGCGAAAGTAGTGAGCCTTTGCGCGAACGCAGCTCCCAGGCCAATGACGAGCAGCGCAGCGACGATCAGCGGGACATATATCCTGTACCCTGCTTTTTTAAACATGGCGTCCCTTCCTTCCTCAGATTCTCAGCGTTCTTATCCTATCGCGTGGCTCCGCAGCCCTGAGATAGAGTTTGTTTTGCAGGCAAATGCTCTTCGCGCATTTGCCTGCAAAACAAACTCTATAAAGCGAGCGCCGCAGGCGTGAGGAGATGGTTATTCGATTGTTACCTGTGTGGCGGCGACTTCGCACTGCCGATACTCGACGATCTCACCATTGAGCGTGACGGTCTGCTCGGCGCGAATATCAGCCGAAGAGGCGCCAACGCTGAAAGTAAACGCGCCTGGCTCGGTGACGAAACGCATAGACGGATCGTAGAAGGCGAGACGAGACGGGTGCACGGTAAATGTAACGCGCCGCGTCTGGCCGGGCGCGAGCGAGAGACGGGCGAAGCCGAGCAGCATGCGCTCAGGACGTGCGGCGGAAGCCACCTCGTCGCGGTAGTAGAGCTGCACCACCTCATCGCCGGCGCGCTTGCCGCTATTACGGATTCGCACGCTCACCTTGATCGGGTCGGTGACGCTGCACGCGTGCACAACAAGGTCGCTGTAGGTAAATGTCGTGTAGCTCAGGCCATGCCCGAAGGGGAAGAGGGGGGTCGTCGGTGAGTCGATATAATCGCCGTAGAAAGGCGGATTATTCCCCCCGGCGCGCTGCGCGGCGTAGTTGGGGATCTGACCAACCGAGCGTGGTATGCTGATGGGCAGGCGTCCGCTCGGATTCACTTTACCGGTCAATACGTCGGCCAGGCCATTGCCGCCCTCTTCTCCTGGTGGAAACATCTGGAGCAGCGCGCTGGCTTTCTCGGCGGCGCGCGCGAGTGTGTGGACGCGCCCGCTGAGCACAACCACAATCAGGGGCGTCCCGCTCTCGGCCAGCATGTCGATCAACTCCTGCTGCACGCCAGTGAGTTCGAGGCTGGTCGCGTCGTTGCCCTCACCGGTAGTGACGGGCCGCAGGAGGCCGCTGCGCCCGGCGACCACGACAACCGCCACCTCGGCGCCGCGCGCTACATGCAGCGCCTCCGCGAAGCCCGAGCGATCATCGCCCATCACATCACAGCCCCTGGCGTAAAGCAGCTCTACATCGTTGCCCAATGCCGCACGCAGGCCCGCGAGCGGCGTGACATGGGGAGTGAAATACGGGCCTGGCGCGTAATCTCCGGCAGCGCGCGGTACGAGAAGTCCAGACTCATCTCCAGGGGCCGCTCCCTTGAAGATCGTCTCCTGGTGAGCGGGATAGTGGTAATCACCTTGCAGCAGCCGCTCGTCGTCGGCGCCAGGCCCGATGACCGCCACGCGCCTGATCGTGGGCGCGAGCGGCAGTATGCCATCGTTGCTCAGCAAGATGATCGATTCGGCGACGGCGCGACGGGCAAGCGCGCGCTGTTCGGGGGTCTCAAAGACCACATCGGCGGCGTCCGCGTCAACGTAGGGATGCTCGAAAAGCCCCAGCTGGAACTTGAGGCGCAGCACGCGACGGACCGCCGCGTCGATGGCGTCCAGGGGCACGCGCCCGGCTGCGATTTCGGCCTTCAGCGGCGCTCCGTAGCAGTCAACGGCGGGCAGCTCTATATCAAGCCCGGCCAGCATGGCGAGTCGCGCCGCATCACCAGGCGTTGCCGCGACGCGCTGGGGCTTCATGAGCGCCGAGATGGCGCCGTAGTCGGCGACAACGAGGCCATTAAAGCCGAGTTCTTCGCGCAGCAGCCCGGTCAGGATAGCGGGGCTGCCGGCGCAGGGCAGGCCATCGACGGATGCATAAGAGTTCATAATCGTCGCCAGACCCGCGTTATGAATAACGGCGTTGAAGGGCGCGGCGTAGACCTCGCGCAGCTCGCGCGGTCCCAACTGCACAGGTCCCCAGTTGCGCCCGCCTTCCGACATGGCGTAGCCCAGAAAGTGCTTGCCGGTAGCGGCGACGCCATAGCGCAGGTCGTCGCTCTGTAAGCCCCTGACATATGCGGTCCCGATAATTCCGATCAGCGTCGGGTCCTCGCCATAGGTTTCTTCGACTCGGCCCCAGCGGGGATCGCGTGCGACATCGAGGACCGGAGCAAGCGCATGCCGGGCGCCAACCGCCAGCATCTGGTCACGAATAACCGTGGCTATCTCTTCGACAAGGGCCGGGTTCCAGGTCGCCGCCAGCCCGATGCCCTGGGGAAAGACGGTTGCATCGCGGTGACAGAACCCTCCCGTGGCTTCTTCATGCACGATAACGGGAATGCCCAGGCGCGTGTGTTCAATAGCGGCCCTTTGAATAGCATTCATCAGGGCGGCACTTTCATGCGGGTGCAGCCCCGTCGAGGCGCCGATACGCGTGACCTGCCCGATTCCGTGTGGCATCTTCTCGGCGATAATAGCGGGATCGAGCGCGTCCCCGTTCATAAAAGTGGTACTCCAGAGACAACCGAGTTGCGCCAGCTTCTCTTCCAGAGTCATGAGAGCGAGCAGATTCTCAACTCGATCCTCAAGCGAGGCGCTCGGATCACGGTATGGCGGTACGGGCATGCTTTTACTCCTTGCTATTAAGATGGCCTGATGAATAAGGCGGCCAGAAAAGATGGCCAGAAAAGATGGCCAGAAAAGATGGCCTGATAAATAAGATGGCCTGATAAATAAGGCGGTCCGGGCGAGACGGGGGCAAGCCCCGTCTCTACACATAATGGATCGATGAACCGTGATGTGGAGACGGGGCTTGTCCCCGTCTTTTCACCCCGGTTCATCCCTATTATCTACGATGCGCTGATTGTCTGGTTCATGTTGTTCGAGAACTGCTGCGGCGAGATCTGTTTCAGGAACAACTGATCGAGATTGGTGAGCAGCGCCTGAGCGGGCTGCGGCGGCAGCGCCTGGTCCCATGACAACTGGAAGTGAGGCGCGTTCTGCACCATATTATAGTTGAATTGCAGCCAATCGGAGTGCTGCGCGCTCGCTAACTGGTCCCCGATGCCCTGAACTGCTGGTATGTCACCCAGAGCGATATACTTTTTGATCTCATCGGCGTTCAAAACGACTTCTTTGAGATAGGTGATGCAGTTCTGAGGGGATTTTGCGGTTGAGGAGATGGAATAGTAGTTACAGGGGTTGCCCGCGACATCCGCGGCATTGCCCTGGCCGCCCTCAATCGCAGGGAAGGCGAACCAGCCGAGCTTGCCCTGTTGCACAAATTGCGCGGCGTTGGTCAGGAAGACGGGGAAGTTCCAGTTGCCCTGGAGCATCATCGCGGCCTTCCCGGTATAAACCAGCGCGGCGTCCTGGTTGGTATCCGCGATCACCGAGGCAAAATTGGAGCCAAAGGCGCCCATACTGACCAGTTGTTGGATAGCCGTGTTGGCTTTGATAAAGGCGTCCTGTGACCATGAACCCTTTTGATTAGCAAGCACGGCGTTGAATGCTCCTGGCCCGCCATAGCGATCAACGAGGTACTCCTCGTACATCAGATACGGCCATTTGCTGCCCCCGGCAAGTGCGATGGGTATGATGTTGTGTTGTTTCAAAGTATTGATGGTTTGCAGCAGGTCGCCCCAGGTCTGGGGAGGGTTCAGGTGATATTGATCGAAGATGGCCTTGTTGTAGAAAAACATCACCGGCTGCATGCCGCTGTTAGGGACGCCGTAGATCTTGCCATCGAAGGTAACGCCAGACATCACGGCGGGCAGGTATTTGTTCTTCCAGGAAGGATCCGCGTTGAGGGCGGAGGTCAGATCATAGACATCGCCAGCGTCAATATACGACTTGAGGATGCCGCCTCCCCAGCCGAAAAAGATATCTGGCGGATTATGCGCTCCCATCGCCACCTGCAATTTTTGTTTGTAGGGATCATTCTGGAAGAAGTCGATGGTTGCATGAATGTCGGGATGCGCTTTGTTAAACGCTGCCGTGGCGCTCTGGATAACCTGCGCCTCCTGCTGCGTGCGGATATCCCAGATAGTGACGGTAGAGCTACTGGTTGATGTAGTGCGACTGCTGCCAACACCGAGGCAACCTGCCAGCGCCGTTGATAATGTAGCCCCGCCTGCCAGTGTGAGGAATGTGCGGCGCGATATCTGCTGTGTTTGCATTTCACTGCCTCCCAGGCTAATCTCTGGCCCGATATGATCTAATGCGACGATCACAAAATATGAAGAGGACAACATGGGTTCAGTTCTCCCGCCGTCAGGAGAATGGCGCCGATGAGCTTGCAAGCGCTTGCAAAGTCTAAGAGGAATATACCTGATTTCGATATTGATGTCAACCCTTTCCTCTTCAATTCGGGTAGAAAAGGCGTTCTTTATCCGGTGAAGCACATGAAAAAGTGGCTTCCACGTTCATAATACCAGCATCAGGGATTGACAGACAGCAGGAGGGCATGTTATCATTGCTTCTGAAATTGAAAGCGCTTGCAAGATGAGCAAGCGCGAAGGGGTGCGCCTGTGAAGAAGAGTCCGATCAGTGGGAATATGAATCCGACGACGCGCGATGTCACGATATTTGATGTTGCCGACGAGGCCGGCGTCTCGTACTCCACGGTCTCACGCGTCATCAATAACAAAGATCATGTCAGCCCGGAGAAGCGCGAGCGTGTTCTGCGGGCGATGGCGCAGCTCGGCTACGTCGCCAACGAGCAGGCGCGTAACCTGGCCGGGGGGGCCTCGCGCGTGGTGGGACTGCTGGTCGATTACCTCAGCACAAGTTACATGGACGAGATTATTCGCGGCATCGATGAGGCGCTGGACGCCGAGAACTACGATCTTATGCTCTACACCACGCACCGGCGCAAGACAAAGGAATCGGCATACGTGACCAAGCTCACGCGCAAGCTTGCCGATGGCCTGCTGTTGATCTTGCCCCGCAACGCCTCCGCGTACCTGGATACGCTGCGCCAGCGCCGCTTCCCTCACGTACTCATCGATTATCTCAGCGATGGGCAGAACGCCCCCGCGATCTCGGCCACCAATTTTCGCGGCTCTTATGACGCGATGAAATATCTGCTTTCCCTGGGGCACCGCCGCATCGGATTTATTACCGGCAACATGGAGTTTGGCTGTGCTCGTGAGCGTCTGGATGCTTATAAGGCGGCGCTCAAGGATCACGGCATCCCCTTCGATCCCGCTCTGGTGCGTGAGGGGGATTTCATGCAGCCGCAGGGCTATCAGTGCGCGCAGCAGCTCCTGAGTTTGCCGCAGCCCCCGACGGCCATTTTCGCCTCGAACGATATGATGGCCTTTGGCGTAATGGAGGCTGCCAGAGAGCGGGGATGGCGTCTCCCCGAAGATCTCTCCATTGTCGGCTTCGATGACATCCCCCAGGCCGCACACGTCCATCCCGCATTAACAACCGTGCGCCAACCTCTGGAGGAGATGGGGCGCAGCGCCGCCAGGCTCCTCTTGCATTATATTGCCGAACCCACAGCCGAAGTAGAGCGTATCGAACTGCCTACCGAACTGATCCTGCGCGAGTCATGTCAGGCTCCGCGAGATGAGCACTCCAGTTAAGCACGAAAGGAGGGATCTCTTCGCCTTTTCTCATCTACTCATCCTATCGTATGGTCGTATCGTCATAATGGTGCCTCCTTGCAGTGAAGGGCGGCACCGTAAGCACTGACAGCATACAATGGTTGTTCCCTTGCCCGAGGACGGGCTACTCCTGGCTATCATAATTTGAAAGGAGCGGCAACCTGATGAAACGACGCGAATTCCTTGCCTCTATGGGAGGTCTTGTCCTGGCCTCGCCCCTGGCTATTTCGGCCTGTGGAAATACCAGTACCGGCTCTACAACGGGCAATCAGAAGGTGACGATCAACTGGTGGTTCCTTGATGGCCAAGCCAAGCAAAATGCCGACTGGCAGAACGTCGCCAAACAGTATATGAAGGCGCATCCCAACGTCACCATTAAAACGACGATTATCGAAAACCAGGCATTCAAGCAGAAGCTCGCCACCGTGATGCAGGCGGGGCAGCCACCCGATATCTTCCATAGCTGGGGCGGCGGTATCCTTTTCAATTACGCGAAGGCCGGGCTGGTGAAGGATCTCACCCCGGATCTACAGGGCGGCTGGGGTGATTCGTTCAGCCAGTCGGCGCTCAACGTCTACGCTCAGAACGGTCACAATTGGGGCGTGCCCTGGGATATGGGCGGCATTGCTTTCTACTACAACAAGGATCTCTTCGCCAAGGCGAACATTACCCAGTTGCCGACCACCTGGAGCCAGTTTTTGCAGGTGGTGCAGCAATTGAAGAGCGCGGGCATTACCCCTATCGCGCTGGGCGAAGGCGATAAATGGCCGGGCCATTACTGGTGGGCCTATCTGGCTACCCGTATCGGCGGCAAGGCCGGTTTTGACGCGGCAGCTACGCAGCAAGGCGCCGGTTTTGCCAGCCAGCCTTTTGTTGAGGCGGGCCAGCGCCTGCAAGAACTGATCGCGCTCAAACCCTTCCAGAAAGGGTTTCTGGGGGCAGTCTATAACGATGAGATCACGGCGATGGGGACCGGCAAGGCTGCGATGGAATTGATGGGGCAGTGGGCGCCAGCGGCCGACGAGGGCCAGGTGCCTAAAGGGAAGACACTCAATCTTGGCTTCTTCCCCTTCCCCATGGTCGAGGGCGGCGCTGGCAACCCTAACGATGTCTTTGGCGGCGGCGGTGGGTACGCCGTCGGCAAAAATGCTCCCCAGGAGGCCGTTGACTTCTTGAAATTCTTCACCAGCGTCCAGGTTCAGCGCGCTTTTGGCAAAGCCGGGTATCTGACGCCTGTGGTCAAAGGCGCTTCCGATGCCCTCACCAATCCCTTGCTTCGGGATGTACAGAATATGGTGGCCCATGCCCCCTACTTCCAGCTCTACTACGACCAGTACTTCCCGCCGGCTATAGCGAACGCTGTGCTGGATGGTACGCAGGCCCTGTACGCCGGCACGACCACTCCGCAGGCGGTGGCTCAGCAGGTGCAGGCGGCGGCAGCTACGGCGTTGCAGGGCAGTTAGGCGCGGAAGCTGAAAACCAGTGTGGGAATGCGGTCCTTCGCTTCCCACACTGGTTGATGCCTTATAACAAAGCTGAAAGGATCATCCCTATGCAGTTGATCTCTCCTTCTGCCACAGAGACGGAAGTCAAGTCTGAGCGGCCCCCCGCCAGCCCTGCACGCAGCAGAATCAGGCGGGCGAGCATAATACTGCTCTTCCTGCTGCCCAGCGTCATCTTATATACTGTGCTGGTTGTCGTGCCCATCATACAGGCCGCCTACTACAGTCTCTTTCGCTGGGATGGCCTGGAGCCGCTGGTGAATTTCGTCGGGTTGCATAACTACCTGCTTGCTTTCAGCAACCCTGTATTCCTGGAAACCTTTGCCCACAATCTGTTGATTGTTGCGCTCTCCCTGTGCATTGAGCTTCCCTTCGCCTTGCTGGTATCGCTGGTCATCGGCAAGAAGTTGCCCGGCGGTATGATCTTCCGCGCCATTTTCTTTATGCCGTTTGTCATCTCGGAAGTCATTGCCGGCGTGATCTGGCAGTTCATTTACCGGCCAGACGGTGGGCTGCTCGACGCGATCTTGCAGGCTCTGAACCCACACTTTCAGGGGGGACTCTGGCTGGCCGATCCCAGGATAACGCTTATCTGCATCTTTGTGGTGATCGTCTGGAAATACTTCGGCCTCTACGTGGTGCTCTATACAGCCGCGATCCAGAACGTCCCCGACGAGATCGTCGAGGCTGCGCGTGTCGATGGTGCAACAGGACTCCAGGTGACGCGTTATATCACCATCCCGCTGCTGGGCACAACCATCCGCCTCAGCATTTTACTCTCGGTGCTCGGATCGCTGCAAATCTTCGACATAATCTATGTGATGACTCATGGCGGCCCGATCCATGCCAGCGAGGTCTTTGCTACCTACCTGATCACCTACGGCATCAACGCGTTTGCGATGGGCTACGGCAGTGCTATTGGCGTAGTTATGTTCCTGACTTGCTTTGTGTTCGCGCTGATGTATCAGCGTTTCGCTATGCAAAGGGATGTGGCTAGCAGCATCGCCATGCAAGAAGCATAATAAGAGTAGAGGGAGAGAGCTATGTACGCACTCGTACAACAACGGCGCTTCGCACAGCGCCGCATCATCCAGAAATCGGTCCCGCTGATCCCCCGCTATATTATTTGCGTTGCGGTGGCAATCTTTGTACTGGTGCCGATGCTGGTGGCTATTCTTGGCGGATTCAGGACGAATGCCGACCTGAACAGCGCGCCTTTCGCGCTGCCGAATCCCTGGCATTTCGAGAACTTCGCCGGTATTGTGACGCAGCCCGTTTTCTGGCTGTCGTTCTGGAACAGTTTAGTGGTGACGGTGGCGACGGTCGTCCTGCTGCTGGCGATTTCTTGCCCGGCGGCCTTTGTCTTTGCGCGTATGGATTTCCCTGGCCGGCAGATGGTTTTTAACTTTTTGCTCATCGGCTTCCTGTTCCCATTTGCGATGGCTATCCTCCCCCTGTATATCATGCTGCGCGGCCTCGGTCTGCTCAACACGCTGCAAGGAGTTATTCTAACGCAGGTCGCCTTCGGAGTGCCGGCCACAGTGCTGATCCTGCGCAACTTCTTCTGGGCCATCCCGCGTGAACTGGAGGATGCCACCTATATCGATGGCGGCACGCCGGTTGATTTCTTCTGGCATGTGCTGCTGCCGCTGGCACGCCCGGCGCTGGCGGTGATCGCGATGCTCACCATGGTGGCGAGCTGGAATAACTTCCTCCTGCCACTGCTGACGCTCGGCGATCAGTCGACGTGGACACTGCCCCTGGGCATCATGCAATTCCAGACGGAGCATTTGACCGACTGGGCCGCTATCATGGCCTACATCACTCTATGCATGATTCCCGCTATCATCTTCTATCTCCTGGCAGAACGCTATCTGGTCTCGGGCCTGACGACCTCTGGCGCACTCAGAGGATAGTGTTTTTTGTGCGCGCTGGCGCAGCCAGCGCGCACAAAAATAGAATATATTTTTTCGGGGGACACCCCCCGTGCCCCCGGTTAAGGGAGGCTGCCCTTAACCATCCCGCTTGAAGTGTGGAAAGGAGCATCGTTTATGACGCGCTACCGCGTCGCCATCGTTGGCACCGGCGCTATCGCGAACTACCATATGCGCGCGCTCGATGAGATGAAGGGGCGGGCCGAGGTGGTAGCGGCGGTAGATGTTCTGCGCGAGAGAGTTGAAGCTTTCAGCGCGAAATACGGCATTCCGCGCAGTTACACGGATGCGGGGGAGATGCTGGAGCGGGAGCGGCCCGATCTCGTCCATATCGCCACGCCGCCGGACAGCCACTACGATCTGGTTGTTCGCTCGCTGGAAGCTGGTGCCCACGTATTGTGCGAAAAGCCTCTCTGCACCTCGCTCGCGCAGCTTGACCACATCGCTGCCATCGAGCAGCGCACGGGCAGATATTGCAGCAGCGTCTTCCAGTGGCGCTTCGGCTCGGGAGCGCAGCATCTCAAGCGGCTGATTCAAATAGAGGCGTTCGGGCGGCCTCTGGTCGGCCTCTGTCAGACGACGTGGTATCGCGACCACGCGTACTACCAGGTGCCGTGGCGCGGCAAGTGGTCAACCGAGGGCGGAGGGCCGACAATGGGGCACGGCATTCACGCCATGGATCTTTTCGTGTGGCTGCTGGGTGACTGGGAAGAGGTGAGCGCTATGACCGCGACGCTTGACCGCGCGATAGAAGTAGAGGATGTTTCACTTGCCGTGCTGCGCTTCAAGAACGGTGCGCTGGGCAGTATTGTGAATAGTGTGCTCTCTCCGCGCGAGGAGACCTATCTGCGCTTCGACTTTCAGAAGGCGTCTGTCGAATTGACGGCGCTCTATAGTTATACCAATGCTAACTGGCGTTTTTCGCAGCCGTCATCGATGCAGGATGCCTCTGTGGCGGCACTCTGGCGCGAATCTGCCGGGGATCAGCCTGCCTCGCATGCAACGCAGCTTGCCTATCTGCTGGACAGCCTGGACCGCCATGTTCGACCTTTATCTGGCACGCCCGATGTACGCCCTACCTTCGAGTTGATTACGGGCATCTACAAGTCCGCTGCAAGCGGGAGCGTCGTGCAGCGGGGTTCAATCGTTGAAGGCGATCCTTTCTACTATCATGTATCCGGGCACTCGCGCGGAGGAGCCGCGCAAGAGGTATAGTAAGTGTTGTGCCAAACTGCGCTGCGCGCAATTTGGCACAACACTTACTATACCGGGCGTGCAAATGGCTTCGCTGCATAAGGGGATATGAGGTGTTGAGGGAACATGCGCTTAGCGCATGTTCCCTCAACACCTCATACAAAAGGCGAACGCCGCAGGCGCGAGCAGTATCATAGGGATGAGGAAAGTGATGAGAACCATTGAAAAGATCGAAGTTTTCCCTGTTCGTTTGCCGATCACCGGCACCTTTCGCTTCGCATCGGGAAGCGCGGGCCAGGCCGGCGAGACGGCTCCCTTTGTGCTTGTGAAGATGACCGACAGCGAAGGAGAAACGGGCTGGGGCGAAGGGCGTCCGATGCCGCAATGGTCGTATGAGACGCTGGAAGCGGTCACGACGACTATTCGCAACTACCTGGCCCCCGCCGTTCTCGGTCAGGAGATTATGGACCGGCGGGGACTGCACCGGCGCATGCACAGCGTCATTGGTCGCGGCCCCAGCACCGGATTTCCGATTGCGAAGGCGGCAGTCGATATGGCCGTGCATGACCTGTGCGCGCGCAGCGCTGGTCTGCCTTTACGGGCCTTCCTGGGCGGAAGCAGTGCGAGCAAGACTGTTGCGCTGAGCTATACGCTGGCCGAGCATACGGCGGAGGGTGCGTGGCGCGAGGTCGATGCGGCAAGGGCGAAGGGCTTCCGCCATTTTAATTTCAAAGTCGCCGTCTCTTCAGCATCCGATGTCGCCGTAGCCCGGGCAGTCCGACTGGCTGCCGGTCCCGATGCCTTCGTGTGGGCGGATGCCAACCAGGGCTTGCGGCCACACGAGGCGCCGGCCATCGCTCGGGGCCTCGCTGATGCAGGCGTCAGCGTCCTGGAGCAGCCGTTTCCTGCGGATCAGATGCATCTCATGCGGCGGCTGCGCCAGCAATGCCCGCTGCCTCTGGCGATAGACGAGGCCAGCGTCAGCCCCGCCGACTTTTTCCATTATGCCGCCGAGGGCCTGGTGGACTATCTTGTAGTCAAGGTCACGCGCAGCGGCGGACTCTGGCCCTCGCTGCAACAGATTGCCGTCGCGGCCTCGGCGGGCCTGCCCCTGCTCGTGAGTGGCCTCACCGATGGCTTTTTGACGAAACTTGCGGCCTGCCAGTTAGCGCTGGCCTCTGGCTGCTGCGGACCGGCAGCTCTTAATGGCAGCCAGTTCGTCGACGAGTCCGTGCTCTACCCGGGCAAGAGCGAGATAGAGTTCGACGGAGCCGTGCATCTCTGCAATCAGCCCGGCATTGGCGTCCGGCCTCGCCAGCAGGCTGTAGAACAGTTTCTTGTGAAGGATTTACTCTGATGAAGTGCACATTGATCCATACGCTGCATGATTCTATTGAACTGCGCTATCAGGATCAGCCACTATTTACTTATGTCTACGTGCCCGGAACGCCGGCCAGCGAATCGCCCAGGCCCTACTTCCATCCACTGCGCACCCTGGCCGGAAATAAGGTGAGCCTGTTTCGTCCCCACGATCATCCCTGGCACACCGGCCTCTCAATGACAATGGCCTATCTTTCAGGGGAGAACTTCTGGGGTGGGCCGAGCTATACCCGCGAAGCTGGCTATCGACAGCTTGATAATATCGGGCGCATCCAGCATACAGACTGGCAGGAGATCGCCTGCGCCGACGATGTGAGGTGTGTCGAGCGGCTGCAATGGATGACGCACGATGGAGCCTTGTGGATCGACGAGGAGCGCCGCATCGCCGTCGGCGAGATTAACGCCGAGGCTGGCTACTGGCGCCTGGATCTCGCGTTTCGCCTGGTCAATAGCGCGGGGCGGGCGCTCGTCTTCGGCTCACCCACTACGGAGGGCAGGCCGAAGGCCGGCTATGGCGGGCTGTTCTGGCGCGGGCCGCGCTCTTTTCTGCACGGCCAGATCCTCGGTGCCGGTGATCTGGAGGGGCCGGAAATGATGGGCAGGCAGTCGCCGTGGCTGGCCTTTAGCGGCTGGCACGATGGCAACGGAGCGCAATCCACGCTCATCTTCATCGATCAGCCCCAAAACCCCCGCTATCCCAACAAATGGTTCGTGCGCAGCGATCCGTATGCCTGCGTCAGTTGCTCATTTATGTTCGACGAGTACTACACTCTGCAACCAGGCCAGGCGTTGGCGCTTGCGTATCGCGTCGTGATCGCCAGCGGCGCATGGTCACGCGAGCGCGTCGAAGAATACACAAAAGGATGATGCCCATTCACCCTCCTTATGTGCTAAGAAATAAGAGCAAAGATACGGGCCGGCGCGCCATTGGCCGCGCGCACTTTCATGGGAGCGACCACCAGCAGGCAGCGCTCCGGTAGTTGATCGAGATTGGTCATATTCTCTATAATGAGCCGCCCGGCAGTCAGCCAGATCTTATGCAGCGGGAAGGTTGTCGAATCGACGGCATCGGCGGAGGGACCATCGAAGCCAATGCCTGAGATGTCGCGCTCGATGAGCGCCTGCGTTGCCCCGGCATCGGGATAGCACCACCCGGTCCAGTACTGGTCGGTGCCCCAGTTGCGAGCATTGTTCGAGTAAATCAGCACAAAGTCGCCGGGGCGAATGCGATCCATATGCGGCTCAAGTTCGGCGCGCGTGAAGGTGCCGGGCGCGTGCTGCGAGAAATCCAGCACAACCGCGTCCGTTACCAGACGCTCCAGCGGGATATCGTCGAGCGTTGGCCCGCTGGAATGATGTGAAGGAGCGTCGATGTGCGTGCCGGTATGGTTGATGAAGTGATACTCGGACATACCATAGCCATCGACCTCGAAGCGAGCAAAATCATGAAATTTAGGGCGTGCCAGGCCCGGATAGATGGGCATGTCGTTCGAGTAATACTGTGATAGATCGATGATACGCATGGGTAAACCTCCTTATCAGATTTAACGACCAGGACCGGCAATGTCAACCTGAGCGGAGCGCAGCGAAGGATCTGATTCCCCATCATGCGGCTCCTTCGCTGCGCTCCGCTCCGCTCAGGATGACATATAGCTAAGGATGACATTGCCCCGTATTTCCGGGTGATGGTTGTTAAACTTCATGATGAAGCAGGCGGGCCACCGTGTGCAGCGCCTGCTGTAATTCTTCCTCATAAGTAAAGCCGTGCGGCGCCAGGCGAATTCCGCGCCCGCGCGCCGACGCGATGATCGAGTGCTGGCGCAGTTCGTTTTCCAACTGGTGGGCGCGTTCAGGCGAGCCGGTATCAATGGCTGTCGTCGCACCCTTCTGTGACGCCTGCCGGGGGCCGATCACACGCAGATCGAGCCGCGCCGCCAGGTCGTAAGCCAGCGTCGAGAGACGTTCAACCTGCGCGCGGATCCCGTCGATGCCGGCATCCAGCACCAGTTGCATGCCGGCACGCGCCGCGTAGGCGTTGATAATCGGCGGCGTCCCCAGATCGAAGCGCGCCGCCGTTCCTGCATAATCGAGCAGGGTGGGATCGAAGGCGAAGGGCTGCCGCCGTCCGAACCAGCCTGTCATCGCCGGCTCAAGACGCTCGATGAGCGCCGGATTGACATAGAGGAAGGCGAGTCCCGCCGTTCCGAGCAGATACTTGAGCGTCCCGGCGGCCAGGAAATCGATGCCGCTGGCCTTCACATCGATAGGCACCGTACCGATGGATTGATAGGCATCCACAAAGACCAGCGCGCCCTGCTCGTGCGCCGCTTTCACTACTGGCGACAGGTCGGTCATGGCGCCATGTGCATAGCAGACATGCGGCACGGAGACCAGCGCCGTCGTATCATCGGCGGCTGCGGCGAAGCGCTCGCCGCTCACCATCCCCTCTTCATCGGCAGCCAGCACATCCACCAGCCAGCCCTCATGGCGCAGCGCCAGCCAGGCATGCGCCACGCCGGGGAACTCAATAGTGCTCGTGACCACACGCCGCCGCTTGATATGCGGTGCGATATGCAGCGCGCTGGCAAGCGAGGAGACAAGCTGAGAGACAGAACTGCCCACTGCGATCTCAGCGGGAGCAGCGCCGATCAGGGCTGCGAAGGTCGCGCGGGCGCGCTCGACCTCCTCAACCCAGGCATCCCAGTGCATTCCCAGATTAGCCCATTGGTCCAGAAACGTTTCTATTGCCATATGGACCGGTGTTGCAAGAGGTCCCTGGGAGCAGTTCGCCAGATAGATAGCCGTGTTGAGGAGAGGGCAGGCCGCGCGCAGGGTTTGTAATCGGGTCGGAAAGGAGGGCCGGGGATGGTATGTCGTCTGCATAGTGATCCTCTCTGGAGAGATCAGTTCAGGAACGAAGAAGCTACGGGCTGTGTCAAATGCAGTATATCACATTGGAGATGAAGAAAGCTGAGGCAGGACGCCGCGTGTGCGCGGCGTCCTGCCTCAGCTTTCTTCATCTTTCCACAATCACCAGGCTTGATAGTTGTTACTATTCGCTGTTGCGTTGGGAGGCAACAAAGGAGGCGTACCAGCGGCCACTATCTTTGATGATGCGCCGCTGCGTGGGGTAATCGACGTAGATCAGGCCGAAGCGCTTACGATAGCCCTCGGCCCACTCGAAGTTGTCGAGCAGCGACCAGACGAAGTAGCCCTTGACGGGCACCCCCTGGCGGACGACCTGCGCGACGCTTTGAATGTGGCGCCGCAGGTAGTCGATGCGCTGCTGGTCATGGATACTGCCATCGCTGTCGAGGTAGTCATTGAAAGCGGCGCCGCTCTCGGTAATTATCAGCGCTTTCGGCGCGTACTCACGATGGATACGTGCCAGAATGTTAGCCAGGCCATCGGGGAAGATCTCCCAGCCCATCGCCGTGTAGGAGGAGCCGGGTATGCTCTCTATGGCTTCGAAACTCTCTGTGGGCGTGCCGTTTTCCCCTGCGGCCTCGCCATCTGAGCGTGCTCGCACGAGCATACGCGAGTAGTAGTTGACGCCCAGGAAATCGATAGGTGTGGAGATGATGGAGAAATCGTCGGCATGCGCCGGTGGAGGAGCCACCTGCATATCACTGAAAAGGCCCTCCGGGTAGCGCCCGCGAAAGACTGGATCGAGGAACCAGCGGTTGCGGAAGGTGTCGGCGCGGCGGGCCGCCAGCAGCGTTTCCGGGCGCTGGTCTGCGGCGTAGATGGGATAGAAGTCGATGGAGATGCCGACCTGTGCTGTGGGCGGCAGATGAGCGCGCAGGCGCGGGACGGCTAACCCGTGCGAGAGCAGAACATGATGGCCGACGTTCACAGCAAGCTGTTTGTCGTGCAGGCCGGGGGCATGAATGCCCAGGGCATAGCCCAGGTAGGCGGTACACCAGGGCTCGTTCTGCGTGATCCACCCGTGAACACGATCTCCGAGGCGGCGGGCCACCACTTCGGCATAGTCGGCGAAGGCGAAAGCGGTATCGCGGGTGAGCCAGCCGCCGCGATCCTGCAAGGCCACGGGCAGATCCCAGTGGTAGAGCGTGGCGAGGGGACGGATGCCGCGCGCCAGCAGTGCGTCGACCAGGCGGTCATAAAAATCGAGGCCGCGTTCATTGACCGTGCCCCGTCCTTCGGGAAGGATACGCGGCCAGGAGAGCGAGAAGCGATAGGCGGAGAGATTCAGTTCGGCCATCAGCGCCACATCTTCTTCCATACGGTGGTAGTGGTCTACCGCAATCGCGCCAGTCTGCCCCTGATAGGTAGCCCCGGGCACGGCGGCGAAGCGATCCCACACTGAAAGGGCGCGCCCGTCTTCATGCACCGCACCCTCTATTTGATAGGCTGAGGTCGCTGCCCCCCAGAGGAAATCGGGGGGAAAAGCGCCGGGCGCCGGATCCAGCAGTGTATCGCTGTCTGGCTCTGGTTGGTATGAGATATCTTCAGTAATGCTCATTAAGACTCCTGATCTACTACGGTGCTACACGAGAACTTTGTCATTCTCTTTCTTTGGGGGAAGCAGTTTCTTGTGTGAAGCCATAAGCTTGCGCAGCGGACGCTCGGAGCGCAGGCGGGGATTCGCCAGCTCGTCGATCCCGAAATTGATAAAGGTTAACCCGGCGCACAGGATGGCGACGCACAGGCCCGCCGGCACAAATTGCCACCATTTGCCAACAATGAGCGCCCCGTTACTCTGCGCCCAGAAGAGTAACTCGCCCCAGCTGGCGTGCGATACGTCCCCCAGCCCCAGAAAATCCAGACCCACCTGAGCGCCTACCGCGTAGACAAAGGTGCCGATGAAGGTCGAGGCCACCAGCGCGATCTCGTTGGGCAGGATTTCCATGAAGATGACGCGTAGCGCCGTCTCCCCGGTGGCCCGCGCGGCGGTCACGAACTCGCGCTCCTTCAACGAGAGCGTCTGCGCCCGCAGGACGCGCGCCCCATAGCTCCAGGAGGTAAACAGCAGGATCACTGCCAGCACAAACTCGCTTCGGCTCGATCCAGTATTTGCCAGCGAGGCCAGCACAATCGCCAGGGGCAGGCCCGGCAGAACCAGGAACACATTGATAACCAGCGTAAGCAGTTCATCCACCAGGCCGCCGAAGTAGGCGGCCGACAGCCCGAAGATGATCTGCAAAGCGGTCGAGCCGGCGGCGGCGATCAGGCCGGTAGTGAGAGAGATGCGCGTGCCGTAGGCGATCTGCGCCAGAATATCCTGGCCCAATCCCGTCGTGCCCAGTGGATGCGCCGCGGACGGTGGCAGGGAGCCACGCACCACGGTAGCGTCCGGGGGGTAGGGGATCAGCAGCGTGCCTACAGTCGAAAGCAGCACGAAAAAGACCACGCTGCCCACCCCGACGGCGATTTTAGGGTTAGAGAGGATGACCCTCATGATGCCCCTGCCACGTTCCTTCGCTCGATTCATAAGCGTGGACGACTCAATATGTTGATCGGTGAAACTGGTGGCGTGCATCGTTTAGCTCCTCCCCTGCCGCACCCGGGGATCCAGCAGCGCGTAGAGCAACTCCGAGAGGAAGTTTGCCAGCAGCACCGCCACAGCGATCACCAGGAAACAGCCCTCAATCAGCGCGTAATCGTTTCCTTGCACCCCTTTATACAGGGCGAAGCCGATGCCAGGATAGTTGAAAACAATCTCTGTGAGCAGGGAGCCGCTGACCACCAGGCCCAGGGAGATCGAAAAGCTGGTGATGCTGGGCAGGATGGCGTTGCGGGCGGCGTAATTGAACATCACCCGTCGTTCAGAGAGACCTTTGGCCTCGGCCATGAGCACATAGTCTTCGGTGAGCGTGGTGATCATGGTGTTGCGCATGGTCAGCACCCAGCCGGCCAGCGAGCCAATGACCAGCGTGGCGACGGGCAAAATGGCATGCTGCACGACGCTGGCGATGAAATCTGCGTTCCAGCCGGGCGTCACGCTGAATACATCGTAGCCGCTATCGGTAGGAAACCAGGAGAGGCCCACAGCAAACACATAGACCAGCCCCAGGGCCATCCAGAAGTAGGGAGCCGCGGAGAGAAAGGTCAGGATGGGCGGCAGGGCGGTATCGTACCAGGAACCGCGCCTCCAGGCAGTCACCATACCGATCAGGGTGCCAATCAAAAAGCTCAGGATGACAGCGACGCCCACCAGCCCTATCGTCCAGGGCAGGCTCTCTTGCAGGATGGTGAGGACCGGCGTGGGAAACTGCGAGGTCGCAATGCCCATATTCCCATGCAGCATGCCACTCAGATAATTGAAGTATTGCTGCCACAGGGGTATATCAGGGTTCACTCCGAACTCCGCCCTGATAGCTGCGAGTTGGGCGCGCGAGAGCGCCTGGCCCTGGAGCTTCGCAATATAGGCGTCGGCAGGATCACCCGGCATCAGGCGCGGAATGATGAAATTGAGGGTGATGGCTGCCCAGAATGCTATCAGGTAGAAGCCTGTACGCCGCAAAAGAAAGCGCATACTTCCCTCCCTCCTTTATTGAGATCTGCCTTTCCCATTCCTCGCTTCTGAGGCCATCGCTTGCTCGCGCCTGCGGCGCTCGCCTTTGGAAGTGGTAGTGTGGGACAGGCGCGGCGCGCCTGTCCCACACTACCACTTCCATCTCAGGTGCCGCGAAGCCGAGCGAGGACCCGGGCTGCGGAGCCTCGCTGTCTGGCATCAGACACACCTCAATAGAGAAGCAGGATAGACAGACATAAGAATCGCTACGATCAGGCCGCTTTCAGATGCAGGATGACGTTCTCGAAATCGGGCACCTGGAAGGGCGAGCCGAAATCATATGGATTGTCAGTCGAAGGCCAGCCCACATAGTTCTTCGTGGAGTACTCATCCCAGTTGACGTTAACGGTCAACGGGATAGCGGGGAGTTGCTCCACCATGACCTTCTCAAGACCCTGGATGGCCTGCTTCTGCGCATTGGGATCGAGAGTCTGCTGATACTGCTCGATGTACTTATCGGTCAGAGCCGAGAGACCGTTGCTGGTCGAGGCGTCCCAGCGCTCGAAGTTCGTGCCAGAGACCGTCTGCCCGGGTTTGGCTGAGTACGCGCTTTCCAGCACCGCTTGTAGACCGTAGTACGGAGAAGGGCCAGCGTTGGTCCAGCAGATCGAAGCGCTGTAGTTGCCGGTAGTGATCGCGTTGACGAAAGAAGTCTGAGACATCGAATTCACCGAAGCGTTGATGCCCGCAGCCTTCAGATCGTTGACGATGAATTGTACATCCTGGTCCCAGTCGCTCCAGCCGGTAACGACGTTCACCGGCACGGTCAGTTCTTTGCCACTGGCGTCGCGATAGAAGCCGTCGCTGCCCTTCTTGAAGCCGGCCTGCTCCAGATAGCTCTGAGCCTGCTGCACACTGTACTGGAACTTCATGTTCTGGTACTGGGGCGCGATCCAATCATTGAAGGTCGGGGTGACGATGCCCGTAGGAGTGGCGGCTTTGGCATAGGCAGCCACGCCCTGGGGCAACTGGTCGCGGTTGATCGCCGTGCTGATGGCTTTGCGGACCAGCACGTTATTGAAGGGCGACTTTTGCAGGTTCAGGTAGAGCATGACCACGTTGCTCGCCGGGAAGAAGGTATGGTTGTGCTGCGGGTCCTTCTGCGTGAACTGCGCATCCAGGTCGGGATTCCAGGCAACGCCCATCCAGTCGAGCTTGCCCGAGATCATGTCGGTAATCGCCGTGGTGTTGTCCTTGATCGAGACCACCTGGATCTCCGGTACCTGCGGCTTGGTGCCCCAGTAATCGGGGTTGACAACGTAAGTGACAATGTTGCTGTTCCAGCTCTGGAGCTTGTAGGGGCCGATGACAACAGGATTCTTGTCGTTGGCATACTTGGCCGGGTCGCCGCTGATGGTAGACCAGACGTGTTCTGGAACGATGCGCACCTGGTTGCCGATGTAGTAGAGCGCGGTGGTGTTGGGCTGGGTGAGCGTGAAGACCACCGTATTGTCATCAGGGGCGGAGACGCTCTTGTAAAATGGCGCTACTCCATTGATGTCAAGTGCGGGGTTCTGCTTGAGCAGATTGAAGGTGAAGACGACATCCTTGCTCGTGAATGGCTGGCCGTCGCTCCATTTCACGCCCTGGCGGAGATTGAACGTCAACTGCATATTGTTGTTGGAGAATTGATAGCTGCTCGCCAGCCAGGGCTGGGACTGGCCCGTCAGTCCATTGATGAACCAGAGTTGCTCGTACATCAGGCCCGCCGCGCCCCATTCTCCACCGTGGTTGGCGTCAAAGTAGGGGTTGAAGAGATCGACGACGGGCTGGCCGGGAGCCGGGAGCACATGCAAGGTCTTTGCTCCACTGCTATTTTGCGTTGTCTGACTGGTACTGGAGCCACCTCCACAGGCGGCCAGCACCATGCCCAGCACCATCACCAGCGAGAACAACGCTACCGCGTAGCGCCGCCGTGAGGATGCGAGATAGGAAGACATATGTTACCTCCTGACGCTGGAAAACGAATCGTTCGACGATCCATACACCTTGAGAAGCCTCTCGCTTCCAATTGACTCTGTAACAAACAGATCCTGTAAAAAGGACAAAAAGACAACCAGACGACGATACAACACAGCTTACAATGCTGAGATTATCGTTATCTCAACAAAACCAGGGAAAGACGCGCGGGCTACAGTATTGATAGGTTGTGATGATTACATCCCGCGACTATCGGATTGTCCAGGGAGAGAGCCGAAAAGATAGAACAAGGGGCAGCGCTCACCTCCTTCTTATTCAACGGCAGTCCGGGCGTCAGATGGGGCGCCGCAGGATGCTCGCACGATCAGGCTGGTTGGCATGTTGATACGCAACGATTCAAGGGACATGGGTAGGGATGCGCCCGGGACACGACCATTATGGTTCGCTCCCTTTGCTGCGGAACGGGCCGCGTCAACCAGGGCTAGCAGCATGCCGGCTGCGCGACAGCCCATGTCGTAAAATGGCTGCCGGACAGTCGTTAACGCCGGCTCCATGTGAGCGGACGTGAGGTTATCGTCGAAGCCGACTACCGCGATATCCTCGGGTACGCGCAGGCCGCGCTGCCGCGCCGCCGCGATGACGCCATAGGCCATCCAATCGCTGCCAGCGAAAATGGCCGTGGGGCGTTTTTCGGCGGGCAGGTCAAAGAAGGCGTTGGCGCAGAGGCGTCCGCTGGGGGGCGTAAAGTCGCCTTCGAGTACCAGGGCGGGATCGAGCGCGATGCCGGCCTCCGCGAGCGCATCACAATAGCCTGCGTAGCGGTTATGCGACACCTGGTACTTGAGCGGGCCTTGAATATGGGCGATGCGGCGGTGCCCCAGGCGAATCAGATGGCGCGTGGCCTCATACGCGCCCCCACGGTTATCGACAGTAATCCAGGGGATGCCCTCCGGCGGTGTCCACTGGTCGTCGATCAGCACGACGGCAAAGTTGCGCGAGTGCAGCTTTGCCAGGTGCTTCGCCGACGGACCCGGATAGACGGCAAGGAGGCCAGCCGTCAACCGGGTCCCCATGATACGGTTGATGATATCGCTGAGATCCTTCTCGTGATTCGCGTCGGCGATGCTGTACAGAATAAGGTCATACACGGTATTGCCTACAACTTCGCCGATGCCGCGCATCAACTCCGGGAGAAGCGGCCAGGCCAGAGAAGGCACCAGGGCGCCGAGCATGTAGCTGCGCCTGCCAGCCAGGCCCGAGGCAGCAGCATTGGGCACATAGTTGTGCTCGTCCATAATGCGCTGGATGCGCTCGCGAGTCTCCGGGTCGACATCCGGCTTCTCGTTGAGCACGCGTGAGACGGTGGCCGTAGAGACACCGGCCAGGCGTGCGATGTCTAGAATCGTCAGCTTCTCGGCCATAACAAACCTTCTCAGCCGGCCTGCCGCCAACAGCGCGCCGGCGGGAAAATAATGTGTAATCGTTCACGATAACGCTCACGTAAACGCTTACGAACCGAGTATACCGAATATATCGGTGGTTGTCAATACCATTAGCGGCCATTTTCGCCGTGAATGAGAAAATCGGGCAATTGACAATGACGGCCTTGCGAGTTATTCTTTTACTAACCGGAAGGTAAATATCTGGTATGTCATCTTATGGGTAGATGGAGGGTGCCCATCAAGATTGGCAATGCCGGATATCTGATGGAATGCCGGGGCGATGTAGGGACGCCGCGCCGCCTCCGGGCGTCTTCCCCGCCGGGATGGCTGCGGCGCAAGTCCAGTGCCGGGCCCCCATTGAACAGCGCCGGACAACCAGGAGCATGCCGGGGCGATGTAGGGACGCCGCGCCGCTCCCGGGTGTCTTCCCCGCCGGGATGGCTGCGGCGCAAGTCCGGTGCCGGCCAAAAACGGGGGCCGACAATTGATGGCAATGCCGGGTTGCTGGAGGAATGCTCCGCCATCCGGGTATTTCTACCGATGGTAAATATCGTTGGGGTATCGGGGCGGACTTGCGCCGCAAACAGGTGAGCATTTTGTAAACCGGGGGCGGCGCGGCGTCCCTACCCCATCCCGGCGTTGTTATCGTTACGCGGCATGTTCGACGATGCACCGGGGCGGCGGCTCATGCCGCTCAGGATGACAGTTATTTCAGAGGGGATGCTCATGAGCGATATTCGCGCCGCATGGCTGGCAATGATCCAGCAATATCAGCTTGCCCCGCAGCAGCCAGAGGGCGGGCAGTTCTGGTGTTCGCGCCTGGAAACAATTTCGCGGGACGAACTGCGCGCCATTCAAAGCGATAAACTGCGCATCGCGGTACAGTATGCCTACGAGTGCATTCCTTTTTATCGGCGCAAGTTTGACCGCATCGGTCTCGCGCCCGGCGATATCCGCTCGGTGGATGATTTACGCCTGATCCCTGTGACGACAAAGCAGGAGATGGCGCAGGACCTCGCCGAGTATAGTCCATGGGGCACCTACACGGCGCTGGATGATGAGTTGTGGGTGAAACGCGGCTGGCAGATCTTCTCCAGTTCTGGTACGACGGCTCAGCCGCGCTCCTTTCGCTACAGCCAGTTTGATCGCGAGATCTGGGCCTGGGCCGATGCGCGCGCGATGTGGGCGATGGGTTTTCGTCCTGGCCGCGATAGTGCGCTGATCGCCTTTGGCTATGGTCCGCATGTCTGGCTCTGGGGCGTGCATTACGCCTTCAACCTGATGGGTATCCCCATTGTCACCGCCGGCGGGCTGGATTCCAGTGCACGTGCGCGCTTCATCGAGCGCTACCGACCTACGATCCTTGCCTGTACGCCCTCCTATGCCCTCTATCTTGCCACGGTCATGCGCAAGCTGGGCTTTGACCCGGCGGCCAGCTCCATTCGCTACCTGTTTTGTGCCGGCGAGCCTGGCTACAGTATTCCCGCCACGCGTCGGCGCCTGGAGGAGACGTGGCAGGCCGAACTGCACGAGTTCTATGGCTGCACCGAGGCCGCGCCCGCAGCCGGTGGCTATACCTGCGCCGCCGTGGCTGCCCGCAAAGAGGGACCGGTCAGCACTCATTTTATGGATGATCTCCAGATCTGGGAAGTTGTCGATGAGAACATGCAGGCGCTGCCCGATGGACAGCGCGGGTTGACCGTCGTGACCAATCTGTGCTCCGAAGCGTCGCCACAACTGCGCTTTCTGGTCGGCGACTATACCACGCTGACACACGAGCCATGCGTATGTGGGCGCACACATTCGCGGGCTGTTGGCGGGATGCTGGGACGCGCCGATGATATGCTCAACGTGCGCGGCGTGACGCTCTTCCCCTCCAGTATTGAAGATATCCTGCGCGGCCTGCCCATGCTCGGCCAGGAGTTCGCCATCGTGCTCACGCGGGAACACGATCTCGATGTGTTGACTATTCAGGTAGAAGTTGCGCCCGAGGTTCCTGCGGAGCGCCATGACGAAATCGCGGCGCTGGTCGAACGGGAGGTGCGTTCACACTGCGAGTTGCGGCCCGTTGTAGAGGTGCTGATCCAGGGGACACTCCCGCCCACGGAATTCAAGGCTAAACGCGTGCGTGACCTGCGCCAATCCGCACAATCGTAAGCGTGGAGGAGGACAGAGATCGCCAGGAGAAAACATCTCGAACAACGCCGGCTGCGCACGCAGCAGATTCTGAGTACATCCGCCCGGCTGATACGGGAAAAAGGTTTTCAGGGCATGACCTTGCAGGATGTGGCCGATGAGCTTGACTTCACGAAGGCCGCGCTCTACTACTATGTCGCCGATAAGCAGGATGTGCTCTTTCGCATTTTTATGCAGACGCTGGATATGGCGCTGGCAGCGGTGGAGGAGATACTGCACAGTGCGCTCTCCCCATCGGAAAAGATGCGCGCCTTCATTGACCGGCAGGTACACATGATCGCCGAGCACCCGGCGCTCTTCAGCGTCTATTTCAACGAGAAAAGCCACCTGACGGCGGAGCATGCGCGGGCAGCTACCGACAAAGAGCGCCAGATTGTCCGCGCGGTAGCGGCCATCTACCAGGCAGGCGTTGAGGACGGCTCCTTTTACGCGCTCGATCCAGCCGTCGCTACCTTCGCGATCATGGGCGTCAGTAGCTGGGTGTATCGCTGGTATCGCCCCGGCGGGCGTCTCTCAATCGATGAGGTGTCGCGTATCTTGCAGCGTGTTGCTCTGCAAGGGCTGGAGCGCCCGGCGATGAATCATGACGATCATAGTCGGGAA
The DNA here is from genome assembly GCA_035294325.1 of Ktedonobacteraceae bacterium. Taxonomy (GTDB): domain Bacteria; phylum Chloroflexota; class Ktedonobacteria; order Ktedonobacterales; family Ktedonobacteraceae; genus DATGLE01. Next base: position 26 of record DATGLE010000197.1, on the reverse strand, counting down.
CAGAATGTGTAGAGGCGCGGTGAGCG
>DATGLE010000196.1:0-59216 GCA_035294325.1 Ktedonobacteraceae bacterium | reverse complement strand
TCAATTGCCGCGTATTGCAGCGGGCGGAAGATGCCGCTGTCGATGTTACTTTTCAGGCGTCCCACCGCGTCCACCAGCTCGGCGTTGCCGACGATCATGCCCAGGCGGAAGCCGGCCATGTTATAGGTCTTGCTCAGCGAGTGCAGTTCTACGGCGACCTCGCTGGCGCCCGGTATCTCGAGGATGCTCGGTGGCCGGAAATCGTCGAAGTAGACTTCGGCGTAGGCCATATCGTGGATAATCACGATATTGTGGCGCCGGGCAAAGGCAACGGCGCGCTCGAAAAAGTCGCGATCAGCGCAGGCGGCGGTGGGATTGTTGGGGTAGTTGAGCCAGAGTACGCGCGTCTTCGCCAGCACGCCGGGCGGAATGCTCTCCAGATCGGGCAGGTAGCCGTTCTGTTCGAGCAGCGGCAGCATATAGGGCTGCGCGCCAACGCTGGTGCTCGCGGTGAGATAGACCGGGTAATACGGATCGGGAACCAGCGCGACATCGCCGGCGTTGAGCACCGATGACGCGGCGTAGACCAGGCCCTCCTTCGAGCCGAGCAGCGGCAGGATATCGCGTTCGGGCGTCAGCCGCACGCCAAAGCGTCGCTCGAACCAGGCGGCGATGGCCTCATGGAAGGCGCGCATGCCGCGATATTCGGGATAGCGGTGATTCTCTGGATCGTGCATCGCCGCGCAGAGCCGCTCGACGACAGGCTCCGGCGCTGGCAGGTCGGGATCGCCCATCGAGAGGCTGATGACATCGACGCCCGCCGCCTGCCGGTCAGCAATCTTCTTTTTAGCATCGGCGAAATGATAAGGTGGTAGATTGTTGATGAGATTGGATAGCTGCAAAATAAGCTCCTTTAAAAAAACTGGACATACGTATATAACCGTATGTCCAGGCCCTTTAGCAAGCGGCTATGCTGCGGCATGCACTTTCGGAACAGGAAGCGGCTCGCCTTCTCGTTGCGCGCTCTTCACGAGCATTTCGAGCACTTCCATCCCCTGCTGAACAGCCTCACTGTAAGTGCTGCCATGCGCTACAGGCATAAGCACGCGCTCTGCCCATTCTGGCAGCGTCACCAGATATGCCTGGTCTTCTTCCGACCACTCAATAAGCATTGAATAGTGCAGAGATTGCTCATTCATAGCTCAGGCTCCTGTCTGGCTGCAATTTCGCGGAGCAAGTCACGTACAGCTTTTTTCTGCTATGGTTTCGCATTATCACCATCATGACCGGAAAGAATCAGCGTGACGGTTGGGACAAGAGGGTGTTTCCGTTTCGTATGGCTTCCCTCCCGCGATACCTGATAAGCGCCTGCTTTGCGTAAATCAGCCTTCAACTGCCTGATCTTAGGCGGCATTACTCCCTCCATTATACCACGTTACATCTGCCAGCCAACGTCGGCAAAGAGCCACCAGCTTGAAATCATGATTCCATCGGCTCCGCTGCGTACCAGTTGCGGCCAACCTTCATCTCTACTTTGATCGGTACACGCAGCTTCTCGACGCCCTCCATCTCGCGTTTGATGAGCCGTCTGGCGCGCTCAAGCTCCTCAACGGGGACCTCAAAGACGAGTTCGTCGTGCACCTGCAAGATCATGCGCGTCTTCATGCGCTGCTGCCGCAGAGCGTGATCGATGCGGATCATCGCCATTTTGATCAGGTCAGCATTCGTCCCCTGGATGGGCATGTTGATCGCCTCACGTTCAAGAGCCTGGCGCTCGTTATGCGATAGTGAGCGCATTTCGGGGAAGAAACGTTTGCGCCCATAATAGGTATTGGTGTAGCCCTGCGTGCGCGCCTGGTGCAGCGTTTTATCGACGTAGACCTTGACCAGCGGGAAGGTTTCATGATAGCGCTTGATAAAGCTGGCGGCATCGGCGTTGCTCATGCCGGTGACTTGCGAGAGGCCGAAGGCCGATTGGCCGTAGAGCACGGCATAGACCACGGTTTTTGCCAGGCGGCGCTGGTCGCGCGTCACCTGTTCAACCGGCACGTTGAAGAGCGAGGAGGCTGTGATGGTATGAATGTCCTCGTCCTTGCTGAAAGCTTCGACCAGGCGCGCCTCGCCGGTGATATGCGCCAGGATGCGCAGCTCGATCTGTGAATAGTCGGCTGTCAGCAGCGTGTAGCTTGGATCCGCGATAAAGGCGCGGCGGATCTGGCGCCCCAGTTCCGTGCGTACCGGGATGTTCTGGAGGTTGGGATTGCTCGACGAGAGGCGTCCGCTGGAGGCCACGGTCTGGTTGAAGGATGTGTGGATACGCCCGGTACTGGTATCCATCAACGCGAGCAGGCCGTCCACATAGGTTGATTTGAGCTTGCTGAGCTGGCGATAGGCCAGCAGGTGATCGATGATCGGATGCTTGCCCTGAAGGCTCTCGATCACATCGGCGTTGACCGAATAGCCGGTTTTCGTCTTTCTGCCAGCGGGCAACTTCAATTGCGTGAAGAGGATATCGCCCAACTGCTTCGTCGAATTGATATTGAAGCGGATGCCGCCGACGGAATCATAAATCGCATGTTCGAGCCGGTGCAATTGCTCATCAAGCTGCTCGCCGAAGGTGCGCAGGAAATCCGCATCCAGCGCGACGCCATACGCCTCCATCTGCATCAGGACGGGTATGAGTGGAAGCTCGATCCGATTATAGAGGTCCAGCAGGTTGTTCTGGCGCAGTTCGGCCATGATCGGAGCAATCAGGCGCAAGGTCATATCGGCGTCGGCTCCGGCGTAGTCCGCGGCTTTGCGTACCGGCACACGCGCCATGCTGATCATTTTGCTGCCGCTGCCAATCAATTCGCTGATGGGTGTCATCACGGGGCCGAGCCGCTGGAAGACCTGTTCTTTGAGTCCCAATCCGCGCCGGCCCGGCTCTATCAGGTAGGCGCCGAGCATGGTATCGAAGCCCAGCCCGCGCAGCGTGATGCCGTAGCGCTCCAGCACGGCCATGTCGTACTTCGCGTTATGCATGTACTTGCGAATCGTTCTGTCTTCCAGGACCGGACGCAGCTTCTCCAGTACATAGGGCAGGGGCAACTGCGGGCCAGGCTCCTGCCCGTCCACGCCCTCAATATGTCCGACGGGTATATAGTACGCCTCTCCTGCCGCCATCGAGCAGGAGATGCCCACGAGTTCGGCGTGCAGCGGATCTTCGGAGGTGGTCTCGGTATCGAAGGCGAAGCCGCCCGCGCTGGAAAGGCTTCTGACGAGTACGCGCAGCGCCTCTTCGCTATCGATAATCATGGTATTCGTGCCGGCGTTCGTCTCGTCTTCGAGGTACAGGGGAGCGCTCATGCTCGCCGGTCCTGGCAGGTGCAGGCGATGCACGACCCCCGTATGAGGCTCCGCCGTCTCGAAGAGGCTGAGCTGTGTCGGCTCCTCGGTAGCAGGCGCGTCAACATCCGACTCGCCCGATGCCTTCTCAGCGACGGCGCTGTGAGCGCCCTTTCCCACGGCGGCGGATCCCTGCGCCTGTGGCTCCCATGGCAGCGGGTTCACCCTGCCCGTGTCATCGGGTGGCGGTGGTGGCGTCACTATCGGCACCATGCCCACCGGAGGGGCAAAGCGCAGCGTCTCCTCTTCCGCCGCCATTTCCTCTGTCGCAGGAGCCGCCGGCTCCGCTTCCTCGCTCTCTTTTTCCGGTGCGGTCTCATTGGTAACGACGTTGATGCCCAGCTGGCGGAAGAGGGCGAACGCACGCTCGACCTGCGAGCGGAACTCAAGCTGGCGGAAGAGCGCCACCACCGTATCGCCATTGACGTGCGTCAGGCGGCAGGCTTCCAGGTCGAGCTGCACGGGCGCATCCCGCACAATCGTCGCCAGAAATTTGCTCTCGCGAGCCTGCTCCGCATTTTCTTGCAGCAGTTTCTGCTCCCTGGGTTTCAGATCGCCGGCGTGCGCCAGCACACCCTCCAGATCACCGTACTCGGCCAGCAGCCGGCTCGCCGTCTTCTCACCGATCCCCGGCACGCCTGGAATGTTATCGGATTTATCGCCCACCAGACCCTTGAAGTCCGGCAGTTTGTCGGGTGGAAAGCCGTAGCGCGCCTCTATCTCCGCCTCGTCGTATTCAGTCACCTCCGTGATCCCGCGCTTGGCAACCTTGACCCGCACATGCTCGTTGACCAGTTGCAGGGTATCCATGTCGCCGGTATAGATCACCGTATCAACGCCCTGCTGCGTTGCCTGGACCGAAAGCGTTCCCAGAATATCGTCGGCCTCGTAGCCATCTTTTTCATAGATCTGGATGCCGAAGGCGCGCACGACCTCGCGGATGCGCCCGAACTGCGGCCTGATGTTATCGGGCAGCGTAGGACGGTGCGCCTTGTATTGCTCATACCGTTCGTGGCGAAACGTCGGCGTCGGGCGGTCAAAAGTCACGGCGATATAGTCGGGCCGCTCTTCCAGCAGGGCCTTCATCAGCATCGAAGTAAATCCGAAGGTCGCGTTTACAGGCTCGCCCGTGCTGGTGGAGAGGTCATCCGGCACAGCGTGAAAGGCGCGATGGATGATGGCATGCCCATCGATCAGCACCAGTTTTTTGCGTTTGTTCGTATTGGTGGACATATCTATCCTTTCTATTTGCAGGGCGCGAAAGCGGAAATCGTCGAACGAACCTCTATATTTTGTTCCATCGCGCTTGCTTCGGAGCAAAAGACTCCCCTTTCCATGCAGCCAGTAGAATCTTAATCTACCACATCACTCTTCATGTCCCTTTGCCGCCGGTCTCCTATCCGTGAGTATTGGCTGCGTGGGGCGCGGTCCGCCCCACGCAGCCACTATTTACACCTGCTCGGTGCCTGCGGCGCTGAGCAGGGCGCAGTGCCCCTCCTGCGGGTGCGGATTGTTACTGCTGTATTTTACTGTGTTTGTGTCGAGATGTATAGTATAGTTAGCTGGCAGGCAGTGTTGTAATTGTTCTCGGTTCGCGTCACCAGAACAAGAGTGATACGTACATGCCATGAGAGCAGCAACCGGGTCGCATGGTGGATTCCAGCACTTGCAGCCAGTCGAACACGTTCAGTCAGTGTATCCTGTCAGGCCCTGCAAGGATGCTGTTCCCATTCTTAATCGACAGGGGGACGTTATGTCTCCTGAGTAACGTCATTACAACCAGGCACCGTGAGAGTGCAGGAGATAGTATCATGGCAGAAGAAGCAAGAGAAGAACTGTTGACCGTTCGCGAAGTTGCACGCCGCCTGCGCGTGGATGATACCACAGTACGCCGCTGGATCAAGAGCGGGGCGCTGGAAGCCATTACCCTTCCCCACAGGGGTAAGCGGCAGGCATACCGCATAAAAAAGACAACACTCGATACTTTGCTCAGCGGAGGGGTTCCACAGGCTTGATCCTGAGAGCAACAATCTCAGGCGCTGGCAAACCGGGGCACATGGAGGCCAGACAGGGGCAAGCCGCCAGATGGGGAAGAGGAGAGACAGGGGAAGAGGAGAGACAGGGGCAAGCCCTGTCTCTACAGGTGGTTGGAAGAAATGTAGAGACAGGGCTTGCCCCTGTCTGTCTGGCGGTTGGCCCCTGGCGGTCTGCCCCTGTCTGTCTGGCGGTTGGCCCCTGGCGGTCTGCCCCTGTCTTTCCTCTCCCTGTCGGACCATGTTTCCTGTCTGGCCTCCCTGTGCCCCTGTTTTCCACCTTTACCCCTGTATTCCAGCCTCTATATTCCATATTGCCCCTGTCTGTCTGGCGGTTGGCCCCTGGCGGTCTGCCCCTGTCTGTCTGGCGGCCTGCCCCTTCGCCAGATAGAGATAGATAGAGATATTCGCATGCAATAGCATATCAGGGGGCTACACTGGAAACAGATGAGGAGTTGGGAGAACCTCCAGGTTCATTTCCATCACTTGATGACACCATCTGGAAGAGGGCCAGTATGCCATGAAAATAGCTATTGCCGGGGGAGCCGGTTTTATCGGGGCGCATCTTACTCAAGCGTTTCTGGATGAGGGGCATGATGTTATCGTTATCGATAGTCTTTTATGTAGCTCGCGCCAGGCAATCGATCCGCGCGCGCGTTTTTATCACATAGATATCCGCGACGAGCGGCTGCGCGATATCTTGCGGCATGAGCGCCCCGGCATCGTCAGCTATCATGTGACGCAGCAGCATTGCGATTTTCCCATGACGCCATCGTTAACCGTAGCTGACCTCCATATTCGCGGACTGCTTCATGTTCTGGAGTGCTGCGTGAGCGCCGGCATTGATAAATTTATCTTCGCTTCTGACGGTCACGGGCTGTATGGGCAGATAGAGGCTGCGCGATTTCCTATCGTGGAGGAGACGCCGCTTGCCCCGCTCACTCCCTGCGCTATCAGCAAGGCCGCGGGCGAATGGTACGTGCGCTACTATACGCAGCACTACCGGCTCAAGCACACCATTCTGCGCTATGCCGAGGTGTATGGTGAGCCAGCCGGTCTGGAGCCTGCTCATCTGCATCATCCGCTCAGCCACTTCATCCGCGCGCTGGCCGAGCGGCGGCGCCCCGTTATTTGCGGCTCCCCCGATGAGATACACGATCATATATTTATCGACGACGTGGTACGTGCCAACCTTTGCGCATTGCATGGTGGCGAGAACCAGACCATGCATATCAGTTCAGGGCAGGGCAGTTCGCTGAGGCAGCTTTATGCGCTGCTCGCGGGCTGCATGAAGAGCGAGATAGAGCCGCTCTACCTCTCAAGTCCGCTGGCGACTGTGGATACGATTCTGGATAACAGCAAAGCGCGGCGCGTGCTGGGGTGGCAGCCGCGGATTGATCTGGCCGAGGGAGTGCGTCGTGCGGTGGCCCGGCTGCGGAGGGAGCAGCCGGAGGTGGTCCAGCAGTCCCTCGCGCTTGATGCCGGGGTGGAGACCGTCCAGCCCACGAACGTCGATGCGGGGCTGGCGGAGGCCAGCCATACCGGCGCCTGAATGTCGATGCCGGGATGGCCGGTCTATCCCCTGGGTGGAGAAATAGGGGCGCTGCCAGCTTTGCGCATCGCCTCCATCATCTCCGCGACGCTATAGAGCCTGGTCGTCCTGATAGCCTTGATGTGCCCGGCGCTGGTAGAGGCAAGACTCGATGCCGCGGCCGTGATGTCGTCGGGAGCCTCGAAGAGTACGATACCATCATACTCTCCAAAACAGTAGTACAGGCCCACCAGCCGGCCTCCCATCCTTTCCGCCATTTGTCTGATCAGGGGGCTGCGATCTTGCGGCTGCTTCGTCAGCGCTGCCCACGCTTCTGGCGTGTAGGCGAATTGAATCATGTAGAGTGCCACAGGTTGCGTCTCCTCTCTTTGATAGACTGAGACCGCTTCTCAGGCAGCGAGTTTGCATTTCCTGGGAAGAAGGTTTGCCCACCTTCGCTAGCGTGTCTCAAATATAAGATCGACGCATTCCTTGCAAACCGTATACGTCTCCGCATCTCATTTTTGGGTGGGGGGATTATGCCGGGTCTGAAGTATGTCTGATCGCCGGCACCGTCGTGTGGTCGCGCCCGCGGCGCTTGCCGGATCCAGTCTGTGATGGGAGAAAATGCGCGCAGCGCATTTTCTCCCATCACAGACTGGATCCCTGATGCGGCGAAGCCGCACCAACGCCCGGCAAAAGAGAGCGGGAACGCTGCGGATCGGATGCCCTCTGAGAGCGACGATGATACTCTCGAAAAAACGATCCCAGAATGCCAGAAATGCGCTATAATAAATGCTGTCGTTGATATGCGTAACATGGCTAAGGGAGGATACAGAATGACCATCGATCCACAACGAACGCAGCCCCGCACCGGCGAGCGTATGAGCGTCCGCGAATACTTCGCGCTCGACTACACCTTCCCCGACGCGAAGTACGAATACCAGGATGGCAAAGTGCGCCTGATGTCTGGCGGCACAAAAGCTCATAGTGATATTGCGTTTAATACGCGCTTCGCGCTTAAACAACAATTTCTGTCCGGTCCCTGCTCTGTACAGGGTTCAGATATGCGCGTCCAGGTCTCGGAGACCGCCTACTTTTTCCCGGATGTAACCATTACCTGCGATGTCGCTGACCGGAGGCGCGACAGCAAGATGATCCGCTCCCCGCGCGTTGTCGTGGAAGTGCTCTCGCCATCCACCGAGAAAAAAGACCGCAATGACAAGCTCAGGGCGTACCAGGCATGCCCAACGATCCAGGAGATCGTGCTTATCGATCAGTTCGCGCCGCATGTCGAGATCTTCCGACGCCGCGAGGAAGATAGCTGCGAGTGGGATCATGTGTTTTATGAAGAGGGGCAGGAGGTTGAGCTGGCGAGCGTGGATGTGCGCATTCCTATCGAAGAGATCTACAGCGGTATCGATTTTGATGAGCCGCTGGAGGAATATTTGTAGGGTGAATGCATATGATCTTTTCTCTCTTCCTGCGTTCTACCAGCCTGTTGAATAAAGATGCTATGATAGAACAGAGCATGTGTAACCTATTGAGGAGAGCATAGCCAGCTGGCATGAAGAGAGAAGAGTACCAACCTGACGCCCAGACCCTGCAACTTTTAGAGCGCGCCGCCCGGCACTTCAGCGACCATCACTGCTCCGCTTATCTTGTCGGCGGCTCTGTTCGCGACCTCCTGCTCAACGAACCCTGTGTGGATTGGGATATCGTCACTGATGGCGATGCGCCCGGGCTGGCGCGCCAGCTTGCGAACAAACTCGGCGGCTACTACGCACGCATGCATGAGAAAGCCAGCCGCGTCGTCGTCAGGCACGAGGGAGTGGAGACGATTCTCGATATCTCACCACAGCAGGGAGAGAGCATCGAGGCGGACCTGCGCCTGCGCGACTTCACCATCAACGCCATCGCCGTAGAGCTTGCCAGCGTGGCGCGGCACTTTACTGCCGGCGTGCCCTTCGCGCTCATCGATCCTTTGCACGGTGCGAACGATCTGCGAGAGCGGCGCCTGCGCGTCGCCAGCGAGAGAGCGTTCCAGGCCGATCCGCTGCGCATGCTGCGCGCTGTGCGTTTCATGATGCGCTATCAGCTCAGCCTTGAAGATCGAACCGCGCAGTTGCTCACACGCGATGCTCCCTTGTTGATGAAGGCGGCACCGCAGCGCATCCATGACGAACTCTACGCCATCCTGCGTCCCGCAGGCGCCACGGAGCGACTGCGCTTCCTCGATCAGCACGGCCTGCTGACTACGCTCATTCCCGAACTCATTCCCGCGCGCGGCATGCGCCAGCCGGAACTGCACCACTGGGATGTCTTCGAGCATTCCCTTGAAAGCGTCGCCGCGCTCGAACGCCTGTCCGCTCTGTTCCAGCAGGAGCCGGCGGAGGTCGCGCGCTCGCCCCTGGAAAGTGAGGAGAGCGATCTGGTCGCCATCCATACGCTGCTCTATGAGGCGCAGGCGCAGGGCATTTTCCAGTTTGCGGCGCTCACCTCGGCGCCGGTGAAGCTGGCCGCGCTGCTGCACGACATCGGCAAACCCGTTACTCATACGGTAGATGAGGATGGCAGCATTCATTTTTATAATCACCCGCAGGCCGGCGTGCCGCTGGCCCAGGCGATCATGCAGCGGCTGAGCGCCAGCACGCAGGATCGCCGCCTCGTGCAGCAGATCGTTGCCCATCACATGCGCCCCGGCCAGCTCGCTCAGACCGCTGTTACCGAGCGTGCGATCAGGCGCTACTTTGTCGATCTGGGGCCTGCTGGCCTCAGTGTCGCGCTCATGGCTCTCGCCGATTACCTGGGGATGCGCGGCCCGGAGCCGCTCACCGTCCACTGGCCGCGCCACCTGGCTACCGCGCGCCTTCTTTTCACGCGCTATATTCGCGAGCGTGAGCGCATCCTGCCGCCGCGACTCATCCAGCCCGACGAGTTGATGCACCGCCTCAATATTGAGCCGGGGCCGCGCGTCGGACAGTTGTTGGAGTATATCGCCGAAGCGCAGGCGGAAGGACGTGTGCATTCCAGGCAGGATGCGCTCTGGCTGGCTGAAGAGAAACTGCATCAGATGCTCTCTGAGAGTTGACAATCACCCCTGGATGGAGTACTATTACCGTGGCAAGAAATGCCAGGGCGGCACGTTGTGTTCGCCCTTGTTTGCCTGTTGGGCGAAAAAACGCCTTTCCCTGTGGATTGGGAGCGAATCGATGGAGGTAGGTGCCCTTCCCTGTTCTTCGTGAATGGGCTTAGTGTGCGCACCCGGAGCAGCCCGTGAAGACAATAGCGATATTCTATCAGGGACGCAAAGAAGACACGTCCGAATTTGCCGCTCAACTCGCGCCCGCGTTGCGGCGCAGGGGCTATGATGTGCGTGTCATCGATATTCGTGGCGAAGGGCAGGAGTGCGCCGATCCCTCACTTGAGGATTGCGCCCTCGCGCTTGTTCTGGGAGGAGATGGCACTATTGTGCATGCCGCGCGCCTCTGCTCCTGCATCGATCTTCCCATCGTGGGTATTAATTTCGGGCGCGTCGGCTTCCTGACCGAGCTTGAGCCGGACGAGCATCTTGTGGATGAGCTTGCCTACTATCTCAACGGCGATGATTCGGTCTGGATCGATAAGCGGGCGATGCTGCGCGCCGTCCTGCAACAGGATGGCAAGAGCGAGGAGTTTACGGCGCTCAATGATATCGTGATTGCGCGCGGGACGTGGCCGCGCGGCGTACAGGTGCATGTCTGGGTGGATGACTACTACTATAATACCAGCTACGCCGACGGCATGATCCTCTCCACGGCTACCGGCTCAACCGCCTACAATATGGCCGTGGGTGGTCCGCTGCTGCATCCCCTGGTAGAGAGCAGCGTCCTGACGCCCATCGCGCCCCATCTTGCCTTTGACCGTTCGTTAATTTTGCATCCGCAAGCAAGGGTAAAGTTTCAGATCTTTACCGGATCCCAGAACGGTGTCTTCTCCGCCGATGGACAGATGAATCGCGAGATCAAGGACGGAGCCATCATCACCGTACATAAGAGTCCATATGTGACCAGGTTCCTGCGGCGCAGGCCGCCAACCTACTTTTACCAGATCATCAAAGAGAAGCTGAGAAAAGAGAACTCATAGTCAGACAGCGCAAGTCACAATGTTACTTGAGTTAAGCATCAAAGATTTTGCCATCATTGACCATCTGCATTTACGCCTTAACCGCCTGTTCAATGTCTTTACAGGCGAGACGGGCGCCGGAAAATCCATCATTATTGATGCGGTTGGCGCTCTGCTGGGCGGCAAGATTGGCGCGGAGTTCGTTCGTGCTGGCTGCGAGCGCGCGACCATCGAAGGCATCTTCTCCATCGAGGCCCTGCCGCCGGTGAGCGAAGAATGGCAGCATCTTGAAACGCCGGAATACGCCGCGAACGGCAGCGCCGCTACGCTGCTCGATATGTTCGACAGGGGCGAGGAGAACAATCATGCGCAGGCCACGCACGCCGACGCGACCAGCGCCGATGCCCGCGTTGCCCTTGCTACCCTGCTCCACGAGTACGATATCACCCCGGAAGATGACCAGCTCATCCTTTCGCGCGATATTTTCCGCTCTGGCCGCACCGTTTCGCGCATCAATGGGCGTGCCGTCGCGCAGCAGGTGCTCCAGCAGGTCGCGAGCTGGCTGGTCGATATTCATGGTCAGAGCGAGCATATGAGCCTGCTGCGCCCGGAGCAGCATATCAATTTTCTGGATCGCTATGCCGAACTGCTGCCCCTGCGTGAAGCGCTGGCCGCGAAAGTGGCCGAGTGGCGCAATGCCCGCAAAACTCTGCAATCCCTCCAGCAAAACGCCCTCGAACAGGAGCGGCGCGCCGACTTCCTGCGTTTCGAGGTCGAGGAGATCGACAGGGCCGATCTGCACCCCGGCGAGATCGAGGAGCTTGAGGCCGAGCGCAGGGTGCTCAACAACGCCGAACGCCTGCGCGAACTGTGTTCGCTCGTTCATGGCGCAATCAAGGGCACCGAATTTGGCGACGATGATTTCAAGCCCGCTCTCGATCAGTTGCGACAGGCGCAGCGCGGTCTGAGCGAACTGTCGCGCCTCGACAGCGCTATGCAGGAGCAAGCGGACGCACTCACGGAGGCTATCTTTCAACTTGAAGAAGTCGCGACGGCTATCAGCAGCTACGAGGCCGATATCGAGGATGATCCGCAGCGCCTGGCCGAGATCGAAGAGCGCCTTGACCTGATCGCCAGGCTCAGGCGCAAGTATGGCGCGACCATCGAAGAAATTCTCAAGCGTGCCGAGGCTGACCGCGCCGAACTCGATACCATCGTCAACCGTGATGAACTGATCGCGAAATTGCAGCAGCAGGATAGCGTGCTGCGGCGTGAGATCGGCGCGCTGGCACAGCAGCTCTCAGAACGGCGCTGCCAGGCCGCGCAGCGCCTCGCAACGGCGATGGAAGAGCAGCTCAACGATCTCAATATGCGCCGCGCCCGCTTCCTGGTCGAGATTGTGCAGGTTCCCGATGAGCAGGGCGTTCCCGCCAGCGTCAACGGCCAGCCCGAACAGTATTACGCCTGCGACCTGACGGGCATTGACCGCGTGCAGTTTCTCATCGCGCCCAACCCCGGCGAACCCTTCAAGCCGCTCACGAAGATTGCTTCCGGCGGCGAGACTTCGCGCCTCATGCTCGCGCTCAAAACCATCCTCGCTGATGCTGATGCCACGCCCACCCTCATCTTTGATGAGATCGATGCTGGTATCAGCGGGCGCAGCGGCCAGATCGTGGGCGAGAAGCTCTGGCAACTCACGCGCAATCACCAGGTCATTTGCGTCACGCACCTGCCGCAGATCGCCGCCTTCGCCGATACTCACTACAGCGTCAACAAGCAGATCCTCGATGATCGCACCATTACGCTCGTGAACGAACTGCGCCCGGAGCAGCGCATCAGGGAGGTTGCGCATATCATGGGCGGCAGCGTGACCGAATTTTCGATGAAGAGCGCCGAAGAGATGCTCGCCCGCTCATACCTGTGGAAAGAGCACTTCCAAACGCGCCTTCGCTCGGCTGGTAGATGACTTCCTGTACCTTCGGGAGCGCCATCCGGATATCCCGCCTCGGTTCCGCTCCCTGGTACTTTTGTTTTTCTTTAAACTCCTGGGAGAGTGGTTGCTGCTTCTCTACAAGTGTAAGAGTGCCCTTAAAGTGTTCTAGTGTTTTGTGGCACCAGACTACTAAAAAGATTCGGTTTTTCTAAGAACAGTTCTAGCATCCGGTCTGAGATATCAACCTGGCTAACCCCGGGAGTACTTAATTTGTTATAAACTTCTCTAGCTTCCGATTCTCTTACAAAGCGTAATGCTGAGGCGGCAAGATAGCTTTGATCTAAGTCAAAAGCGAGCCAGCGACGATTAAGCTCCTCAGCAACCGCCCCAGTTGTGTTGGAGCCAGCGAAAATATCAAGTACCAGATCGTCCTCATCTGTAAGAAACTTGATAAAGAACTCCGGCAATTTACTCGGGAAACGTGCGGGATGTCCTGTAGCGCCTACTAATTTACAAAATCTTAGATATTGGGAATTGCTCTCCGTATTAGGGATTTGCAGTAAGTTGGAGGGAATTGCGCCGCCGTTATCTTTATTAAATCCCTCACTAATATCATGACCAGAAGGACGGAGAGCAGGTTCATAATACCTGCTCTTATTGCTGAGTAATTTAGCCATGCGATCAGAGTACGGTACTAATACATTGGAGATATTAGCTTTGGGTGAAGTGCTTTTGCTAAACCACCAGAGAGTGTTTACTGAATCTTTAGCGCGAATCTTACGTTTATTGACCCATTCAATAGGAGAGGGCAATTTTGATGAGTTGTACCAGAAAAACTCTTCGGCTAAATACCACCCCAACTCGTCACACATTCTCACTAAAACACGATACTGATAAATAGATCGAACCGGTATGCCTCTCTGGTATGCACCTCCTAAGTCAAGCACAAAACTACCTGTAGGCTTCAAGATACGTTTAATTTCCGGTGTGAAAGATAGCAACCAATCCACATAAGCAGCTTGATCTTCGTTCCCATAGGCTTTCTGGCGTTGTAGCGCAAAAGGGGGGGAAGTAATAACTAAATCTACCGACTCATCTTGCAGTTCGCACATTAGCTTATTAGCATCGCCACAATATGCCTTACCTTTGTTAGTCATATAAAGCGGTTTGCTTAGCATTAACCGTACTCCTTTAAATCATATACCCAGCTCGAAACAATCTTCCAGAGTACTGTTGCTGCAAAGTATATCTCTCGGTCCCGGACTTTTAGTGCCTCAAGTTCATCTATAAATTCTTTACTATCATGCATGCCTAGAATATAAGAGATCCATTGTCGCGAATCTTCGTCTTTGCGAGATTCAAGCAAGTCATTTATAGTAAAGTTCCCTCTTCTACTCAGTGCCCAGGCAATGCCAGGCCGTAATGTCACGTTGGCGGAACCGAGACGATGTATAAGGTCTTTAGAGTAGATAGGTGCAAATCGCGTGAGTGCTCTTGCTGCTTCGACTCGAATAACTTCTTCTAATTCACCAAAGGCGCTCACTAAGGATTCAATACTTGATGGTTCTCCAAGCTCACCAAGAGACCATGCAGCGCCTGCCCGTACTTCTGCATTTTGCATGGGGTCGTTCAGGACTGATTGAAGCAAGTTAATCGAAGTCGGCTTGTCTAGTTCAGCTAGAATAATAACCGCCTCTAATCTGTGCGTTGCATAGGCGTCTTGCAGACACTGCCGAATAAAGTCCCAGCCATCAACTCTATCGGCACGCGCCAGAGTTGCTGCCGCCTCCAGGCGTACATAAATATGCTCATCAGTGTCGTTGAGTTTCTGTGTAAGAACCTCCAATATACGTTCGCTCGGTGGAAGAAATCGAAGTGCTTTAGTCGCAGCATAGCGTTCACTCACCGAAGCACTACCTAAGCGACCTAAGAAGTAATCTTCGGCCACTATATGATCACATTTGAACGACCTGTGAGGTGTAATAACAGAGGCAATGATTTGATTCTGAACTACCCGCTCTCCTTCTTTTACGCGAGGTTTTATCCCAGATCCCAACCGATACGATACGATGCGACCATCTGAAACTCGTTTAATTTGAATAGATGTACCATTCACTGCAAACACGATCCCCTCATATGAGGCAATCGTTGAAGGCCAGATAAGTCTGCTCTCAAAGCCCTCTTGTGCTCCTTTCGGTGTGGTTCCCTTAACTAGCCCTTCTCTAAACCTTTCATCCATCTCTCTTACCTGAACATAAGAAACGTTTTTGTCAGCTTCCCAATCAATGGGAGCTTCACCGCACTTATGAACACCAACCAGGGCTACATAGTCTTGATCGTATAGCCCACTATTCCAGGCTCTTTCCGGTTCCGCAAAGGAGTGTGACATTGAGACTTCGAACTTTGTTTTACCCCTTGATTCAACGCGCGTGCCACACCTTATGCACAGAATATCAGGTACTCTAATTCTCTTGATCTTAATGCTACGCCAGATTTTAAAGCTCCTGGAGCCTCGCTCTAGCTCTATGGGCTGATGTCCGGCATCATTTAGATCAGCAAATACTCGTTGAGTGGCAATAGCGCCAATTGAGATTTTTTCCAAAAAGCTGGTATCAGTTTTAAATGCAGGCATACCGTTATTATATGTTACCGATACAGATAGTGCTTCAACTTGAAGCCACTATAAAAGGTTGACCAACCATGAAGTAGACTCGGCCATAGGATCATCGTTTCTTACTCTCAACTTCTTTTTTCGGTTCTCAAAAGGAACCCTGATGAGACCTATGACGGGCGAAGGCAGTAGCAGTAACATCTCTTCATGCGAGGGAGGACAAGACTACCCCGTTCTAAGCTTCCTTATCCATATTTCTGATACAACATACTTTGGATATATACATTCTATCGCAAATCTCCTCCACAGTCCTACCACCTGTGATAGAATAAGGGTCGATATGGCATCCTTCCCATGTAATACTAAATAGGAAGCGCAATTTAAGGGATGTACTCTTGGAAAGGGCACCGTGCGGGGCAGATTTCTGATGGACTGCGGAATGATGCTTGCTAATTCGGTTGTTCAGAGCCAAAGTTATTTGAGAAATGGTGCCAATGAACATTGCGATCATCGGCGCGGGTTGCAGCGGGCTGGCCGCCGCCCATACCCTGCGCGATGCCGGACATAACGTCGTCGTCTTCGAGCAGGACCGCGCGCCAGGGGGCCGCGCCACCACGCGCAAACGCGACGGCTTCATCTACGATCATGGCGCGCAGTACATCAAGCGAGGCAGCCCGGCCAGCGTCGCCTTTATCACCGAGCGGTTTCTGGTCCCCGACCTCATCGATATCGACAAGCCCGTCTGGATCTTCGATGGTGCGGGGCGTATTCAGGAGGGCGATCCTGAGCAAAACGCGGAGCCGAAATGGTGCTACCGCAGCGGCCTCGGCGCGCTCGCCGAACGCATGGCCGCAGGTCTCGATATCCGCCGCGGGACTGCCATCGCTCGCTTGCAGCAAGGCGGCCCCGGCTGGCAACTCTTCAACGCCGCTGGAAATATGGTTGGGGACTGCCAACGCCTGCTCATCGCCATACCCGTACCGCAGGCGCTTGAACTTGTCAAAACGAGCCATATGGAGGGCGCGCTGCAAGCTGCAATCGGCGCGCAGTTGTCCGCAGCGCGCTATAACCCTCTGCTCTCGGTCTCGCTTGGCTACCGGCCCCGGCCTGTGACGCGTCCCTATTACGCGCTCGTCAATAGCGACAGGGCACACGCGATCTCCTGGCTGGCCTGGGAACATGAAAAGGCCCCTGAACGCGCCCCGGCGGACGCAGGGCTGCTCATTGCGCAGATGGCACCTGGCTACAGCGAGCAGTATTGGCACATGCCCGATGCCGACATCTATCGCGACGTTGCGCGGCGCGTTGCCTCTCTGATCGACGAGGATCTGCCCGCGCCTTGCTTCACTGACATCACGCGCTGGCGCTACGCCCTGCCATCCGCGAAGACCGACGCTGACGCGCTCAACGCTGCTACCATACCAGCGGGCCTGGCCTTCTGCGGTGATGGCTTCGTCGGCGGGCGCGTCCACCTTGCTATCGAACATGGTATAATGACAGGCCAGCGCCTTACTTATTAGATGGGGGTTCAGGAGGACGCCAGTCCCCCTGACGGAGACGCCGCCTCTCCACAGGGCTGGACGCGGCAGCGTCGTTGCCCCGCGAAATAAGAAGGTCGTGAGGTGTCCCCCGATTTTTCCCTTTAAAAATTATAAAAGACAATAAAAATTGTGGAGAATATGATTCATGTTTCCTTCTCTTCCGCAGGCGACGCGCGACGAACTGGAGCAGTTAGCGCAGCGCTACGAGCCGCCGGTGGCGCGCGTCGTCGATCTCGATAGCCGCAGCCTGTTCGATCCACTCAATAAGACAGACCGCTATGGTGAAGTATGCATGGTTGTGCACAGACGTAATGGGCGCCTGCTCACCATGAAAAAAACAATCTATCCCCCCGGCGCGTTCCGCCTTCCGACCGGCGGCATCAACCACGGAGAGCGTATCTACGATGCCCTGCTGCGTGAGACACGGGAAGAAACCGGGCTGGAGGTAGCGGTCAGGCGCTTCCTCGCAGCGGCGGCCTATCGCACGCCGATCACAGGTGAGGCGCCCGCGTTCTACACCTTTGCCTTCCTCCTTGACGAGATCGGGGGAACCTTTGGCACGCTTGACGCAGATGAACAGATCGAGGCATTCCGTGAGATCGAACTGGAGCAACTTCCGGCCATCGCCGCCAACCTTGAGCAGATGGGTCAAGCGAACGGCTATAGCCAGGGTATCGACGGCTACTGGGCCGATTGGGGCCGCTTTCGCGCCGTCATTCATCATCTTGTCTGGGAGGCGCTGCATTCCCCCCGCGTGTGACCCTTCAAATCCTTTAGCTGCCTCTGGCGGCTTCCCACCTGCGGATTTGAAATGAGTAGTGGTGTGGGCGCGAACTCTGTTCGCGCCCACACCACTATTAACATTTGCGAAGCGCGGAGCCGCTGAGCAGTCAGGAGAAGAGAGAACCTGAATAGTTATCCCATGCTTTGAGCGGGACGATATGCTATAATATATCAGAGAAAACAGAGGAAGTAACACCATCTTCCATATCTGCCCTGAGGATACTCTTAAATGAACAAGAAACTTATGAGCACCATCCTGCTCTTCGCGGTCTTCATCGGCTTCCTGTGGTGGGGACTCTCCATGCTCAGTGCGCCGCATAAAGATGGCGAAACTATCGTCTATGCCCTGCTGCTGCTCGGCTGCGCAGGCTACGCGTTAGTATCTATCTTCATGCTGCCGCGCAAAAAGCAACCGTAACCTGTATAGAGCGAGATTCTATTATCATAGCAAATAATCGGTGTTGTAGTGTAGTGCTTTCAGGAATGTATATATGATCGAAAAGAAGCCAACAACGGAGTTGGTTATTCGCCTTGCCGTACCCAGAGATATCCCGGAGATCGAGCACCTCGACAGCTTCAGTACCTCACCTGCCCGTGATATTCACCGCGACATCGAGAAGTATTTTGGCTCGGTTGATCCCTCCACGCATGAACGCACGCTCATCTTTCTGGCCGAAGTACGTGGCGTTGCTGCCGGCAAGGCGGAATTGATGCTGCCCCCGGCCGGTACCGTGCCCGCCATTGGCTACGTCAAGCGTGTCGTTGTGCATCCCGATTTCCGTGGGCGCGGCCTCGCGCGCCAGTTGATGCAGCATATCATCGACTTTGCCCACACCGAGCAGAAACTGGATGCCATTGATCTGCACGTCTGGGAAGATAACCTTCCCGCCATCCGTCTTTACGAAGCGCTCGGCTTTGAGCTTCAGCATCGCGAACTCTACTATCGCCTGGAACTCTAACCAGCGCCTGGTGCAAGTTTCGCTGACGGCTCACCGCTGCGCCCGCAGGCTCTTCACCAGAGGGTGCGCCGCAGGCGCACAACAACATGCGCCCGGGGTTAACTATATATCTGCTTCCCAGCTCCATCGCATGCTTGCGCCTGCGGCGCTCGCCTGGGAGGATGTTGTGATGTGGGGCAGGTGCTTCGCACCTGCCCCACATCACAACATCTATCCTTTGCGCGGCGGAGCCGCGCGAGTGCCCGGAAAGGGGGATTTTTCGTACTTCCCGGCTTCTATTTGTGACATATTTCTTGTTCCTTTCGTTGTAAGACGTGGACCGCAAGCAAGGTGTATTCTATACGCTATTTGAGGGATGGAACCTGCTCGGTACTTTGATGGGAGGTAAAAGCGCGCTATAGCACTATCTTGCCGGTTAATCAGGTTGTAGCCGTGTAATGATGAATGTTACCCATCAGGACGGGGAGAGATGGCCGATCTTGATCGTTAAACATCATCATCGCGCAGTTACGGGGGCATGCGTACCTGAAATCGGTTTTGTGAGCTACTATCAAAATATATTGGGCAGAGCGCGCACATGTATGGCACAGCGATCTGTATTCGCGCAGACCACTCAAGCGGAGACAAAATATACAGCATTTAAGCAGCGGTGGCTGAAACGTTTCTTCACAGAGGATCTGTCATCGACCAATCGTGTCACCATCGCATTGCAGCAGCGAGCCGTATGGATCGGCCTCGCCCTGATCCTCCAGTCGCTCAATGAGATAGAGCACGACTGGTATTTCCCGTATATTCAGCCGTTTGGCTCGCTGATCCCCCTGGCGCTGATCCTGGGCAGCTTCTTCTGTATGTGGATGGCGTTTCGGCCCCGGCCCGTTGAGCAGGTCGACGACTCCGCTCCGGCGCCGGTGGTTAAAGAGCATCCCGCGCGCTGGCAGCGCATTACGCTGGTCCTTACATTAATCCTGGCGATTATAGGCGGCACACAGCTTGTGCGCACGGCGGTAATGTGCATCCTGCCTCCGCAATTCTCGAACGATGGCACATCGCTTGACACCAACGCCGCCATCCTGCTCTTGCAGGGCCGCAATCCCTATACCGATTCCAACATGCTCGACATGGCGCGCAAGTTCTCGATCCAGCCCAACTGGACAACGCCACTTCGGGAGGGCCAGTTCGCCGGACGACTCGACTATCCAACGATGGTTGAGTTTCAATCGGTACTCGATACCGATCTCAAAGCTGGCACGGCCCCCGAGTTCGAGTCGAAGGTGAGCTATCCTGCCCTCTCCTTCCTCACGCTGGTGCCCTTCGCTTTCTTCAACAACTATAATGTGCTGATCTTTTACTTCCTGAGCTATCTCCTCATCGTCGCTCTTGCCTGGAAGTTCGCCCGGCCCGCGATCCGCCCGTGGATCGTGCTGCTCGGACTGGCAAATGTGCCAATGTGGTCATCGACAGTCGGGGGGAATCTCGATATCTTTTGCACGCTGCTGGTCATTCTGGCCTGGCTGCTGCGGGAGCGCCGCTGGAGTTCGGCGATCTTCTTCGGGCTGGCCCTGGCAACCAAGCAGACCTCGTGGTTCCTGGCGCCGTTCTATATGATTATGCTGTGGCGCAATTATAGCTTCAAGGAAATGCTCTATCGCATGGTTACAGGTGGCGCGCTGGCTCTTGCTATCAACCTGCCCTTTATTATCTGGAACCCGCATGCGTGGCTTGCCGGCATTCTCGCGCCTGTCGCCGATCCAATGTTCCCGATGGGCGTGGGCATCATCGACCTGAGTATCACGCACCTGCTGCCCTTCTTCCCACAGTGGATTTATAGCGCGCTCGAAGCCGGCGCGATGGTGCTTTGCCTGGCCGCGTACTGGCGTATCTGCCGCCGGTGTCCAGAAGCCGCTCTGCTGCTTGCCATCGTGCCGCTGTTCTTCGCGTGGCGCAGCCTCTCATCGTACTTCTACTGCGCGGCCTATCCGCTCTTCATGCTGACAGCCGCGCACATAGGCCCGGCGGCGCGCAAAGCAGCCCCATCGTTCAGCATGATTGGGCGACTGGCGCCGAGAAGGACAAACCTGCGTCCCCGGATGGGCCAGGCCCCGGCATAAACGTGAAATTAGAGCCAGATGGCGGCGAAGCCGCCATCTGGCTCCTGCTTGCTCTTTCTGCTCGACTCGGTGCCCGCTTCGTGATACAATCCACACAATGCGTGATGATGAGCAGCAGTAGTGAGAGAGACGAGAAAAGTTATGTCCCGTAAGAAAGAAACAGCACCAACGCTTTCACAGACCGATAACGACCAGGTACAACGCCTGCTTACCCGATATCACGAGATAGCGCAGGATTTGCACCAGAGCCAGGATCAGGCGCAGGCGGAGACCGCCCTGGCACCGCTCAACGAGCTATCCGAGGCGGCGCAGAGCGCCTGGCTCAAGGCCCTTTCGCGCGAAAATACTGTCGATGCCGCCGATGTTATACTGGCGGTCAACGAATTGAGTCCGCTTAAAGAAGTGCGTAAGGAGGCGCGCCGCTCGCTTATACGGCTGGAGGCGTCCAGGATCTATCCGCAGTGGCGTCCTCCTGTAGCGTCAACCCCTGCCGTTCAGATAAACGTTCCCAACCCGCCGCGTTTCTGGAAGGGAGTGGTTTCGCAAATGCGCGAGCAGGGTGAACTGCAACTGACGCTCTGCTGGGAGCAGGGCTACGATTATAGCGAGGCCCGCGCCTTTATCTTCTTGCTTGATTACTGGCGCGAGGGCGTAAAGGATCTTATTGTCGAGACGAGCACAAAGCGCCGCATCGATGAGCGTATCGCCGAAATGCGCGGCAAGACGCCTGACGTGCCCTACGTCGATTGTACTCTGGCTGAGGGGAAGCGTTTGATCGAGGAGGCGCTCAGCGTCAATACGTGGCGCGGCACCAGGCCGGCGCAGGAGTACCGCACCTATCTTTCTCAAATCAACACCCTGATTTTGCAGGCCAGTGATCCCGGCCAGGATCGCGGCTATACCTTCATCAACCCCGAATTGACGGATCAGGAGGTTGCCATCAATTTCATCGGCGGCTGGTCGCTGGGAGATTACGGGCTGACTTACGACCTGCTCACGGCTGGCAGTCCAGTCACCGGGGGGCTATCGCGCGACGAATGGATCGAGCGCCATCGCGCCTGGGCCGACGAGGCGCACCCGGCGCGGCTGGAACTTGGTTTTGTCCGCGAGCGAGAGCGCAGCCAGAGCGCGCTCTGGCTTCCCTCTACGGGCTTCGGCGGCAACCTCTCGGCGCGCAAGGAGGTCGAGATCGGCTGGTCGCTCGAATTGAGCGAGACTCCCCTGAGCGGCACCCTCAAAGAGATGCCACTGGGGACCGCAGTCAACAAGGAGACCAGGCGCCACTGGTTCTGGACGGCCTGTACCCTCGTGCGCGAGAATGATGCCTGGCGTATTCAATCGATGAGCGACGAGGGAGCCAGGGTTCAGGCCCTTTCTATCACCGAATTGCAGCAGCGTATCAAAGAATACGAGGATGCCATAGAGGATATCTTCCAGAAAGTGCAGCAGCGCAGCGTCAGCAATCTCAACGAGGCGATGGAGGAGCTGAGCTGGCGCCTCACACAGTTGCTGCACCTCTACGATGCCCTCATCGTCAAACTGCCACTGGACCGGCGCGTGTACGAAGATGCCTACGAGCGCGCCGTGATAGTTGGCAACCCGGAGCGCACCATGGTCTACTTGGAGCGGCTGGCGCAGCGCTTCCCTGAGAATCGCGGCGAAGTCCTGCGGCGGCTCGGCTCGACTCTGGCCGGGCTGGCATACAGCGGCCGAATGCAGGAGATGAAGGAACGCCAGGAACGTCTACTGGCACGGGCTGAAGAGACGCTGCGGGAATCCATTGCGGTCAATGATGTCGCCTTCGGGCATATTCTGCTGGGCGAACTGCTCAGCAGCATGAACCGGCTCGACGAGGCGGAGGCAGAACTGCTCAAGGCCAGGGATATGAGGCCGAACCGCGAGGAAGAGGCCACGCTTGAGTCTGGCCTGGGTGCCATCGCCATGCAGCGCGATCGGGTCGCCGAAGCCATACCGCATTACCAGCGTGTCGCCGAACTTGATCCCGATTCTCCCGGCAACTGGTTCAATCTTGGCTTTGCCCATCGCGTGCTGGGGCAGCTTGACGAGGCCGCGACAAGCTTTGAGCGTGCCATCGAGACGGAGCCGCGCGATCCGCGTCCCTACGCCGAACTGATTGCGATCAGCATGAATCGTTCGGATAAACAGCGGGCACGCGCCATTGCCGAGCGGGGAGTGCGCGCCAACCCCGGCTCGGCACCCATGCACGCGCTGCTCGCGTCGGTGCTGCTCGATATGGGCGATCTGCGCGGTGCGCAGCGCGCGCTCGAAGAGGCCGAGTCCATCGAGCCGGATTCGGAGATTGTCCGCGATTTGCGCAGGCGGATGAACACAGCAAAGAAGCGGTCATAGTATGAGGCTGCTCGTAAGGAGGGAGAGATCATGCCGCAGAAGAAAAATCAGAAGTCTTCACAGAAACAGCACAAAGCGCCTGAAGTTTCGGGCGAGGAGAGCGCCCTGGTAGAGCAGCAGCTTGAGCGATACCAGCAGTTTGCGCGAGACCTGCGCGCAGGAGAGAGAACTGCCGGGGAGATTCTTTCTCCTATCGCCGCGATGACAGAAGCGGCTCAGATCAGCTTCTTGAAGGCGCTGGCGAAGGAGAATAACAGTCAGGCGGCTGATGTAGCGCTGGCCCTCCACACCTGCGCCCCGCTCAAGGAGGCCCGTAAAGAGGCCCGCCGCACCCTTATCAAGCTTGAGGCCAGCAGGATCTATCCACAATGGGCGCCGCCAGTCGTATCTCTGATGTCAACGCTGATCGATAGCGGCCTGGAACCGGATCTCGATGAACTGCTCACCCCGGCGCGCTTCTGGAGGGGAATGGTGAGCAATACCAGGGATGCTGGCGAGGTGCAGCTTATCTTGTTGTGGGAGCAGGGGCCGTACTACCGCGATGCGCGCATCATGGGCTTCTTGCTCGACTTCATGGGCGGAGGCGTCAGGGATTTCTTTACCGATGTCAGTAGAAAGCCGAGCATGGAGGAGCGCATCAGAGAGATCGCCGCACAGCTCATCGATCTGGATTTTGTCGATTGTTCTCTGGCGAAAGGGCAGAGCCTGGTGCGCGAGGCGCTTGCTGTCAACCAGCGCTTCGGCATCGCGCCGCACAAGGATTACCAGCGCCATCTCCCTCTTGTCCGCCAGCTGGTGCTGGATGTGGATGCCGGCGAGATAGGCGAAGACGAGAAGAACGATGTAGAGGGACCGGACGCAATTCTCTCCAGATTCTCCGAAGAGCTTTTGCAAAAGAGGGAGGCGCTGGATGTCGTGCCTCTCTTCTTTGAGGCGTGGAAGGACGGAGAGTACGGAGAGATGTATGACCGGCTCGCCGGCGATAGCCCTTTACGCGAGGGATTGTCGCGCGAGGCGTGGATTGAGCGCCGGAAGCAGTGGTCTACAGCGGCTCACCCCGGCGACTTGAGCATCGCATTCCTTGAGGAGCGAAAAGATAGCTTTGAGACGGAGACGCCGGAGATAGAGGTTGGCTGGTCTCTCGTTTTCTCCGATAGCGCCGGCAGGCTTCCCGAGATACCGATGGCGACGGCCTTCTATGAAGAGACCGGGCGCCACTGGTTCTGGGCGAGTTTTAAGCTGGTCAAGGAGGAAGAGGAATGGCGCGTTCAGAGTATGACCGACGAGGGCGCGCAGGCGTTCCATCTCTCACGCCGGGCGCTTGAGCAGCGACTCCAGGAGCTTGAAGAACTGGCAAGTCAGCGCCTGAGCGAGATAAATAAGGGAATGGGTGAGGACCTTGAGGATGATGGGGACGAAAACGAGGATGAGGATCTGGAGGATGAGGAGCATGAGGGCGACCTCGGCGACCTGGAGTTTGAGGAGTGGATGGATCGCTTTAGCGAGGCCATCTCCGCCGCGACGCGCTGCATGCACTACTGCGACGCGCTCATCGCTCAATCCTCGCCCGGCGATATATCAAACTACGATCTTGCCTATGAGCAGGCATTAAACATGAACGATCCACAGCGCGCCGCCGTTTACGCCGGGTTGATGGTTGACCGCTTCCCCGCGCAGCGCGCCGAAGCTCTGCACAGGCTTGCTACCGCGCAACTGACCATTTCCAGAAGCTACGAGGCGGATGAAGATGCCGATGAGGAGCAGGTGCAGCGTTTTATGGAACTCGCGGAGCAGACCTTTCGTTCCGCTATCGCCATAGACACCGGTCCCATGAGTAAGATTCTGCTCGCCAATACCCTTATTGCTCGGAACAAGCAGCTTGATGAAGCTGAAGAGCTGCTGCACCAGGCAGAGGGCGTGGCTACCGATCCAAAAGAGGTTGCCTTGCTGGAGGGCGGCCTGGCAACGTTAGCCCTGGAGCGCACTGATGAGGAGACGGCGCTGCTTCATTACCAGCGAGCGGCGCAAGTCAGCCCCGATATGCCCAATATCTGGTACTATGTCGGCTCGCTCCAGTACAAGCTGGAACGTTACGATGAGGCGGTGGAAAGTTTTCGGCGCAGCATCGAGCAGGAACCTGGCCTGACGACGGCCTATATTGAGCTTGCTGATATCTATATGATGAAGCGCAAAGAGCTGGATAAGGCTCAGGAGGTCGTAGAAGAGGGGCTGGAGGTTAACCCCGATGCCGCCGATCTGCTCGCAACGCTGGCGATGGTGCACATTGAAGGCGATGATCTGGATAGCGCCCGCGAGTGCCTGGAGGAGGCGGAAGACATTGACGACGAACTGGAGATCGTGCAGACGGTGCGCCGTATCTACGATGCCAGAGAGTCGGAACGACGTTCGCTGTTTAAATTCAAGAGCAAAAGGCACAAGAAAAAGCGGCGATGAGCGAGCAGGAACGAGTTATTAGCTATCACAGCGTCACGCTGGGTGCGCTGACGCGTGAGGGGGATGCCTTGGCCGAGATCGTGGAGAGGGATGAGGCGGGCGAACCGCATACGGTGACGCTGCGTGTGCCGGCGGGATTGCCGGGCGAACGTGTGACTGTCGCAGTCGAGGCGCCCGCGCAGCCCCGTCCCGGGCGCCGGCGCCGTCGCTGGAAGCCGCGACCTCCGCGCGTCTGGATTACCGAGATCCATGAGGCGTCGCCATTGCGCGTACAGGCCCCGTGCCCGGTCTTCGGCGTCTGTGGCGGCTGCCAGCTCCAGCACATGCGCTACGAGGCGCAGCTGGCCTGGAAACTTGAGGTCGTGCGCCGTCTGCTGTGCGATAGTGGCTTTACCGATCCGCCACTCCTGCCAGCCGTGCCCTGCGATGATCCGTGGCACTATCGCAACCATATGCGCTTCTCGGTCAATCGCGGCGGCCAGCCCGGGCTGACCGCCAGGGGTACACACTATGTGCTGCCGCTCAGCGACTGCCCCATCGCGCACGAGTATATCAATCGCGCCCTGGCGGTGTTGAGCCGGCACGTTAACGCCAGGCCGCAGTTACTGATCCGCTGCGGTGCCGCCAGCGGGCAGGTGCTCATCCAGCCTGAGCCGGCGACGGAGGTTGCGCAGGAACTCGAGGCGGCGGGCCTCGACCTGCGGAGTGAGACGATGGAAGAGTTTCTGGCTGGCGAGACCTTCCGTATTCGTCCCAGTTCATTCTTCCAGACCAATACCGCGCAGGCGGAGAAGATGGCGCGCATGGTCCTGGATGGGCTTTTGGCGTCCGGTGAGCAGCCGGAAAACAGGCGGTTGACTATCGTCGATGCTTATTGCGGCGTTGGCACCTTTGCCCTGCTGCTGGCGCGCCGCGCCGGCAGAGTGATCGCGATTGAGGAATCGGCCAGCGCCATCAAGGATGCTCAATGGAATCTGCGCGATGTCAACAACGTGGAGATCCTCAAGGGCAAGGTTGAGGATCTGCTGCCGGAGCTGGCGGCGGGCGTCGATGGACTTGTCATCGATCCTCCGCGCGCGGGCTGCCAGCCGGTTGTGCTCGATGCACTGATCCGGCATCCCGTCGCCCGGATCGTCTACGTCTCCTGCGATCCAGCGACACTGGCGCGCGACCTCAACATACTCTGTCGCCTTCATCCTACCTATCGCCTGCGTTCGGTGCAGCCGCTCGACATGTTCCCGCAGACGGCACATATAGAATGCGTGGCGGTTCTGGAGCGTTGTAATATATGACCGATCACCTGCCTCTGTTGCTGGCCTCCGCCTCACCCCGGCGCCGTCAGATTATCAGTCTCCTGGGTTTACCTTTTGATGTCTGTGTTTCTCCCGGCGATGAGGACGCGGCCAGGGAAAGCTACTGTGGCCCCGTTGATGGCCTGGGACAATGGCTCGCCGCCTATAAGGCCGTGATGATGCATAGCCTGCCCGCTGCCGCCCGTCATCTCGTTATCACTGCCGATACTACCGTATTGATCGATGGACAGGAACTCGGCAAGCCGCGCGATGCTGCCCATGCCCGCGAACTGCTGCTCACCCTGCGCGGGCGCTGGCATCGCGTCGTGACCGGCGTGGTGGTGAGCGCTATGATTGACGGCCAGCTCCGGCTCTACGGCGCGAGCTGTACCACGCCCGTGTTGATGCGCGACTATAGCGAAGAGGAGATCGACGCCTATGTCGCTAGCGGCGATCCGCTCGACAAGGCCGGCGCCTACGGCATCCAGAATCCACAATTTCAGCCCACCGCGCGCATTGCCGGATGCTACCTGAACGTTGTGGGCCTGCCGCTCTGCGCGCTGGTCGATCTTCTGGCCCGCTTCAACGTCCATCCCGTGCCGCCGCAATGTTTTGAAGGGTGCCCCTGGTCCGAGCGATGTCTGAGGTAGCTGTCAGCACAAACACACAGGTGCGTGGGCGTTACGCCCCCAGCCCGACTGGAGATCTGCACCTGGGCAACCTGCGCACGGCCCTGCTCGCCTGGCTCTTTGCTCGCGCCGCCGGTGGCCGCTTCGTCCTGCGCATCGAAGATCTCGATCTCCCGCGTGTGCGTCCGGGAGCCTCGCAGCGCATGCTCGATGACCTGCGCTGGCTCGGCCTCACCTGGGATGAGGGGCCGGACTGCGGCGGCCCTTACGCCCCCTACACGCAGAGCGAGCGCGTGGCAATCTATCACATGTACCTGCAACGCCTGCGCGCTGCCAGCCTCGTCTATCCCTGCTATTGCAGCCGCGCGGAGATCGCCCGGGCCGCCAGTGCACCACAGCAGGGCGCCGAAGAGGGACCGCGCTACCCCGGCACCTGCCGCCATCTCACGGAGGCGCGGCGCAGGCAATACGAGGCGGCCGGGCGCCGGCCAGCGCTGCGTTTTCGCGTCGATGACGAACGCGTGGTTGCCTTCACCGATCTCATCGCCGGTACCACAACGCAGCACGTTCAGCAGGCGGTGGGCGATTTTATCGTGCTGCGCTCGGATGGCATCTTCGCCTACCAGTTCGCCGTCGTCGTCGATGATGCCCTGATGCGCATTAACCAGGTCGTGCGCGGAGTCGACCTGCTCTCCTCCACCGCGCGCCAGATCTTGCTCTACGAAGCCCTCGGCTTTCCCGTTCCCGACTTCGCGCACGTCCCGCTCATGCTCGACGCCGGGGGCAGGCGCATGGCAAAACGCGACCAGAGCGCCGGTCTCGCTCCACTGCGCGCCGCCGGCCTCGCTCCTGAGCAGATCATCGGGCAACTCGCGGCTGGCTGCGGATTGATAGATATGGCTAGTCCTATCAGTCCAATCGAGCTTGCCCGGCTTTATTCTGAGCGTAACTATGATATAATGCGCGTGAAACTGAAAAAGTTGCACCCTTGATCTGTAGACACCAGGCGCATATCTGGCGCTCAGCACTCTGGCTCTCTCTGGCCGGGCAGTTGCGTGGCTCTACCGCGCAAAGATAGAGTTTGTTGTGTGGGACAGGCGCTTCGCGCCTGTCCCACACAACAAACTCTATAAGGCGAGCGCCGCAGGCGCGAGTAAGCGATTGATCTGGCAATCAGACACACTCTAGGAGGGATTGAGTCTTTTTTGCGCATGACCTTTTTGAGCGGTAACATCATTGCTCCCGGGCTGGCAAATGTTATGGATCCGGTACTACGCTACATCTTTATCGTCATTGAATTTCTGATTGCGCTTGGCATTGGCCTCTTCCTGCGCCGCCTGCTGGTGCGACGGCTCAAGAAGACTGTGCTCGACGGCTGGATCATCCAGACGCTGGGCGTCGTTGTCGTGGTGATCCCGCTCATTCTCGCGCTGGTAGCGGCGCCTATCATCTATGATTGGAATATCAGCTCACAGACGCTTGCCGGCTGGTGGAACCATTTTTTCGGTAAAACAGTACCAACGCAGGATATTCCTGACCTCGTGCTGCGGCTCATCGAGACGGCGCTGCTCATCGCGCTGGGCATGGGCGTTGCGCGCACCATCCAGAAGCTCATCATTCGCAATCTGGGTGAGAATCACATTGACATCAATATGCGCACGCTGATTGGCCGCATCTTCTACTTTATCATTCTCCTCATTGCTCTCTTCTGGATCCTCTCCATCTGGCAGGTCTCCGTCACCATTCCCGTCGCCGCCTTCGGTCTGACCACCGTCGTCTTCACTATCGCAATTCAGGATATCCTCAAGGATCTTGTAGCTGGCTTTTATATTTTAATTGAGCGGCCTTTCTATATCGGCGACCAGGTGACGATCTCCACCTATACGGGCAAAGTCGAGAATGTGCAACTCCGCGCGACGAAGCTGCGGCTCGTCAGCGGCGAGGAGGTCACGATCCCCAACGCGCTGGTCTTTGGCGGCATCGTTGTGAACAATAGCTACTATGGCGAGCGGCGTGCCGTTATCACTGTCAGGCTGCCGCAGGAGAAGTATGTGCCGGACGAGACTACCGGCCAGATCGTCCAGAAGCTCAAGGACTTCGACAACATTGTGGATGTGCCGGAACCCAGCGCAATGATTACGAATTTCGCCGAAGGCAAGGTGACGCTGACGATACGTTTCTGGATTATACGCGAGCAATTTGCAACAATCTCTGAGGTGATGAACGCATTACATCAACTCCTGCCTGAAGGGGAGATGACTCTTCAAGAATCGGCGGGCAATGTATAAGGGAGCGAGGGATGTTCCCGGGTTTCCCTTTTCTCCCATTGCTGAGGAATCCTTGTAGCCGGCAAGAGTACTGAATCGTTCCTTATGAGAAGGGATAGACGTTGGAAGGATATATAGCAGAGCCGGGTATGAAACGTATCGGGCTGATCGGTGGCACATTTGATCCTGTTCATTACGGACATCTCGCCGTTGCCGAAGAAGTGTATGCGACTCTCGGCCTCGCCGAAATGGTTTTTATTCCTGCCGGGCAGCCTCCGCATAAGCCGGAGCGCGTCATTACCGGGGTGCGCCATCGCCTGGCGATGCTAGAACTGGCGATAGCCTCGAATCCGCATTTCACGCTTTCGCGCGTGGAGGTAGAGCGCCCGGGGCCGTCGTACCTGGCCGATACGCTGCGTATCTTGCGCGAGCAGTGGGGCAGCGATGTAGCGCTCTATTTCCTGCTGGGCTGGGATAGCCTGGAGGAGTTGCATACGTGGTACAGGCCCGATGCTATCCTGGCGCGATTGACGCGCCTGGTCGCCGTCGGGCGCCCTGGCTATGGCGATGAGGGCGAGCGCCTCAAGCAACTGGAGGCGCGCCTGCCAGGCATTGCGCAGCGTTTGCTCGTCGTGCCGGCGCCACAACTGGAGATCTCTTCTACAGACCTGCGGCGGCGCGTTGCGGAGGGCAGGCCGATCAAGTATCAATTGCCGGAAGCGGTGGAACAATATATCGTAGAGCATCATCTCTATCGATGAAATTCAGAGTCCAGGAAGCGGAGGACAGCTATGCCGCCTATGCAGTTCGAACTGGGTGATCGCCTGCGGCTGCGCAAGCAACACCCCTGTGGGGGCTTCGATTGGAAAGTAGTACGCCTGGGAGCCGATATCGGGCTGCGCTGCGAAAAGTGCGGGCGCCGCGTGCTCCTGCCGCGCTCAGAGGTCGAACGGCGCACAAAGCAGCGGCTCCCCCGCCTGCCAGAGAGCGAAGAAGATCCATTTTGTTAAGGAGAAAGAGGTCATGGCTTTAGCCTCGCAACGAGAAGGGTTCCTCACACTTCTCAAAAAGAAAAACTTTGTACGCATCTGGCTGGCCCAGCTCATCTCCTTAACCGTCTTCAACGCCTCGAATTATGGTCTGCTGATCCTCATCGAGAACATCACCGGCTCAACGACGCTGGTAGCGCTGGCGATCATCTGTTTCAGCCTGCCAGCGGTGCTTTTTGGCGCACCTGCGGGCGTCTTTGTGGACCATATGAATAAACGGCGCGTCCTGTGGGGCAGCAACTGCCTGCGCGCTATCGCCAGCTTTATTTTTGTTGTTTCGCTGCTCATCAGTCACCATCTACTGCTGCCCGTTTATCTGCTCACGTTTTTAATTTCACTTATCAGTCAATTCTTCACACCGGCGGAGGGATCTACTATCCCTATGCTGGTGAGCGAGGAAGAACTGATGCCTGCGCTCTCATTGTTTAATATCACCTTCATGCTCTCGCAAGCTCTGGGCTATACCATCTTTGGCGCGGCGGCGCTCCTGCTGCTGCCGACGTTCAAGCTTTTCGGCCTGACCATCGATTCGATTGTGCAATTGTACGTCATCGCCGGCTTACTCTATCTTGTGTGCGCGCAACTGATCGCGCTGATCCCTCAGAAGAGCTTCGTGCAAAAATCGCAGCCCGGGCAAAAAACCGGGCCGGTAGCCAGCGAAACGCTCGGCATCTTGAACAGCGTATGGAACGAGACGCGGCAGGGCTGGAGCTTTGTGCGCGGCAACAAGCAGCTCTTCCTTGCTGTGGTGCAGCTCTCCTTTGCCGGTGTGCTGCTGCTGCTCATCAGCCTGCTCGCGCCGACCATTGTCACGAAACTGCTGGGCTTCCCGGCGAGCACGATGGCTTTCGTCTTCGCCCCCGCTGGCATTGGACTCGTCGCCGGCTCGATCCTTATGCCGCGCATCACGAAGCGACTGGGCCGGGGCCGCACCGTCTTCATTGGTATCCTGATCATGACCGCCGCGACGGCGCTGGTGCCGCTGTGCACCTTTCTGATGCGCCTGCTCAATCCTCAGCACTGGAACGGCAGCCCGATCCTGCTCAGCGTCATCGCCTTTCTGATGCTCATGGCCGGCTTCGGCCTCGATTGCGTCAACATTCCTGCCCAGACCGAGATGCAGGAACTCTCGCCCGACTGGATCAAGGGCCGCGTGCTCGCCCTTCAGCTTGTGCTCTACAATGCCGTCTCTATCCCCGTGCTGCTGTTCGTGGGCGCGATCAGCGATATTTTTGGCGTTGATCGCGTGCTTTATTTGATGGCTGCCTTTGAGCTGGCCTTTGGTCTCTGGGGCCTGTACTATGCGCGCAAGCATCCGCCACAGCCCCCGCTGAAGCTGGAGATGGAGGTCGGGGTCATAGAAGAGCAGTATGAGGCCGACGAAATCATGCCGCTGGAATATCATGCCATTGACTGAATTGTGCTGTTGCGTTTACAATAGAGGCACGAGATGGTGGTGAATATGCGATATCGCGGGCAGCAAAGAAATGCTTATTGATACACAGCTTATGGCGCAAATAGCGCCGTACCAGCCCTGGCTGATAATTGCGGCGGTGTTCGTACTCTTCATCCTGCTGCGCGTCACGCGGAAGGGGCTGCGCCGGCGCGTCGATGAGATCGGCTACCGGTTCATGGGGGAAAGAGGAGGACTCTTCTGGCTCTGGCTGAATGCGCCGGGCGTGATGCTGCACGAGTTGAGCCACGCCTTTGTCGTGCTGCTGTTCAGTCCCTTTGGGTTCCGCATCACCAGCATCACGCTGTTTCGCATCAAACCGGTGATTCCGCGCATCAATGGCCGGGTGGTGCGCGCGGGCGGGCGGCTCTCGCTCCAGCTCGGTGAGGTACAATACGTGCGCCCGCAGGGCCGCTTCATGAGCTATATCGGCGATGGCTTTAGCGGCATCGCACCTCTCTTCGGTGGAATCGCAGCCTTTACCCTGCTCTACTGGGTTGCTACCGGCTACAATCTCTGGGATTTTCCCCTCGATGCACACCAGCATCTCCAGCTTTTACGGCCCGGCTGGCCCTGGTGGACGCTGATCTTCGCCCCCTATCTGATCCTTACCGTAACCTCCGAGTTGTGGCCCAGTCGGCAGGACTGGCACGGCGCGCGCTGGTTCGTTGGCGGCCTGGTGCTGCTCATCCTCGCGGGCATCGCGCTTCTGTGGTATCTGAAGAAGGCGAGCATGCTGCTCCTCTTTAGCACGCTCGTTGCCTCACACATCAACTTCGCGCTGATCGTACTGCTCGCGCTGGACCTCTTCTTCCTCATTATCGCCGAAATACTTGTCCAGGCCCTGAGAAGGTAATGGTTATGACTTCATACTGCCGAAGGTCAGGCCGCTCTGCCAGTAGCGCTGCAAGCACAGGAAGCCGACGATCAGCGGCACAATCGAGACCAGCGAACCCGTGACGACGATGGTATAGAGAAGCTGGGAACCGCCCCCGGCGCTCGCCTGCTGATTCCAGTTCGCCAGTCCAACCGTCAGCGGATAGAAGCTGGGGTTGCTCAGCACCAGCAGGGGCAGAAAGTAGTTATTCCAGGTGCCCACGAAGACCAGCAGCAGCACTGTCACAAATCCTGGCATCAGAATACGCAGCGCGACGCTCCAGAAAATGCGCAGTTCGCCGGCGCCATCGACGCGCGCGGCATCCAGCAGATCGTCGGGCACGGCCTGCTCCGCGTAGACGCGCATGAGATAGACGCCAAACGGGCTGACCAGCGACGGCAGAATTACCGCCAGCGGCGTATTAATCAGGCCGATTTTGCTCAGCAGCAGGTACGTCGGCACAGCCAGCGCGGTTGCCGGCACCATGATCGCGCCGAGGATGATGGCGAAAACCAGCGTGCGACCGGGAAAGCGGAACTTGGCGAAGACGTAACCGGCCAGCGTCGCGATCAGCGTAGCTCCCACAGCGCTCACTATCGAATAATAGGTCGTGTTCCAGAGCCAGGTCAGGAAGACGCCGCTATCATAGGTGAAGACATCGCTGAGGTTGCGAAAGAGATTGAAGTCGGGAGCAAACCACAGGCCGAAGGTTGTAAACAGTTCCGCATTCGTCTTGGTCGAGGAGACGATCAGCCAGAAGAAAGGCAGCAGGAAGTAGATCAGGAAGATCAGCAGGAATACCGTTGCCAGCGCCTGAAGCGACCAGCCTGCACGCCGCACCTGCCCGGCGCTGGAGGCCGGGACCTGAGCCGATGCTGGAGCTTTCGCAATAGTAGCCATTAGCGCTGCCTCCCTCCTCTATTTGTGACGAGCATAAAGATATATGAGAAGATGAAGACGACGATACCCAGCGCGAACGAGACGGCGGCGGAGTAGTTGTATTGCTGGTTCGTAAAAGCGAGCGTATAGGCATAGAGATTCGGCGTGTAGTGATCCTGGATAACCGAAGAGGCAATCGTGGACAGGATCGATGGCTCGTTGAAGAGTTGCAGCGTGCCGATGATAGAGAAAACGGCGGTCAGGATGATGGCCGGCGCGATCAGGGGGATCTTGATGTAGCGTGCCACATCCCAGCCGGTTGCGCCATCGACGCGTGCGGCATCGTAGAGTTCCGGGGAGACGGCCTGCAAGGCGGCGAACATAATAATCATGTTATAGCCGGTCCACTGCCAGGTGACGATATTGCCCAGCGAGGGCAGCATTCCCGCATCGGTCAGAAAGCCGGGCGCCGGCAGGTGGAAGATGCTGGCAAGCTGCGCAAAGGGGCCGATGTTGGAGCTGTAGAGATAGCCCCACAGCAGCGCCGAGATCACGCTGGGAATGGCGTAGGGCAGGAAGAAGCCCAGGCGAAAGAGCGTGCGCAGGCGGGCAACGCCGCTGTCGAGCAGCAGCGCGAAGATCAGGGCGAGGCCAAGCATGATCGGCACCTGGACCAGCAGCAGCAGCACGGTATGGCGGATGCCTTCCCAGAAGTTACCATCGTGGAGCACCTGGAGATAGTTCTGGATGCCGATGAAAACCGACCCGCCGACCAGTCGATCCGCGAAGAGGCTGATTCCGAGGGCGTAGCCCAGCGGGAGAATGAAAAAGAAGGCAAAGAGAACGAGAAACGGGACCAGGAAGAGGTAGGGCAGGCCCACGCGCCTGCGCCAGAGATGCCAGCGTAATGAAGCCGGCGTTGCATGGTCCGCTTTAACAAGTTGT
This sequence comes from Ktedonobacteraceae bacterium, assembly GCA_035294325.1. Lineage (GTDB taxonomy): Bacteria > Chloroflexota > Ktedonobacteria > Ktedonobacterales > Ktedonobacteraceae > DATGLE01. The sequence continues at coordinate 24,071 of DATGLE010000196.1, read as the reverse complement.
TGCTGCATAGAAGCCACCTTCCTGCATGATTATGGCATGGGCAGGTAGCCGGCGCAAGGACGCAGCCTTTGCGCCGGCTACCTGCCCTACCGGGCTAGCCGGTCACAGTAAAGCCCTGACTTCTGGCGTAGGATGTCACGTTCTTTTGCAGGTTCTGCATCGCCTGCACGAGCGTAATTTTACCACTGGTTGCCGATCCTAACTGATCGGTCATCTGGGTATACACGTAGTCCTGGAAGGGACTCCACTGGTAAGTGAGATCGATCTGGTCGGAGGCGGCGATAAAGACCTGGTTGACCTTCTGCCCGCCGTAGAAATCGCTCGGCGCGTTGAAGGCTGGATCGGCCAGCACGGCTTTGAGCGTCGGGAAGAGGAACTGCTTTTGTGCCAGCATCATGGCCGAGGTCTTATCGTGGTTGAGCCACATCGCGAATTCCGCGGCCTCTTTGGGATGCGCGCTCTGCGTCGTTACCGCATCGGTTGAGCCGCCCCAGTTTGCCGAGATGTGATCGCCGGCGTTCCACTGTGGCAGCGGAGCCGCCCGCCACTTGCCGGAAGACTTCGCCGCGACGCCGGAGAGGAAGACCGGTCCCCACGCCGCCGAGATCCAGGTCGCGTAAGTGCCGTTTGCCAGTCCGGCATACCAGTCGTTGGTAAAGTCGGGGGCCGTGGCTACGGCTTTGGTGCTGATGAGGTTATCCCAGTATTGCGCAACCTTCATAGCGCCCTGGTCGTCGAGATTGATCGCGACGTTGGTGCCGTTGACCTTGAAGGGGCGCGAACCCGCCTGCCACGCCAGCGAATTGAACCAGCCGCCGTCGTTGGGCGAGAAGTCGGTCATGTAAATTTTGGGATTCGCCTTGTGCAGTTGAACCGCTTCCTGCGCGTACTGGTCCCAGGTCTGAGGGACGGCCAGGTGATACTGGCTGAAGATATCCTCGCGGTAGAGCAGGGCCATCGGGCCGCTGTCCTGCGGGATGGCGTAGACCTTCGATCCCTGCGAGACCTGCGCCCAGGTCCAGGGCACGTAGTCGTCCTTGATAGAGTTCGCGCCGTATTGCGAGAGATCGACCAGCTTGCCCGTCAACTCGAAGGTTGGCAGGTACTGGAATTCAATCTGCACGACATCGGGCGCGCCTGATCCGGCCTTGAGGGCCGTGCGCAATTTCGTGTACTCCGGGGTGCCCTGACCGGCATTCACCAGCTTGACCTTGATATTGGGGTGCGACTTCTCAAAGAGATTCACTTCTTGCTGGAGGTTGGGCACCCACGACCAGAAGGTAAGCGTCACAGGACCGCTGGAGGTCGTTGTCCCGCCAGTGCCGCCACCACAGGCAGCGAGCAGGGCGATCAGCGCCGCGGCCATGAAAAGCGTTCCCATCGTTCCAATCTTGCGGGGCAGGAAATAGTTCGCCATACGTCATCTCCTCACTGAGTGTCGGATGATACCACATTGGTCGTATCGAGATCTACAGGCGCTACAAGATACTATCCGGGATCAAATGGAGAAGCCGGAACCACCTCCTTCTTTTAAGCGTTAAGGTCTGGAGGGAATGCTTCCTCGCCTGGTGGGGCCGTCGATCCCCGCACCTTCAGTGTGGGCACGAGCAGTGGAGGCGAGGTTGTGTGTCTCCCCTCGATCATGCTAAATACAAGCTCCATCGCCTTTCGCGCAAGCGCGCCGATATCCACGGCCACTGTCGTTAAGGGGGGCGCCATGTAAGCAGCCAGAACGATGTCATCAAAGCCGACGACGGATAGATCGCGCGGAACGTGCATGCCCATCTTCCAGGCAGTGTGGATGACGCCTATTGCCATCAGATCGTTCGTAGCGAAGATGGCCGTAGGCGGATCAGGCAGAGAGAGCAGTGCCTGCGCCGCTGCGGCTCCGCTCTCCAGCGTGGAATTGCCGAACTTGAGCAGGGCCGGATCGAGGGGATATCCGGCGTGGGCCAGGGCCGCGCTACAACCGGCGACGCGCAGGTGATGATTGAGCCTGCCCCCCTCCGTCCCATGCGCGACAATGCCGATACGGCGATGACCAAGCTCGAGCAGATGTTCGCCGGCCAGCCATCCACCGCGCGCGAAATCGAGGCCGACGGCAGGTGCAGCCGCTTCCTCCTCCTCCTCTTCCCACATGCAACATACAAGAGGGAGACCCGATGTCGTCATCGAATGCACGGCCTGCCATGAGAGGCCCTCCGGCATGGCGATGATGCCATCGACGCGCCGCGAGGCGAGATCTTCCAGCAGTTCCTGTCCCAGTCGTTCATCTTCATACGTGTTGGTGACAGAGACGCGATAGCCGGAAGCGTAGGCGATGCGCTCGGCTGTTTCTGCGATTTCGGCATAGAAAGGATTGATGAGCTTGGGCAGGACGAGGCCAATCGTGGACGTTTGCTGTTTAATGAGGCTGCGGGCCACAAGATTCGGACGGTAGCCCATTTCGCGGGCATACTTCAGAACTCTGGCACGCGTCGCCTTGCTGATCGATCCTTTGCCGGAGAGCGCATACGAGACCGTCGTCGCCGTGACGCCCGCCGCCTTCGCGATGTCGTAGATCGTCGTCATCTGGCCCTCCCCTGAACGGCTGCCACAGGATATGGCACACTAATCTCTAGTTAATCGATAAAGTCCTGGACCTGTACAAACTATAACAAGCAGGTTGCATTATGTCAATGGCCTGTAAGTGCATTCAGATAGAACGCGCTTACGGGCCATTGCAGACTTGTTCTCGCCGCCGCAGGCGGCGAAGGGAAGAAAAGAAGGCTGGAGGCACCCCAGACCCCGGCAAGGGGCTGGCCGCCCCTTGCAACCCCGCTTCTCAAGCAGCTCCCAAAAATTCGGGATGACTCATGTCGCTTGCTTGAGGGCGCTTACCCTTCTTGGGGCTGGCGCGAGAGGCGCGTCCCGAAGATGGCGAGAACGATCAGCGCAGCCACCCACATCCCCGCCGTTAGCAGCCCGTTCACATGTATCTCCTCTGTGTTGTTGAGGAAGAGCACCCAGGTGCCATCTATCGCCCCATGGAAGAGAATAGCCATAAGGGTACTTCTCTTCGTGTTGATATAGGCCCAGGCAATCAGAATGCTGAGCGCCGGCGTCTGGAGCATGAGCACCAGGAAGTTAAGCGGCGTGTCTGCGTCAAGGATGTAGATGGGCAAATGCCACAGGCCCCAGATGACGCCCAGGATTAAAGCTGCCGTGAGCGGATTGAAACGGGAGAGCAGGTGCGGAAGGGCATAGCCACGCCACCCCGGTTCCTCGGCAATTCCTGCCTCGACACTCCCAACGAATACTGCGGGAATGATAAGGAGGAAAGGGGAATACCACGCAGTCAGGTAAGGACTGACCGGGAGCGCCCAGCCCGGCAGGCGCGCAACTGCCATCACTGCCAGTATAATCGCTGTCATGGTAAAGAGCACCACAGCGTACCACCGAAGGCCGACACGCCAGCGCGCCAGACTCCTGAAGTACTCCCGCAATCCGCCTTTGCCAGCAACGAGCGCCGTCAGAACGATAGCCGAGATCGTCGGCCCCCACCCGGAGAACCGGAACATGAGGGTGGCAGTCAAGGAATTTGGATCCAGTTTGAAGCGCAAAACGCCCGATTGCAAGGCCAGCAGCAGGAACCATCCTCCCCATGTGATCGCGAAGGCAAGGCCAAAGAAGGCCAGAAGCTGATAGCGTTTCAGCCAGGGGTTGTAACGTGATGCAGTAGATTCTATAGATGTTTCTTTCGCCGAAGAGACGGTAAGATTTCTTTCCATGTTCGAGATTGACCTTTCTCTGGAAGACTGATTCCAGTGATTTTCAGGATTATACAGATTCGCTGAGAAGAGTATGCCGCTAGAAGGGAGCTGGTACAATGCAGAAGACTGATCAGTCAATGTACAAATGGAGAACATCCTGTAGAAAATTGCGAAATAGCGCGGAAAATAGAAGCATGTTTCTCCTTTATTCGAGGAAATAATAAAGAACGCAGTTTAAAAAGTGCAGGAGGGATAATGCAAAAAATGCCAGCGAAGCTGAATCCAAACCATCGTTTGAAACAAGAGAGACAACAACGCGGATGGTCACAGGCGCGGGTCGCAGAGCAGATTGGCACAGAGGCAGTCAATGTGAGCCGATGGGAACGTGGCTTCTCTTCACCTTCTCCATATTATCGTGAGAAGCTCTGTAATCTCTTTGAAAAGAGCGCCCAGGATTTAGGATTTATTGTGCCAGGAGACCATACAGAGGAAAGGGAACCTGCTGAGGACCAGCCGCAGCCTGTTGTTTCTCAGCCAGTGCAACAAAGTACGCGCATGCCCCCGTCGCCTTCACACCAGGCAAGGATTCTCGCGGCCCTGAGCTATCTTCTCTGGTGGGCGAGCGGCCTGCCTGTATTGCTCCTCGGCAGCGAGGATGATTTTGTGCTTTTTCATAGCTTGCAGTCGATACTATTTTTCGGTTCAGTCAGCTTTCTGGAAGCCGTTTGTATCTTAATCCTGAATCTCCCTCTGCCCGACGGCGTTCTCCTGTTCTTTGCTCTTTTCCTCTTTGCCCTGAATGTGGTGGTTCTGCCCTCCTGGATTGTGGGGATCGTGAGAGCTTCACAGGGAAGCTATAGCAAACTTCCTTTTGTTGGCACTGTTAGCGAGAAACTGGCTGCTGCGATGAGACAGCGAGCCGGAGCGAGCAGCGGCAATGGCTAGCCAGCACACTGGATTCACCTCACTACGGCCATCGTGGTTCTTGACTGTCTCTATGCGATTATGATATTAATGTAACGTGCGTAGCAAATTTGTAATAAGGAATAACGCGAAGTTCAGGAAAGGCTCTGATGGCGATGGCAAACATCTTCCGCTTGCTTGCCGATGAAGAAAAATTTACCGATGAACTTTTTGCATTTGTCACAGATCGCAACGCCGACAGCCGCAACGAGCGCGCCATTATCAGCGTTTTGCACGAGGTGGCGCCGCAGATCGTTTCGGTTGCCGAATGCATGGTCATCGATGGCGTTGACGAGCGTCACTACGTCGCGGATTACGTCCATGCTGTGTTGAACGGCGAAGGACTCTACGAGTAGCCAGCCGGCGCAAAATCGATACATTTTCCCTGCGCAGCCGCGCGATTTATCACGCTCATTCGGCTCCAGAGGTGCATCCAGGCGCGATAATGAAGAGAGACAACCAGGTTCGGCAATCGAGAGCATTGTTGGGATGGCGTAGGGACGGCATCCTTTCCCTTGCCGATCTTGTTCGTTAATCTTCATTATCGCGCGCCTGCGCACAAGAGGATCTCCGGTTTGAATTGTTAAACCACATCGGCCAGTTCATACATCACATTGGCAATCGTTGCGAGAGCGGCGGTTTCGGCGCGCAGAATGCGCGCTCCTAGCGTCACAATCTGCACATTATGTCCACGCGCCAGCATGACCTCATCCGCCGTCAGGCCCCCTTCCGAACCAATGAAAAGCGCAACCGTCAGCGGAGCGGGCTGCGCATTCGTGCCATGTGTTACAGCGCTGCGCAGAGCATCGCGCAGGCTGCACTCGCGCTCCTCTTCCCACGGCATGAGCGCCAGCGCGCCGGGTTTCAGATCGTTCAGTGCGTGTGCCAGCGGTTGAGCGGGCAACAATGCGGGCAGGCGTGCGCGCCCGCACTGCTCCGCCGCTTCCTGGATGATGCGCTGCCAGCGCCGCTGCTTCGCCACTCCCGCGTCCTCCAGCCCCGCCATAGAGCGGCGGCAGAGCAGCGGGGCGAAGGTTGTCACACCCAGTTCCGTCCCTTTCTCCAGAATCCACTCGAAGCGGGCCGACTTGAGCAGCCCTTGATAGAGCGTCACGCGCACGGATGGCTCGCGCCGGCCTGGCCGCCGCTCCAGCGCCTGCACCGCTACGCCGGAGCGCTGGCTTTTTGTGATGGCGCAGAGCAGTTCGTCGCCGCTGTTGTCCAGCAGCGCCAGTTGCTCGCCGATTCCCAGGCGCAGGACATCGCGTATCTGGTGAGCAACCGGCTCCGGCAGAGTAATGATCTTGGAGCCGTGCAGCAGTTCGGGGGCGACAAAAAAGCGATGCATAGGAGCTTATCTCCGTTCAGGAAATGTAGAGGCAGCCCTTGCGGCGGCCAGGAAGACCAGAAAGCGATGCATGCCTATCCCCGCCTGCGCAGCACGAGCGCCAGCCAGTCGTCGATCATCGTCTGCTCAACCAGTTCCAGCCCGGCCTCCAGCAGCGGTCCCTCGGCGTCGGCGCGGCGCTCCTCGATGATGCCGCTCACAACCAGCACACCCTGGGGCGCGAGCATCCGCGCGAGTTGCGGGGCCAGCGCGCCGATGATATGCGCGATAATGTTTGCCAGCACCAGGTCATATTGCCCGGCCATGCGCTCCGCCTGCGCCTCATCGAGCGTTCCCTCCACCACAGTGATACGGTCTGAGAGTCCATTCATGGTGGCGTTCTCCGTCGCGCTCTCCACGGCCACGCTGCTATTATCGATAGCGTAGACATGCGCCGCGCCCAGTTTCGCAGCCGCGAGCGCCAGGATGCCGGATCCGGTGCCAACGTCGAGGACGCGCATTCCTGGCCGCACGCGCCGCTCGACCTGCTCCAGACACATGCGCGTCGTGGGGTGCAGGCCCGTGCCGAAGGCCATGCCGGGATCGAGCGTGATAACAACCTCATCCGCTGCGGGCGTATATTCGCGCCACGAGGGGCGAATTACCAGCCTCCGGCCAATGTGCGTCACATGATAATAGTCCTTCCAGGCGTTGGCCCAGTCTTCCTCTTTTACTACGCGCGTTTGCAGTTCTCCAACGAAGCGCTCTCCCAAACTCGATAGATGCCAGAGGCCCTCGGCAACGCGCTGGCGCACCTCCTCCTCCCTGCCGTCGATGGGGAGGTAGGCGTGCAGCAGGACAGGCTGTCCGGGCAGGACGCGATACTCCTGCCCGTCGTTAATCAATTCTATGGGTTCTTCGATGGCTATGGTTTCGTTGGTATAGCGGCTCAAAAGCTCGCTCACCGCCTCTACCGCTTCGGGGTGAGCCTGCACACTTAATTCCATCCACTGCATTTTATATGGTTCTCTTTCTTAAAAGATAAGTCTGATGTCCGGCATCATCGCGCGCTCGCGCCTGCGGCGGAGCCGCACCAATGCCCGGCGGAAGCACTGAGCATCGGACACTTTCTTAAAGAATATGTCTGGTTCTCAATATAATAGCCTGCTTGCACCTGCGGCGTTCGCCGAACAGGGTGTGTTTCGCGAACAATGCGCGAAGCGCATTGTTCGCGAAACACACCCTGTTCCTGGCGCAGCGGAGCGGCGCCAGGATCCGGCGAGAGAGGGCGAAGGCGCCGGGGAGCAGACGCCACTCACACGATCTCGTAATAGTCGTAAGTTGTTCTAATCTGAAAGCCGCAGGAGCGATACAGTGCCAGCGCGGGTGCATTGGTCGTATCCACATAGAGCACAATTGGCTGCTGGCTCTTCGCACGGATGGTGCGAATGGCCTCCTCCAGCATTTGCTGCCCATAACCGCGCCTGCGATAATCGGGAACGATGCCAAAGCTATAGATGCCGAACTCGTCACTGGTCTCGTCCAGGCGCAGCAGTCCCACCGGCTCCTCGCTGCCTGTCGATCCTTCACGAAAAGTCATGATGTAGAAGCGGCGGTCAGGACCGCCGCGCCTGGCTACCATTTCCCTCGTCTCCGCTTCGGGATAGCCGAAGCTAGCGGCCATGATCGCGGCCAGCAGGTCAAGATCAGCGTCACCGGCCTCGCGAAAATGGAGCCGCGTATCAAGCGCTGATTGCCCCTGGAAATGCTCCAGCACCATCTCGTATTCTGAGAAGGAGTAACGTGCGCCGATACTGGCGGCAAAGGCACAGCCAGAGTTTGAGGCACGCTCGCAGGACAGGAGCATCTTGCGCACACCGCGCCAGGCACATTCCTCTTTCGCGGCGGAGAGCAGTGTACTGAAAATGCCCCGGCGCCGGTGGTCCGGGTGTACCATGCCGCTCAGTTCCTGCTGCTCGGGATCAAAGCTGTCAAGAGCCAGGTAGCCAACAAGCCTGCCATGCTCATAGAAGAGAAAATCATCGACGACGACGCCAGGGCGTGCTCGCAGCAATTCCCAGTTCAGCCGCAGGTGCAGGTTTTCATAGCGATTGCAGACCTCAACGAGCTGCTCGATGGCGGTCAGTTCCGTCTCGGTTAATGTCTGTTTTTTGACCAGTCCCTCCCTTATCTCCTTGGACATAATTGCTGCTCTTCCCCTTGCTATTCTAAGGATGGGAGGGGGCCAGCAACAGGGCGGGGGCAAGCCCCGCCCCTACCATATACAGGTGCCTGGTGGGTGTGTATGGTAGGGGCGACCCTTGTGGTCGCCCTGCCCCGGCGGTCTCCCTACACTTCCCCGTCAAAACACTGCTGGTTCCATATAGACGCCGAACACCGAGCGGAAAACATCCATGATCTCTCCCAGTGTGGCATAAGCCCTGACCGCCTCGATGATCGCCGGCATTGTATTTTCTGTGCCCTCGGCCACGCGCCGCAGATTCTCCAGAGCTTTTTTGACCGCCGTGGCATCGCGCTCGCGGCGCACGCGATTGAGGCGTTCAAGGTGCGTTTTCTGCCCCTCATAATCGACGTAGAGCGTTGGCACCTTGAGATCTTCTTCGATCACATAGTCGTTGACGCCGACAATCGTGCGCCTGTGCTGATCGATCTCCTGCTGGTAGCGATAGGCGGATTCGGCGATCTCGCGCTGGAAGAAGCCATTCTGGATGCAGGCCATCACGCCGCCCAGTTCCTCGATGCGCTTCAAGTAATCCATCGCCGCCTGTTCCGTCTCGTCGGTCAGCGCTTCCACGAAGTAGGAACCGCCGAGTGGATCGACGGTATTGGCGACGCCGCTTTCGTGCGCAATAATCTGCTGGGTGCGCAGTGCGATCAGCGCCGCACGTTCGGTTGGCAGGGCCAGTGCCTCATCGAGCGAGTTGGTATGCAGCGATTGTGTGCCGCCGAGTACAGCCGCGAGGGCCTGAATGGTGGTGCGCACGATATTGTTGTCGGCCTGCTGCGCGGTCAGCGAGACGCCCGCCGTCTGGGCGTGGCAGCGCAGCATCCACGAGCGCGGATCCTTTGCTCCGTAGCGTTCGCGCATCAACCTGGCCCAGAGGCGCCGGGCCGCGCGGAACTTGGCAATCTCTTCGAAGAAATCGTTATGCACATCAAAGAAGAAGGAGAGACGCGGCGCGAACTCGTCGATCTTCAAGCCGCGCGCCAGCGCTGCATCGACATAGGCCAGCCCGTCGGCGAGGGTAAAGGCCAGTTCCTGAACGGCGGTAGCGCCCGCCTCGCGGATGTGATAGCCGCTGATGCTGATGGTATTCCACTTTGGCATGTAGCGCGTGCCAAATTCGATAGTATCTACCACCAGGCGCATAGATGGCTCCGGTGGGAAAAGAAATTCTTTTTGCGCGATATATTCTTTAAGAATATCGTTCTGGAGCGTACCGCCAAGTTTCTCTCTTGGAAAACCCTGTTTCTCCGCATTGACAATATACATGGCCCAGATCACAGAGGCCGGGCTATTGATCGTCATCGAGGTCGTGATTTTATCGAGCGGCAAATCCGCGAACAATATCTCCATGTCGGCCAGCGAGGAGACGGCCACGCCGCATTTGCCGAACTCGCCCGCCGCCATCGGATGATCGGTATCGTAGCCATAGAGCGTTGCCATATCGAAGGCGGTGGAGAGTCCCGTCTGCCCCTGCTTGAGAAGATATTTGAAGCGTGCGTTGGTATCCTCGGCTGTGCCAAAGCCGGCGAACATGCGCATAGTCCACGGCCTGGCGCGGTACATCGTGGGCTGGACGCCGCGTGTGTACGGATATTCGCCGGGCATTCCAAGATCGCGCTCGTAGTCCAGCGACGCGTTATCCTGCGGCATGTAGACACGCTGTATCGGCACGCTGGATGTGGTCATCAGGTTGTCGCGCTCGGGTATGCGCTGCACCGATTTTTTTACCGTTGTCTCTTCCCAGGTAGTGCGCCTTGCCCTGAGGCGTTCCAGCTCGCATTTATCGAAAAGTGTGCCTTGTTCGACAACAGGCTGCTCTGGCTTTGTCGATTTCTGCTCAAGCATAATGTCAGTTTCTCCTCTATGAGCTACAAGGTGAGAAATGATTTCTCTACTGATCTACATTCGTCGCTATGACGTATTTTATCATTACCGGCGGCGCCAGGTTGCGTTTCGTGCGGCGGATCGCCGCTGCCGTGATATAGCGCCCACCCGCAACTGGAGGGCCGCTGCCGGCTGGAAAACAGCGGTATCGTTCATATAGATCGCCGGGTATCTAACGGATAGTCATCAGATAACGCCATGTGCAGGTGTTTCTGACGACTCACCGCTGCGCGGTGCGCCACAAGGTGGAGTCTGTGGGCTGAGTGCCGCAGGCACTCAGCCCACAGACTCCACCTTCGAGCGGGGTGCCTGCGGCGCCTCCGAATCAGGCACAAGGTGTTATGTAATGCGATGTGCCTGATGTGGTGCGCCCCTGGCGCCCCCTCTCTGGTGAGAGTCTGTGGGCGGGCGCCTGCGGCGTCTCCGAATCAGGCACAAGGTGTTATGTAATGCGATGTGCCTGATGTGGTGCGCCCCTGGCGCCCCCTCTGGTGAAGAGTCTGTGGGCGGACGCCGCAGGCGCTCCGCCCACAGACTCTTCACCCTGGCGAGCCGCGCAGCGGTGAGCCGTCAGCGCAACTTGCACCCGGCATTAGATAAGGAACCAGTAAACTATGCTGAGGACAGCATATCGATGATTTGCGCAACCAAAAACAGTAATTCGTTGATGGAAAGCTTATAAGTTCATTGAAATATAGGTCTAAAAGTACTATTAAAAAGCAGAGGCACGGAAAGATAACCGAATCCTTGTTATAATAGAGCAAGCGATCAGATAAACGCAGACTCCTCGATTGCATTGGTAGTCCGCTCGTCATTTCATAGGAGATGCTTCTGTGCATGGATTAATCTTCGTCACGTGGGAAAAATACCTGGCTGCACGGTTTCAAGGAGACATTATTAGTCGATATCGCGCCAGGCTTGATGGCATCATCCCTTCTCCTCTGCTGGCGGACCGGGTTTATAACGATGCCGCCCTGCTAGCCGCCGTTAGTGCTGCTAGCGATATCACTCATGTTCCCGCCGATACATTATTAAGAGAGTACGGCTACTACTTTATAACCAATGCACTGACGCGTCACCGCTGTGCCTACCTGCTCAGTCAGACCAATAATGGTCTTGATTTGCTTCTTGCCATGCATGACGCGCACGAGCAGATGTCACGTCTTCCTGATGGGCTGACGCCGCCGCTGTTTAAATATCGTCGCTCTCCTCACGATCCTGATGCATTGATTGTTGTCTATGACAGTGAGCGCAGGCTCTGTTCGGTGCTGTGGGGGGCCATCGAAGGCACAGCAGCTTATTATGGCGAGAGGGTCCAGGTGAATGAAGTTAGATGCATGAAGAGGGGCCACCCTGTCTGTGAGTTCGAGGTGAAGTTCTTTGCGATCCCTGGCCGTAGCGATGTTCCGCAGCAGGACGAGCAACACCGGCTCTCGCAGCAGCAATTCGCGGACCTCGTTCTTTCCATATTGCCTAAAGAGGAAGGTATGACGCTGGGGGAATTGCAGGAATTCCTCAGAATGAGGGGCGTCAGCCAGCAGCAGCAGCGGCCTGCCCTGATCCTCCAGGCGCTCTTGCATCTGCATTATGCGGGCCTGGTGGCGAGCACAGCCAATCGCCCGGGCGATGACTTTATTAACCGCCGCTACTGGCGCGTCCCTACCTCTGGATAATGCTTACACTTCGACGGACATTGCCACCGCGCCACCGCCGCCCAGGCAGAGCGCTGCCAGGCCGCGCCCGCCGCCGCGCCGCCGTAGTTCATAGATCAGCGTTATCAGCACACGCGAGCCGCTGGAGCCGATAGGATGCCCCAGCGCCACCGCGCCGCCGTTGACGTTGACGCGCGACCAGTCCCAATCCAGTTCCCGGCCATTGGCGAGCGTTTGCGCGGCGAATGCCTCGTTGATCTCGATCAGGTCGAAGTCGCCAAGCTGCATGCCGGTACGCTCCAGCAGACGCCTGATCGCGCGCGGGGGCGCGGCAAAGATATAGCGCGGCTCAATGGCGGCAGAAGCATAGCCAGTAATACGCGCCAGTCTGGTCAGGCCATGCGCTCTGGCAAAATCCTCATCCACAACCACGGTAGCCGAGGCGCCATCGCTCAGGCCGGGTGCATTGCCGGCTGTGACTGTGCCGCCTTCCTGGAAGGCCGGCCTTAGCCCCTTGAGTGCCTCCAGGGTGGTTTCGCGGCGTATTGGTTCATCGCTATCGACAACTACGGTGCCCTGCTTCTGCTTCACTTCGATAGGCACGATCTCTTCCTTGAAGCGCCCCGCATCGGTGGCGGCTGCGGCCCGCTGGTGGCTTCGCAGCGCGAAGCGATCCTGCTCATCGCGACTGATGCAGAATTTCTCAGCGATAATCTCCGCCTCGTTGCCCATATGGATATCTTCAAAGGCGCACCAGAGGCCATCATGTACAACGCTGTCGACGAGTTTGCCATCGCCCATACGATAGCCGGTGCGTGCTTTGGGGAGCAGATAGGGGGCGTTACTCATGCTTTCCATGCCACCGGCCACAAATGCCTGCGCGTCACCGGCGCGGATAGCCTGCGCTGCGAGCATCACGGCCTTCAAGCCGGAGCCGCAGACCTTGTTGACAGTGAAGGCCGGGATATCGACGGGGAGGCCGGCATGAACGGCGGCCTGGCGTGCCGGCGATTGCCCGATGCCCGCGGAGACGACATTGCCCATAATCACTTCGTCGATAGCTTCGGGAGCTATGCCCGAACGACGCACCGCCTCTTTTATCGCGATAGCGCCCAACTGCGGCGCGCTAAAGCCGGCAAGGTTGCCCAGGAATTTGCCTGTCGGCGTCCGCGCCGCTCCGACGAGAACGGGGGTATGCTCTGCCATATATGTGCTCCTCCATACTGCCACAGCATCGTGGCTCTCAGAGAGTAGCTGATTTCTAGCTCCATGCTTGCTCGCGCCTGCGGCGCTCGCCTTTATGGAGGGTGTTTTGTGAAACATGGAATGCGCGCAGCGCATTCTTTCACAAAACACCCTCCACTTCTTGCGCGACGAAGTCGCGCGAACGTCTGACGCGAGAGGGCAAGAATGCTAAGAATCGGACATCCTCTCAGGACAAAGCTAGATATTTTCTTCCAGTGTTATTGTATGTCCCTGAGAGTGAGGAGGTCAAACTGCTCTTACCGGGTGTTTGATGCCTGGCGCTCTTGTCCCTCTCGCCGGGCGTTCATGCGGCTCTGCCGCCCACGGATGTAGTTTTGTGTTGTAGAAAAATGCGCGAAGCACATTTTTCTACAACACAAAACTACATCCGGCGAACGCCGCAGGCGTGAGCACATGCTGGTGCCAGAAATCAGATACAGTCTTAAAAGGGCAGAAGATGGCGGATTAATGTGGCTTTGCCGGAAGCTTTCCCATCTTGAACCCTTTCGGCACATTCATATCCCACATCGAATCCGGCACCTTTGAAGGAGATAGCCACTGGACGGTATCATACAACGGCCGGCCGCTGGAGTTCTGCAATACGTTCACCGGCATATAGTGCATATCGAGCAGCAGGATCAGGCCATTCTTGAAGCGGATGCGGTACACCTTCTGGCCGTGGAAAGTGCCTGTGCCGTCATAGACCGCCTGTTTGTTCTTGAGCGCGTTGCGCAGAGAGTCGAGATCGAATATCGAGACATCGACACTCCATTTCTGCGCTCCCCATTGGGCGACATGGTGCATCATATCCATGCCGAGCGCGTCATGTTGATCGCGCACAACGTCGACATCCAGCTTATTGTCCATCACCGTCTCGGCGTTCGTCATGCCGCTCGTCATATCGTGATAGGTCGTGATAGAGTACTGTTCTCCGTCTGTGGTTGTTTTGGTCTGGTGCAGGTAAAGTACGTAGGAATCCCAGGACAGATCCGCCGGCAAAGCAAAGCTCTGCTGCGTGATGGCCTGGTGCGGCGTGCCTGGCGCCCAGGGGGGCACAATGCTAATCCCATATGGCAGCGCGAAGCGCGTGGAGGCAAGCAGGGCGATGGCGAGAACAGCCGCTGCGGCGAGCGCACCCATAAGGGGAGTTGCGCGGCGCCGCCGTACCGACCGGTGCAGGGGCCTGGGAGCGCGCTGTTTGCTGGACGTGTCTTTACCGCCGCGCGCCGCGATAGCCGCCATCACCGCCTGGTCGACGCGCGCCGATGGGCTGGAGGCGTCAAGGCTGGCAACCAGGTGCGTCGCTCTGCTCAAGATGCGATGCTCGCGGGCGCAGCTCGCGCAGGTCTCGATATGTCTGGAAACCTGGAGCATCTCTTCCTTAGATAGATCGTTCCAGACAGCCAGGTACAGACGCATAATAGCGCAGACATCAGAACCCCTGGCTCCCTCTGGCGGCAGGGGAGGAAGATTGGTGATGTTCATCTTCGGCGCTCCTGTTTTTCTGCGCTATCTTTACTGAGGCGCTGATACTGGTCCATGAACATTCTCTTCGCGCGCGAGATACGTGTCGCCGCTGCATTCGCTGAGATGCCGGTGATCTCCGCTATCTCCTGATAGGGTACACCCTGAGCGGCGCTGAGCACAAGAGCTATAGCATATTCTTCCGGCATACTCGCCAGCGTCTGTCGAATCAATTCTCGCTCGGCAATATCAGGAATGCCGCCGCTGTCGGAAAGAAAATAGGAAAGGTCCTCATGGGCCGCTTCGTCACTGCGCTCGTCGTTGCGATAGCGCGGTGACAGCGGCCACCAGGAAACGCGTTTGCGCCGGCGCAATAGATCGACGCAGAGATTAGTCGCGATGCGATATAGCCATGCCGAGAGCCGTTCGCGCTCATACAGGTCGTCCCAGGAGGTGCAGGCGCGCACAAAGACCTCCTGTGTCACATCGTCGGCGTCCTCCTGACTACCGAGCAGACGATACACGTAGGAATGGATCGGGCGTCGAAACTGTTCATAGATCTTACTTAAAGTAACTTCATCCGGCAATGCATTAGTCCCGTGATGTTCGGCGGATTTTTCCAAAGGCATGCTGACAGCTACTTTCTCTTTGAAGTAAGCATTGATAAGCGCTGACTTTACAGGCTGCGCCTGTAGTATACCAGGAAAAGCTACCGAATAGAACATGTCAGCCGATGCCTCCACACAGGTGCTCTGGTCTCTTTTGTTTTCATTCTCTACCACGCTCGATAGCTCATACATTTACATCTTCTGGTACTATGGTTTTAGGAGGGTGTTTGGTTGCCAGTACTATTGCTTGCTCGCGCCTGCGGCGCTCGCAAGATAGGAGTCATGATGTGAGAAATGCGCTTCGCGCATTTCTCACATCATGACTCCTATCTTGCGGGGAGGAGCGGCGCGCGAGAGGGGATATGGAGAAGAAGGCGCGAAGGGGATCTTCTGCGCAACGACATCAATCCCGTGCGGGGGGAGGCGGCGTGTGAAGAAGGCGCGGGACATCTTCTGCGCGACAACATCAATCCCGTGCGGGGAGGAGCGGCGCGGGAGGATGTGGTGTAGAAGAAGGCGCGGGACATCTTCTGCGCGACAGCATCAATCCCGTGCGGGGAGGAGCGGCGCGTGGGAGGAGGTATGGAGAAGAAGGCGCGAAGGGGATCTTCTGCGCGACAGCATCAATCCCGTGCGGGGAGGAGCGGCGCGCGAGAGGGGGTATGGAGAAGAAGGCGTGAAGGGGATCTTCTGCGCGACAACATCGATCCCGTGCGGGGAGGAGCGGTGCGCGAGAGGGGGTATGGAGAAGAAGGCGTGAAGGGGATCTTCTGCGCGACAACATCAATCCCGTGCGGGGAGGAGCGGCGCGCGGGAGGGGGTATGGAGAAGAAGGCGCGCAGCGCCTTCTTCTCCATACCCCCTCCCCTCGGCGAGCGCCGCAGGCGCGAGCGATAGGAAAGCTTCATCGGCTAGTACCTTTATCCCATATATTTCTTCTGGAGTAAAGCTTAGAATGGAAGGGAACAGAGATGAGGTCACGTTGTAAGGGAGGTCAAAATTGATATCACCATTGCACCTCTATCGCCGGTACAGCCGTTTGCTGGCTCTTGTCACTCCACTGCTGGCGCTCATGTTTGGTATTGGCGTATCCGCGCTGCAACTGGCGCTTATTCCCGCCCAGGCGGCGGGATCGATTGCGCTTCCCGATACGCTGACGCCGCTTATTGAGCATAGCGGTTTGCGAGGTCCCGCCGATCCACAGCAGCGCATCTCGCTCGCTATCGGCCTGCGCCCCCGCAATCAGCCAGTCTTGAATAGCTATTTGCGGAATCTCTCGCGCCCGGAATCGAGTAGCTATCATCGCTTTCTCTCCTCCGCGCAGTATGGGCAGATATTCGGCCCGGACCAGGCTGATTATAGCGCGCTGCTGCAATTCTTGCAGGTCGCCGGCTTTACGATCACCCACACCTACAGCCATCGCCTGTTGATAGCTTTTACCGGCAGCGTGGCGCAGGTTGAGCGCACATTTCAGGTGAGCATCAATAACTATCAGGCCCCCGATGGGCGAACTTTCTATGCCAACGCTCAGGCTCCTCTGTTACCGGCACAGCTAGCGGGCGCGGTTCAGACGATCAGCGGCCTGAATGATGCCGCTCGCTGGCAGCATGCGGCGCTGCTCTCTCTCGGACCGCTGCCCGCGACGAAGCGCCGGGCGAGTGCATGCCCGGCACATGGTCCCGGCTATTACACACCCGATCAGATCGCCGGAGCCTACAACCTGCAACAGTTGTACAGTTCGGGGGATCATGGCGAAGGGCAGACTGTAGGACTTTTCGAACTGGGCGCTTTCTCGCCTGGCGATCTTGCGGCCTATAGCGCCTGTTTCGGTGGCGGCCATACCACCATTCAGGCCGTCTCCGCCGGATCGCATGCGGCTGCGCTTGACAGCGGAGCAATCGAGGTTGAGATGGATGCCGAACTGGTCCTGAGTGCAGCGCCGGGGCTGAGCGCATTGAAGATCTACGAAGCTGCCAACGATAACGCCGACGTGCTCGCGGAATGGGCGCAGATCGTTCAGGATGATGTGCCGGTTATCAGCACCAGTTGGGGCCTGTGTGAGCCACTTGCGGATCCTTCGATGCTGCAACAGGAGAATACTCTGTTCCAGGAAGCGGTACTGCAAGGCCAGAGTATCTTCGCGGCATCGGGCGATAGCGGCAGCTCCGGCTGCTACTTCGATAATAGCGCGCAAAATACAGCACTTGACATCAGCGATCCGGCCTCGCAGCCCTATGTGATCGGCGTGGGTGGCACCTCGCTGGCGCTCGTAGGAACGGCATCATATGGCAGCGAAAGCGTCTGGAATACGGCGCAGAATGCGCCGACGGGCGGAGGCGGCGCCTCCACCGGCGGCATCAGTCGCTACTGGCCCGCAGCTCCCTGGCAGAATGCGCCGGGAGTCAAGAATGCCTACAGTTCTGGAATACCATGCCATGCACCGGCGGGTACGATTTGCCGTGAAACGCCCGACGTATCCCTGAATGCCGATCCCAACAGAGGCTATCTTGTATACTGCGCGGCGATGCAGGCGGGTTGTGCCGGCGGTCAACCCTGGAAGGTTATTGGTGGCACCTCGGCTGCCGCCCCACTGTGGGCAGCCTTCGCAACCTTAGCCAGCGAGCTGTCGCAGCGGCAGGGGGGGCCTGCTCTCGGCTTTATGGCTCCGCTGCTCTACCAGGTTGCCAGAGATGCGAGTGCTTACCCGGGCTGTTTCCATGACGTGACAACTGGCAACAACGATTTCTCCGGCGCAAATCAGGGGAAGTATCCTGCCACGCCCGGCTATGATCTGGCAACAGGGCTTGGCAGCTACAACGCTTATATGCTGGCGATCAATCTTGCGGCCCTGGCGCTGCATAATGCGGGCGCGTAGCCACAGTATCAGGCCAAAGAGACAGCGGGGGAGCGATTGCCCCTTGAGTTTAAACGGGGTGGGAGACAATGCTGAGCATCTGGCAGTCCCTCCTCGTCCATTCATATTATGTCAAGTATTCCGATATCTTCGTGTCCTCGCGCCTTGCCCGCCCGCCTTATATACTATGGTGTGGGACGGACGCTTCGCGCCCGTCCCACACCATAGTATATTTCTTGCGCGGTGAAGCCGCGCGAAGGCGCGCCCGGAGCAGGCAGGCGAGATGCGGAGCCTCAGACACTCTCTGAAAGCATTGACACAGCGTGCCTCTTAGGATTAGTATGTGCAGGACAGTTCAGTAGTGTTATGCTATGTAATAGAACATGCATGGTTTGCCCATTTCTAATGGATACTCACAACACCTGTTCGGCAATAAGCAAGATATTGCCAAACAAACCAGTCTGGCGTATCCTGGCGAGCCTGCTCACGAAAGTGCAGGTATAGCAGCAGTTCACAAAAAACTGTTGAGGATTGAAACTCAGTATGTCACAGATGCATGACAGCCCCAATGGAGCGCCCGGCAAGGGCGGGAGCGACAAAGACGAGCTAGAGCGGCTACTCTTACAGGGTGTGACACTTCATCAGCCATCAGTGGAAGATACGCATGCAGCGACATTGCCTGGCGAAGATGACGACGAGGACACGCAGATCTTCCAGGACAGCGACGTTCAAGGGGCATTGGGGCTTTTCGCGGAGGCCGCGCAGGACATGGCTACCGCCGGGCTGGAAGCAAGTCTCGGACGCCACTTTGCCTGCGCGGATTACTGCAACCAGGCGGCGGAAAAGGCGGCGCAGGCCATCAGCCTCTTCCGTTTCGGGCGCCGCTCGCCCTACGACCACGATCTGCGCCGACTGGGGGAGCGCGTTGGCGCCCCCGCGGAAATTCAGGACGAGATGGCCGTCCTGACGCCATTCCACCCCGAAGCCTTCTACGCCAACACCCCACCGGAAGAAGCTGATGAGATTATTAGCGCGGAACAGGCCAGGAGCTATATGCAGAGCGCCCGTAAGGTGGTTCGCTGGGCAAAAGATATTCTATTACGTGCGTAGCAGCTATATGGAAAGAAAAAGAGAGTTAGTACCTGGAGGATATTTTTCATGACGCAACAGATTACTTCCTCTGGATTGGAAGAGGCGGTCAAGCGCTCTCCGCGCAAGTGGGTGTATCTCTTCAGCGAAGGCAGCGCCCAGATGCGCGACCTGCTCGGCGGCAAAGGCGCGGGAGTCGCGGAGATGACCAACGCCGGGCTGCCCGTCCCCCCCGGCTTTACGATTACCACCGAGGCATGCAACGCCTACTATGATGCTGGCAAGCGTTTCCCAGATGGCATGTGGGAGCAGGCTCTTGCCGCGCTCAAGATCGTCGAGCAGCAGACGGGCAAGGGCTTCGGCGATAAGAACAATCCCCTGCTCGTTTCCGTCCGCTCCGGGGCGAAGTTCTCCATGCCCGGTATGATGGACACGGTGCTCAACCTGGGCATCAATGACGAGACGGTGCAGGGCCTGGTCGCCCTGACCAACGATGAGCGCTTCGCCTACGACGCGTATCGTCGTTTCATCCAGATGTTCAGCAAGATCGTGCTCGACGCCGATCCGCGCGCGTTCGAAGCCGTTCTGGATCAGTATAAAGAGCGTGCCCACGTTTCCAGCGATGCCGAGATCCCGGCCTCCGATTTGAAGCAGATGGTAGTCGAGTTCAAGCAGATCGCCGAGCGCCAGTCGGGTGAGCCATTCCCCACCGATGTCTATCAGCAGTTGCGCAAAGCTATCGAAGCCGTCTTCGCTTCCTGGAATAACAAGCGTGCCATCGACTACCGCAACTTTAACAAGATCCCCCACGATCTGGGCACCGCCGTCAACGTGCAGACGATGGTCTTTGGCAATATGGGCAATGATAGCGGCACAGGCGTCGCCTTCACGCGCAATCCCACTACCGGCGAGAAAAAGCTGTACGGCGAATATCTCCTCAACGCCCAGGGCGAGGACGTGGTGGCCGGCATACGCACCCCTTCGAAAATTGATCGCCTGAAAGAAGAGTTGCCGCATGTCTACCAGCAGTTCGAGGATATCGCCGCGCGCCTGGAGCGTCACTACCGCGACATGCAGGACCTTGAGTTCACGGTTGAAAAGGGCCGCCTCTACATGCTTCAGACGCGTTCGGCCAAGCGCAACGCTCCAGCAGCCGTCAAGGTCGCCGTAGATATGGTCGAGGAGGGCCTGATTAGCGAGGAGGAGGCTATCAATCGCGTCGAGCCGGTGCAGGTGTACCATCTGCTGCTGCCCCGCTTCGACGAGTCCGAGAAAGAGCGTGCCACGAAAGAAGGCCGCCTGCTGGCAAAGGGCCTGAATGCATCGCCCGGCGCGGCCTTTGGCAAGGCCGTCTTCGACGCTGACCGCGCCGAGCAGCTTGGCAAAGCCGGCACGCCCGTCGTGCTGGTGCGTCCCGAGACCAGCCCCGATGATGTGCATGGCATGCTGGTCTCGAAGGGCATCCTGACGGCTCGCGGCGGCGCGACCAGCCATGCCGCCGTGGTGGCGCGCGGGCTGGGCCTGCCCTGCGTCGCCGGAACCGAAGGGATTCGTGTGAACGAGGAGGAGCGCCTCTTCCGCGTGGTCGGCTCCGATATCGTCATTCACGAGGGCGACGATATCTCCATCGATGGCGCTACCGGCGAGGTGTTCGCGGGCATTATCAAAACGGTTGACGCCGATTACGATAAAGAAGTTGACTTGAAGAAGCTGCTCTCCTGGGCCGACAGGTATCGTGAGCTTGGCGTCTGGGCCAACGCCGACTACCCGCGCGACGCCAGGAGGGCCGTCACCTTCGGAGCCGAGGGCATCGGCCTGTGCCGCACCGAGCATATGTTCATGGAGCAGGAGCGCCTGCCTATCGTGCAGAAGATGATCCTGGCGAAGACCAGGGAGGAGCGCCAGGCCGCGCTCGATCAATTGCTGCCCTTCCAGCGCAGCGACTTCAAAGGCATCTTCGAGGCAATGGTCGATCCCAGGACCGGCGAGGGCTACCCCGTCGTGATCCGTCTTATCGATCCGCCACTGCACGAGTTCCTGCCCTCCTACGAGGATCTGCTCGTTGAGGTGACGCGACTGGAGACCGAGGGCGGGCATGAAAAGGAGCTGGAGGAGAAGCGCCAGATGCTCGAAGCCGTCGGAGCAATGCGCGAGATGAATCCGATGCTCGGCCTGCGCGGCTGCCGCCTGGGCCTGCTTTTCCCTGAAATCAACGTCATGCAGACGCGTGCGATCCTCGAAGCCGCCGCCGAACTCGCCAGAGAGGGCAAGAAGCTCCAGCCCAAGATCATGATTCCGCTGGTCGGTCATGTCAACGAGCTAAAAGAGGTGCGGCGCCAGCTTGAGGCAACGGCGAAGGAGATCGCCGGCGAGTCGGGTGGCAATGTCGAGTACAAGTTCGGTACGATGATCGAGCTGCCGCGCGCGGCACTCACTGCCGATCAGATCGCTACCGTTGCGGACTTCTTCAGCTTCGGCACCAACGACCTCACGCAGACGACCTTTGGTTTCAGCCGCGATGATGCCGAGGGCAAGTTCCTGCTCAAGTACATCGATGGCCTGGAGGAGCCTGGCTTGAAGGAGAAGGTGAAGATCCTGCCCATCAACCCCTTCCAGACCCTGGATCGCGATGGCGTGGGCCAGCTTGTGCGCATGGCAGCAGAGAAGGGGCGCAAGACCAATGCGCACCTCGAACTGGGCATCTGTGGCGAGCACGGCGGCGATCCCGATAGCATCGAGTTTTGCCACATGGTCGGGCTGGACTATGTAAGCTGCTCGCCGTTCCGTGTTCCCGTCGCGCGCCTGGCCGCGGCTCAGGCCGCCCTCAAACACGGCAAGAAGGGCGGGAAGTAAAGCTCCCTGCTACCAAAGTAAGCTCATCTATAGCTGGTTGGGCACCCTCATGCGAGGGTGCCTTTTTTGCGTAGTTAAGCGCTGCCGTTTTTAAATCCGTATATTTGAGCATCGAAATACACATAATTGAGAATTGTTGAGTCAATACGCCTCCGCTATACTGGCAGAAAATCTTGAGGGAAGGGCGCGTACAAGGGATGGCAAAACCAAAAAGCTATCGCCTACGGAAACGACCACAGGCATATGATTCAACTTTGAAAGAGTGGGTACAGCAACAGCCTGAGGTGATTCTACCGCTGATCCTCCCCAAAGCAGTGTATAAAGAGACAATTGATGTCGAACGTATCAAACCCACGATGCGTGTAGATCGAGTGTACAAAATCATGTATCGGGCAGGAACATCGTGTAGCTATGTATCCGCTATTGCCAGCAATGCGCGGGGGTCCACCGCGAGTTGATTGACAGGGCAATAGACGAACTGGCTGAGCTTTATCGCGAGGATGAGGTTACGCTATCACAACAGTTGGTATGGATGGAACTCCTGCTGGAGCGGGCAGATGCCGTTCCTGCACAGGAGAAAGAGGAAGTTCAAAGGAGGCTGAGCATGTATGATCCTCTGTGGGAAGAGCATCCGAAGGTAAAGAAGATACGCGCGGAGGTCAAGCAGGCCAAACTTCTTGCCCGGCAGGAAGCCAGAGCCGAGGCCCAGCAGGAAGTAGAGCAGGCCAGGCAAGAGGCTGAGCAGGCCAGGCAAGAGGCTGAGCAGGCGTTACAGTCTGTACGGGACGCCGCCGTAGCAATGGTCCAGGTTCGTTTTCCGGCGCTTACTGAACAGGCGCGGGAGCAAATCGCAACTATCGGTGATAGCAAGTTGCCCCAAATCCTTATTAAGCAACTCGCTACAGTGCCAAATGAGGAGACGGCGCGCTGGCTTTTGAACTCGTCGGCTGCATAGCCCCGGCAGAATCAGTACATGGCTGGCCTGTGAGGATGCCCCCGCTGCCAGCTAGGGTTTTTAACATCCATCATCAGGCATACCATCCTGAGCGCAGCGAAGGATGACATGCCCGGACTTGATGTTTAAGTTCGCGTAGCCAGCGATATCAGGGCTAAACCTTTACCAGCACCTTCAGCACACCTCGCTGCCCGGCATGCTCAAATGCCGTCAGTGCCTCATCCAGCGGATAGCGCGCGCTGATAAGCGGCTGCACATCGACCAGTTTATGGCTCAGAGCGCGTATCGCAGGGGCGAAGGGGCCGCAGCGCGAACCCTGTACGCGGATCTCATCGATCACAATTGGAGCCAGGTGAAGCTGGCTGCGGGCCGCTACCGTGCTTTTCAAGATCAACGTGCCTCTCGGCCTGACCAGACGCAGCGCCATCTCCAATCCCTGCTCCGAACCGGTGCATTCTACAACGAGATCGACGCGCCGCCCATCCTCCAGCGCGAAATGTTGCATGTCGTCGAGTACGTAGGTGCGCACGCCGCGTTTTTCGACCAGCGTCAGCTTCTCTTTGTGCTTGCCAACCATCGCTACTTCGCAGCCGCTCAGCGTAAGCACCTGCGCCGCAAGCTGGCCCATCTTGCCATCGCCCAGAATGAGCACTTTGTCCGTCGGCCTGAGATGCGCCTGCTCCAGGATCTCAAAATTGGCCGCCAGCGGCTCTACGAAGACCGCCTCCTCGTCGCTCACGTTTTCAGGCACGGGATGCAGGTTCTCGACAGGCAGCATTGCGTATTCGGCAAAGGCACCGTCGCGGTTGACGATTCCGAGCGTTGTGCGCCGGGGGCAATGGGTTGGCATGTTATGCTGGCAGTAGAAGCAATCGGGGCGGTGGCAGGCGGCGTTGATCTCGCCCACGACGCGCTGCCCGATAAGGTCGCCGGCCAGATCCTGAGCAGCCTGCCCATAGATCTCTTCAACGATGCCAACGAATTCATGCCCCGGCACACCCTGAAAATTCATATAGCCGCGCACAATCTCCAGGTCGGTGTTGCAGATACCGGCCTGGAGCACGCGAATGAGCGCCTCACCATCAAAGGGAGTGGGCATGGAATAGTTGCGATCAAGCGCAAGGCCGGTTTCCCGCTGTACCAGTGCACGCATACGAATCCTCCTTATCTTTTCCCC
>DATGLE010000195.1:0-5568 GCA_035294325.1 Ktedonobacteraceae bacterium | reverse complement strand
ATGCGAACCTTTACCGTAACCACCAGCAAAAAAGACCAGGTGGTGGATATCACCGATACTGTTGAGGGCTATCTACGCGAAGAGCAGAAGGCTGATGGCCTCTGCTCGCTCTTTGTCGCGCACACGACCTGCGCGCTGACTACCGCCGATCTTGATCCGGGCACCGATCTCGACCTGCTCAACGCGCTGCGCCACCTGCTGCCAAAAATCTCATATCGTCATCCGCACGATCCTGCGCACACGCCGGACCACATCCTCTCCTCGCTGCTCGGTCCCTCGCTGGTGGTTCCCTACGCTCGCCACCGGCTGCTGCTCGGCACCTGGCAGCGCATTATTCTGGTCGAACTGGACGGCCCGCGCCAGCGCACCATGTATATGTCAACCTTCTCATGAACCCGGGGGTCATCTTTGCGGGCTTGCTCGCTGCCGCGCGCCGCGCCCCTACAGGTTCCGCTCGGAAAGAAAGGGCGCAGCCTGGACGAGCCTGCCATCCTGGTAGACCAGGGCGCGCCGGAAAACGTAGTGAACACGCTCGCCGACGCCCGCTCCCTCGTCGTTGGAGACGAAGGTGCGCAGGTCGCCATAGGGAGTGGTCAGGATGAGTTCCTGGTAGTGGCCGCGTGGCATGCGCTGCTTGACGTGGGCTATCGGGCCATCCTGCTCCACGAGGCGCACATCCTCAGGTCGCACGGCGATATCGGTCTCTCCCTCGACCAGCGCCGATAGCCGCGCGCAGGGCACGCATGTCCCTGCGATCTCCACGCTATCCGCGCTGACCGAGCCGCGCAGCAGGTTCATCGCGCCCACGAAACCGGCGACGAAGATCGTCTTCGGCTCACGATAGAGCGTATCGGGCGGATCGTACTGTTCGAGGCGGCCATCCGCCAGCACGGCCACGCGATCAGCTATGGACGATGCCTCGTCCTGGTCGTGGGTGACAAAGATCGTGGTAATGCCGACGCGCCGCTGGATCTCGCGGATCTCCTCGCGTACCTGCACACGCAATTTGGCATCCAGGTTGCTGAGCGGCTCGTCGAGCAGGAGCAGCTTCGGTTCCAGCACAATCGCGCGCGCCAGAGCCACGCGCTGCTGCTGGCCGCCGGATAACTGCGCGGGATAGGAGCGGCCATACTCCTCCAGGCGCACCAGCGCCAGCACTTCCTGCACACGCTTCTGGATGACGCGCTTCGGCAGTTTGCGCAGTTGCAAGCCGAAAGCGACATTGTGAAAGACATCCATATGCGGCCAGAGCGCGTATTGCTGAAAAACCATCGCCGTCGGGCGGCGCTCCGGCGGAATGCCGGTAATGGGCACATCGTCGAGCAGGATGCGGCCCGCATCGGGCGTCAGAAAGCCCGCGATCATGCGCAGCGTCGTGGTCTTGCCACAGCCCGAAGGACCTAGCAGGCAGACCAGTTCGCCCGAAGCCACTTCGAGGTTCAGGTCGTTGACCACCAGCTTGCCGCCGAGGTGCTTGACGATGCCATCAAGGAGGAGTTTTGCCATAAGCATCTCCCGATTAATGAAGATTAAAAACCTGAGCCGGATATCCCCCGGTGCGCGGCGGCGCGACTGATCGCGCCTCCCGTCGCCCCAGAAGTGTAGCAAGTAAGCCACATATCCCCGCAGGGCTTAGACGCGCGTTCAATGTAAATGAAATCCGGCAGCCAGAGCGCCGCCAATAATATAGCGCCGCACCAGCAGCAGCAGCACGAAGGACGGGATGCTCAGCACAATCGAGAAGACCGCCGCCGCCTGCTGCGGATAGTTGCTTACCAGCGTGTACATCTGGACGGGCATCGTAATGTAGTCGGGAGAGCCGACCAGGAAGGTGCCCTGAGCTTCGTCCAGTGAGGCCAGGAAGGCCAGGATCAGAGCGACCAGGATACCCGGCAGTGCCATCGGCAGCGTGACCTTCCAGAAGGTTGTCCAGAGGCCCGCTCCAACGTCGCGCGCTGCCTCCTCAAGCTGTCGCGGCACAGCGGCGAACGCGGCGGACGGTATCCAGGTCATGATGACAATGGTGCTCAGTAGTTGCACCACCACAACGCCCCAGAACGTATCCATGAGGCCGAAAGCATAGAGCAGCCCGGCCATCGTGATATAGAGGCCCATCTTGGGAAAAGCGTTGGTAGCGAAGAGCGAGACGAGAAATGTCCTGCGTCCGGGAAACTCGTAGCGCGCGAAAGCGTAGGCCGCCGGAAGGCAGATCACTGCCGAGAGCAGCGTCACCACCGGCGAGATCGTAAAGCTCAGGATAATCGAGTGGCCGATCTCGTCGTTGAGCAGGATCTGCTGCCACCAGGAGAGCGTCCAGGCTTGAGGCAGCAGCGCGGGGTAGAACCACGCTTTGGAGAAGGCCCACATGAACAGCGTGATGAGCGGCCCCAGGATGAAGAGTCCCAGCGCGATCAGCAGCAGCGCCAGGCCGATCCCCTTTGCCAGTCGTGAAGCGCCCGCCTGCGTCCCTGCCCGCACCTGCGCAACAGCGCTCTTCTCGCGCCGGGGACCGCTGATATTGATGATGCTCATTGCAGTTTCCCCGCTTTCCTATCACTGACGACATTCGCCCATACGTACAGGGCACCGATGCCGGCGGCCAGCACGAAGACGATCACCGCCATCGCCACGGCTTGCTGCGGCTGGTTGTATGACTGGTAATAGTTTGTCATGGCAACTCCAAGCAGGGCCGGCGCCGTGGGACCGACAAGAAAAGGGATAGTGAAACTGCCCAGGACGCCGATGCCGGTGAAGGTAGCAACGATTATCGTGGGCAGCATGTTGAGCGGCACGATCACGCGCACCAGAATGAGCGGGGTGGTTGCGCCAACATCGCGCGCCGCCTCAATCAGCGCATCGGGCACCGACTGCAACCCGGACGCCAGCAGCAGGACGGCGAAGGGCAGGTTTACCCAGATCTGGCCGATGACAACCCCGAAGAGCGTATAGCCAAAGCCCGGGAAATGCATGCCGATCTTTGCCGCCAGGGCACTGACGTAACCGTTCGCGTTCCAGAAGGTCACGATGGCGTAGGAGGCAATAACCACCGGGATGAAAAGCGGCACGAGATAGATCGAAGATACGACATGCGTGAACCAGCCCGACGAGAAACGTATATAAAGCGCCAGCCCCCAGCCTGTGACCAGGATCAGCGCGACGGAAGCAAGTGTTACCCAGATCGTGGCCCAGAAATCCTGGAGGAAGGCGCGATCATGCAGCAAGGTCTGGTAGACCGCCAGGGTCAGGCCATGCTCGGCTGTTACCAGGTTCTGAGCCAGTTGCGCTACCGGCGCGTTAGGCCCTGCGGTATAGCCCAATGAAAAGGTGAGTGCCATCAGCGCCGGGAAGCCTACGAAGATCACCACCACCAGAACGGGCAGCAAGGCGACCAGCAGGGCTATCAGACGGCTTCTCCGCATAAAGGTCCGCTCCCTGACAATGCTGCCCGGCTGAGCGCTGCGCATTCAGCCGGGCAGCATTGCAACTTTTAACCTCCGGCAACCTGCGATTGCCACTGCTTATTCATATCGGCCGTGAACTTGGACGAGTAGCCGCGCGCATACGTCTTCGCTATCGCAGCATACTGCTGCTGGATATCTTCAGGCATATACGACCACTGGATGCCAGGGAAGCCCTTCATGGCGTTGACGATGGTTGTCTGCACATCTGATCCAAGCAGCCAGTTCAGCAACTTGTAAGCTTGCTGCGTGTGTGGAGCATAGCGCGGAATGCCGATAAAGGCCGGGCCACCATTGAACGGCGGATTCAACTGGATCAGCTTTACCGACGGGGGCAGCAGGTTCTGCGACAGGTAGCTCATCGCCTGGTCCGACCAGACCGGGGCCATCCAGATGGAGCCGTTGCCGAGCAGTTGCAGCACCGCGACGTTGCCGTTGGGATAGAAGCCGTTACGATAGATCGAAGAGTTCAGGCTGCGCAGTTCCTGAAAGCCTGCCTGCCACTGGCTCTCCATCGAAGGATCGTAGCCTGTGACAAAGGAGTTCGGATCGCTGACGTGCGAGTTGAGCACGGCCTGGACGAATGCCTGGCCCGAGCCTCCTGTGCTCGGCGTATTGTAGGTGAATTTGCCCGGATGCGCCTTGATCCAGGCCAGCAGATCGGAAAGCGTGGTCGGAGGATTCTGTACGTATTGTGTGTTGTAAGCAAGCACCACGGAAGAGGACCGGTACGGTATGGCATCGGAGTTGACCTGCTGTAAGAGTGCCGGATCGACACGGCTCATCAGGGGCACCTGCTGCGTCGTGAGTGGTTGCAGCAGATTGGCCTGCGAGGCTTGCTGGATGATACCAGCATCAATGAGATCCATGCCCGGAGATTTTTTGGCATTCACGGCGGCGCTCACGCGCGCCAGCGTGGTCGAGTCAATGGTACCGTGCTCGGCAAAGATCAGCTTGATGTTGATATCGGGGTTGGCTTTCTCAAACCGGGGGATCAGGGTGTTCTGCCACAGGTGCTGGACGTTTACGTCGCCGCTGGAATAAAGAGTGAGGGTTGTCTGGCCGGCGCCATTGCCGCCGTTTCCGCTACTGTTCCCGCCGCACGCGGCGAAGGTGATCGCCACCAGTACAGTCGCCAGCAAAGCGAACAAGGCACGTCTTACAAAAGGAAATCTCATGGGGGATGACCTCCTTTAGTCCGCTGGATCGGTGGGGACAGGCCGCGCCGCGAACAGAGCGCACCGCCCCCGGTCCCGCGCGAAAATATCTGGCCCGTCTCTGGCTTTTTTCCTACCGATTGTATCCCCGCTTCCGCCGGGCTGTCAAGCCTGCTCGCCTGCCCCTCTTCACTTACCTGTGCGTAGCCGCGCGATGATCGCGTGTGAAACCACGTTGTGGGCCAGACGAGCGTGATCAATCGCGTGGCTGCGCATACAAAAGCATCTTTTCAGGGATACCGGTTTCCTTTTCAATTGTATTCTGCTTCTATCAGGTTGTCAAGCCTGTCTGGTCTCAAATAGCTTCACTTATCCTTCTAGATTGCTGTGATAATCGGATTGGAGAGCGTTGTAGAGCTACGTGATTCATGGCTAATATCCCCAGGGATACCGGTTTCCTTCTCTTTACTCCTCAGCGCCTGCGGCGCTTTGCCCGCGCACGACCACCATACCTCCCGCGGGCGGGTTGGCGGCCAGCGGCCGTGATCTGAGAGATGAGGCGTTGATGACAGACCGATGACAGAACCGGGCGGCAATGTTCATCTGGCTGTCATCCCTGGCACCTATACTTTTAGTACATGCTCATATGCAGGGCGTGTGAAAGTTGACATAAATATAAAAAGGAGATGACATATGCACCATTGGGCAACATGGGGCATGGGTTTCTGGCCCCTGTTTCCGCTGCTCTGGCTGGCGATTATCGCGACTCTCTGCTGGGCGGCGAGCCGCTGCTTCGGCCGGAGAGGCCGGCACGCGCATTTTGGGCCACCTTTCGGGCCGAACGCATTGGAGATCCTGCGCCAGCGCTACGCGCGCGGTGAGATCGATGGCGACACCTTCGAGCAGATGCGCGAGCACCTGCAACGCTCCGGCTGGCCCCGCGAATAGCCTTT
>DATGLE010000194.1:0-56575 GCA_035294325.1 Ktedonobacteraceae bacterium | reverse complement strand
AGGTGAAGAACGTGCAGCTAGTTGAGCAACATTGCATCAATCGAGACGACCCGCGCTACAGCGTGATCGATGCAGCGGCGTTCAAGTCAAAGAACCTCTACAATGCTGCACTCTATGAGATGCGGCAAGCGTTTATCCGTTCCGGCATCCATCTCTCCTACCAGGAGATGGATAAACGCTTGCAGCCGCATGAAGCCTACAAAGCTCTTCCGGCAAAGGTCGCACAACACGTCCTCAAGCAAGTGACTGATGCGTGGAAAGCATTCAGGGAAGCGAAAGCGTCCTATGAAGAAGACCCGTCCAGGTTCACCGGACGCCCGAAACTGCCTAAGTACAAGCACAAAACGGAAGGGCGCAACATCCTTATTTACACCCTACAAGCTCTTCAGGGAGGCCAGAGCAAAAAGGGCATACAGGGGAGTATCAAACCATCGGGACTGCCCATTGAGATAAAGACTCAACAGAAGCAGATCAATCAAGTTCGTATCATCCCCCGCAACGGCTATTACGTGGTAGAAATCGTCTACACTGAAGCCCCCGTCCAGGCGCAAGTAGACCCCTCATTCTGTGTTGCCATTGATCTTGGTGTCACTAATTTAGCGGCGATAACTTCAAACCGTGTAGGCTTCGTGCCTCGACTGGTTAACGGTCGGAAGCTAAAGAGCATCAATCAGTGGTACAACAAGCGTATGAAAGAGTTGAAACTGTGCCTTCCCAAAGAAGACCGTGAACGCGTCACAAAGCAAATGGAGCGCATTACCAATCATCGAAACCGGCAAATCAACCACTACCTGCACGCTGCAAGTCGAGCCATTATTGACTTTCTGGTAAAAGAGGGAGTGGGTACAATTATTGTGGGGAAAAATCCGTTCTGGAAGCAGGAAGCGGATATGGGCCGAAGGAACAATCAGAACTTTGTCCAGATACCGCACGCATGTTTCATTGACATGTTGACGTACAAAGCCGAGTTAGTCGGCGTCAAAGTCGAGGTACAAGAGGAAAGCTACACGTCAAAAGCGAGCTTTCTTGATCTTGACCCAATTCCTACCTACAAGCCACATGATGAGACAGTGCATACATTCAGTGGGGAGCGATTTGGACGGAGAAACCGTTTGTATCGTGCGAAAGATGGAAAGATCATCTGTGCGGATGTGAACGGTTCCTACAATATCTTACGTAAAAGTAAGCCTGATGCGTTTGCGCTTGTAGACGCAAAGGGAATAGCGGCCTATGTAGTTCAGCCTGCACGGTTAGCAATAACCGTGTAAATCAAACAAAAGATGTGGCTTCCACGGATATCCACATTTTTTGGAACTATGCAGGTGTAACCAGAAGGGGGATGTTCCGAAAAGCCTTCCAGGTGTTCTCATCGTCTTTTCATCTTTCCCTGCTATCCTCAGCGTTGGACAGGCGCAAACCGCACAGGAGAACAGCGGTCGTAAGAGGCCAGATAAGGCAATCATCCCTCTCTGCTGCGTGATCTTTTCAACACGCGTCTGCTGTGATGATACTTCTCTCGACCGTTAGCGCACCTGGTTTGAGTCGTCTCACCGTTACCTCATGAGGAGAAAGACACTATGCATCCATTACGCTTACGGCCTCTCGGCACTCCTGGTTCCAATGCTTTTGAGCAACCAACCCGGCCCTCACCCATCCTCCCTCCGATCTTGATAAAGGTTCCCGAGATCACGGTGTCCTTCTGGATCGTCAAATTGCTCTCGACAGCGATGGGCGAGGCAACCTCGGACTTTCTCGTTTTCCAGATCAATCCCTACGTCGCGGTCGTTCTGGGATGTCTTGGCCTGGTGGGAGCTTTGCTGCTGCAACTCCTGGTCCGTCGCTATATCCCCTGGGTCTACTGGCTGGCGGTCGTCATGGTGGCCGTCTTTGGCACGATGGCTGCCGATGTCGCGCATGTGGTCCTGGGCATCCCGTATGTCGTCTCGACGGCCGGCTTTGCCGCTGCACTGGCCTGCATCTTCATAATCTGGCACAGGAGCGAGAAAACCCTGTCCATCCATAGTATTTCCCGTGGCCGCCGCGAGTGCTTCTACTGGGCGACAGTCATGGCGACGTTCGCGCTTGGAACGGCGGCGGGCGATCTGACCGCGGCAACCCTCGGGCTGGGGTACTTTGCCTCGATTGTGCTCTTTGGCGTCCTGTTCGCGCTCCCGGGCCTGGCTTTCTGGCTGTTTGGCCTGAACGAGATTATGGCCTTCTGGTTCGCCTATATCGTGACGCGACCTCTGGGAGCCTCGATTGCCGACTGGCTGGGCAAGCCGTATCTGGGCGGCCTGGGGCTGGGTGATGCAAGAATATCCCTGGTTCTGACGGTCCTGATTATCGTCCTGGTCGGCTACCTGACCGTCACGCGCAAGGAGAGCAAAGAGGCGCGACGCTAGCTTGCTTGCCATACCCTGGCAGAGGGCGTTTGAAGCGCGCCTGTTGAGCCTGCTTTGATGCGGTTGGATGGACGGCTAAACTGAACATCCATTCAAGACTTGCCTCTGACTGCTCAATATGTGCTACTGCTGGCGCTCGAACTCGCCAGCGTGCTACCCCGTGTGTTCGCGGGGGAGGGCTATTATACCACATCCGTTTCAAAAGTGAGTAGTTCTGGGGACACCCCGGGCCCCGCCAGGAGGGCCGCCGCCCTCCTGGCGGGGCCCGCTGTGGGCACTCTTCAACCGGATTGGCTATTACAGAGTTGTGATACGTTTGTGAGATGGATACGGTTTCCGTGATGCTTCTGTGAGCCTTCCTCGGGTATACTAGAACCAGTCACCGATGGAGAACAAGAGCCGCCGATGATGAAATTGTAGAATCAGGGACAACGATGGCAGAAGAACACAACAGAGACGCCAGAGCTGCTCCACAGAAGCTGGAAGCGTCCCCGGCTCCCCCGGAGCTTACCAGCGCGTTGCTTGATCTGGCCCGCCTGGCAAAGCTAGCCGGAGCTGTGAGAACAGAGCAGGGCGTCCACAACATTGCGAGTGCCTTACTCACCCACCTGCTTTCCCTCTGCGCGGCACAACGTGGCGCCGTGTTGCTGGTGAGCGCACAGCCAGCTTCTCTCACCGCCCTGGCGCCAGAGGCCCAGGGAGCGACCAGGGCGTTGCGTCTCGTTGCCCGTCAGGGCATGCCCGAGCACGAAGTGTTCGCACTGGCTCCGCTGCTTCCATCCCTGCCCTCCGATCTGTCAACGATTCAGGGAGGCTCGGAAGTCTCCTGCTGGCTGCTCTACCACTGCTCCCTTGAGGGTGCGGCTCGCGATCAGCGGGCACAGGATCACCAGGCAGCAGTGTCAGAGCCGGGCGAACCAGCGATGCAGGCGTACCTGCTGCTGGGATGGGATGGCATGGAAGGCGAGCCATGTACTGCGTCCCTGGAGCGGAGCCGCACGATTTTGTCCAGGCTTTCCGATGCCATTGAAGCTGTGCTCAGCAGCATGCAACTCGCCGTGCGCCTTGAAGAACTAGAAACAAAAGGAGGGGCCTCGATGCGTGACCGAGATTCGCTCTCATCAGACCTGCTGGCCGTGGTGAGTCATGAATTGCGCAGCCCTCTTACCGCTATCAAGGGATACGCGAGCACGCTTCTGCGCCATGGCGCGCGCCTCGCGCGCGAGGAGCGCGCCCAGTTCCTGCTCGCCATCAGTGAGGCCAGTGACCAGCTCGACCGATTGGTCGGACGCATGCTCGAACTGGCCGAGCTTGAGAACGGTTCTATGACCTTTGCCCCCGTCCCGGTGGACCCGGTGCGGCTGGCCGAGGCGGCCCTGCTCTCCATCCAGCAGCGTGTGGCCCGGCAAGCGCCAGATCTGTTCACCTTCCAGCTCCGTCTGGAGACCCCGGAAGGAAAGGAGGCGACGAGCATTCCCTTCATCGAAGCTGATCCTCGCCTGCTGCGTGAGGCACTGGACACGCTGCTGGACAACGCGGTAAAGTATTCGCCAGAGGGTGGAGTGATTACGGTATTCCTGCGCCCGACAACAGATGAGCGGATCACGCCGGGTGAAGCGATCCCTTCTGTGGGCCGACTTCCTGGGCCATCTGAGCGTCATCAGCCGGCGCCCATGCTGGAAATCGGTGTGCGTGACCAGGGCATCGGCATCCCTGCGGCTCATATCACGCGCGTCTTTGAGCGCTTCTATCAGGTGGATCGAGGTCTGACGCGGGGAGTTAGCGGAGCCGGTCTGGGACTGACGATCTGTGAGCTGATTGTGGAACGCCATCGCGGCAGGATCTGGGTGGAGAGCCGTCCGGGGGAGGGCAGCACGTTCCACCTGGTGATACCGGTCCTGCAACGCTCCACGGAAGCGCAGGAACCTCTGGTTGTCTAGCAAAGGGAAGGATGAATGAGCATGCCTGGAAAAAAACCAACGATTCTGGTCGCCGATGATGATCCGCAACTGCTCCGACTGGAAACGCGCAATCTGGAACTGGAGGGCTATGCGGTGCGTTCGGCCAGTGATGGGGAGCAAGCGCTCCAGCAGATTGAGCAGCAGGTACCTGACCTGGTGCTCTTAGATGTGATGATGCCCAAACTGGATGGCTTTACGGTCTGCCAGCGCGTGCGCACCTTTTCGGCCGTGCCGATTATTATGGTCACGGCGCGCGGTCAGGATCAGGAGAAGGTGCGGGGCCTGGATCTGGGCGCCGATGATTACCTGACCAAGCCCTTCAATGTGGAGGAACTACTGGCGCGGGTGCGTGCTGTCTTACGCCGTGCGCACCTCGGCGCAAACAACTCGGCAGCCGGCATGCAGGCACAGGTCAGCCTCGGAGAACTCACCATTGACTACGCCCAGCATCTGGTCACAAAAAACGGTGTGGAGGTGCCCCTGACACCGACCGAATATCGGCTGCTGGCGTACCTGGCACAGAATGCCGGGCGCATCGTGACGCAGGACCGGCTTCTCGAAGAGGTCTGGGGAGCGGAATATGTGGGGGAGAGCCATATGCTCCAGGTCAATATCAATCGCTTGCGCAGAAAGCTGGAGGCCGATCCCGTCCATCCTCGCTACGTTCAGACGAAGGTGGGAGTCGGCTACTTCCTGGCTGTTCATCCTGATTCTCCTGCTGGAAAGTCATAAAAAACTGAAGCCCTGCGCCGGATCGGGGTAGATAGAGCATCTCACAAAAAGCGGTGGGCTTCCTCGCTGGTAAAGCGCACCACCGTCTCGCGGCTCTCGACCATCTGTCCGCGCATGCGCCAGCGTGCGAGGGGGAGACCCGGCATGCTCCCATCGCCGCTGCGCGACATGTCGACCCCATTTGTCTCCAGGAGGACGCATGAAGATCGCCCTTCCCGGCGGCTATCAGGAGGCCGCCAGAATGATCGACTGCTTTGAGGAGCCTGGTGGGCAGCAGGTCATCTGCGGTCACGAGGTCTTCTCGACCTCCTGCTTTACGATTGTTCTCGCGTCATAGTAAGCCTACCCAGGGCATATCGCCCGCTTTGATGCCGGCTCCGACTGGCTCAGGCTGCTCCTGCTCGATCCCCGGCCGCACAATGAGAAGAGGAAGATGCGTCGCGCCCAGCACGCGCTCGGTGATGCTGCCCAGTGCCCAACGTCGGAGGCCGCTGCGCCCATGCGTCGCCATAGCAATGGCGGCATACGCTTTTTCGCCGGTGGGGCCATCCGGCTCCCCCATGTAGATGATCCCTCCCGCGATATCGGTATCAACGATGATTGAAGTTGTGAGTTGCATAGAGGCCGGCATCGACTCGCGAAGCTGCTTTTTCAACGCTTGCAGGTAGGTGTGCGCCGCCAGCTTCTTCTCGGCGATCACAGCACGCTCGTAATCAATGTAGGCCCCGCCGCGAAATCTTCCGCTCACAGGGGGAACTGTGATGACACGCAGCAGACAGACCTCGCCCGGGACGATCCACGAGAAGGCTGCGGCCAACTGGATCGCTGGCTCAATGGCAGCCTCAGCCAGAGCAGAGCCATCCAGCGGAACAAGCACGCGCGGCGGCTGATCCAGGGTTAATGGAGTGCCGTCGGCGCGCAGAACCAGAACGGGTACAGAACTATGTCGCGCGACTTTCTGAGCGACGCTCCCCAGCACCCAGCGTCTGACCCCGGTATAGCCGTGGCTGCTCATTACGACCAGATCAGCCCGAAAGGTTCGCTCTGCGGTGAGGATCGCCGGTGCTACTGCCTCGGCTATCGCTTGCGTCTCGACGGGCACTCCCGCCAGCAGTGGCAAGTTTGCTGTCTGCTGGAGATACGCGCTCATCTCCTTGAGCACGCCTTGCTCCTCTCCCCAGCCGTAGCTACTGGCCGGGACAAAGTAGACGCCAT
Source organism: Ktedonobacteraceae bacterium (assembly GCA_035294325.1). Classification (GTDB taxonomy): domain Bacteria; phylum Chloroflexota; class Ktedonobacteria; order Ktedonobacterales; family Ktedonobacteraceae; genus DATGLE01. Next base: position 50,265 of record DATGLE010000194.1, on the reverse strand, counting down.
ATTCGACCGGCGTGGGCACAACGCCAAAGAGCAGAAGAGAGCCGCCGGCGGCTCTGGCTATCTGGGCGGCCACCGGCAAGGCTCGCTCGGCAAGCTCTGATCCATCCAGCGGGACAAGAATCCGTTTAAACATGATGACTGTTTCCTTTCTCTAACCGGCCAGTATCGCCGGTCACACTGCCAGTGAATGCTTTCATGTGAAGCATTCGCCTGATCTGCTTTTACCGAGAGCATACGATGGCGCTCTCACATTTCCGTCACGCTTTGTCTCCTGCACCGCACAAAACGCTCACAGGGGTGGCTCCCTGTTGTCCAACAATCATGGAAGTGCTATATGTACTCCAGGCAGCGTGACGAACCTGTACCCGAGGAAATAAAATTTGCTGATACCAGTTCTTATTTTTTACATCTGGCATACGACAGAGTATACTGAAGAGGTGTGAGAGGAGCTTTTCATAGGTTTAACATCGCGTTGCTCTATCATGACCAGGGTAAGGATGTCCAGGCCGAACGGCTCTATCAGCGCACCCTGACCTTTTTGAGCGGACGGTAGGACCGAACCACTCCCTGGTAGGAATGACGACGAGCAATCTGGCAAAGCTCTACAATGACCAGAGAAGTGGCCTCATTGCTGGAGTACTACGCGGTTCTGTTTGCCGCGACAGAGCGAGAGGCCGAAGCGGCGCGGCTGCGAGCACGCGCCGAAGAGATCCGCACGAACTATGCCCGGCGGAACCAGTTACCAGAGGAAGGGACCGGCTCAAACCGTTCTTAATTTACCCTGTGCTGCGCTCCGTCAATGAAGCTGACCGCACTTTCACCACAAGAGAAAGCGAAGAGGGATTATTTGTCGCCGAACACGTGGGCTTTCAGCCATGCGTTGCGGAACGCGCCCCGGGGATCGAGCCGCTCCACCAGGCGAACGAAGTCGGCATGGCGCCTGTAGAGCGGAGCGATTGCAGCCGCGTCCGCATGGAAGACCTTGCCCCAGTGCGGGCGTGCTGCGAATGGCGTCAGGGCGTCCTCAATCTGGTCGACCATCTCCCGGACCGCATCTGGCTCGCGCTTGAATGTGAAGTGGATGGCGACGGAATCTTCCTCGCAGGCTGTGCTCATCCATAACCGATCCGCGGCCACGCGGCGAATCTCGGATACCCACAGGATCGGTTGGAGCCTGTCCGCGAGGGTGCGCAGGGCTTCTAAGGCCCCTATGGCGTGCCGGCGCGGAATGAGATATTCCGACTGGATTTCTTCGCCGCTGCTCGGTGTGTAGCCCATGCGGAAATGCGGCAGGCGGTCTGACCAGAGGCCGGGCCGGCCCAACTGCGGTGTGCAGGGAGTGGGATCGAGTCCGACAATCGGGTGCCGGTCAACCGTTGCCGCAACCGCGCCGAAGAGGTCATCCCCAACCTGGTCGGGTTGATCCATCCGGCTCTTGATCCATACCTGATCGTTCGTCTCGCCCCAGCGGGTGAAAATACTGACGCTGTAGCCGCAGGAAGTAATCTCGTCAAAGTGGTCGTAGAGTGCCTTCCATCCGAGACCTTCGAATACCCGCTGCTTCACCTGATAGATAGGCTGCACGTCCAGGGTGATCCGCGTGACCGCGCCGAGTGCGCCAAGTCCGACCACCAGTCCATCGAAGTCGGGATCGCCTCTGGATGCCCTGACGATCTCTCCACTGGAGGTCACGATCTCCAGCCCGGCAACCGCTGTGGCGAGGTTGCCGCAGGTGACGCCCGAGCCATGCGTCGCCGTCGCCACGGCCCCCGCGACGGAGATGTGGGGAAGCGAGGCGAGGTTGTGCAGAGCCACGCCCTCATCGTTCAATGCCCTGACCAGATCGCCGTACTTCATACCTCCACTGAAGGAGGCCGTTTGTGCTTCGTGGTCGACAACCAGCTCTGCGGGCAGGTTTTCGAGCGAGATTAGCTCCGAGGCGTCGGCAATGTCGTTGAACGAGTGCCGCGAACCCAGTACGTGCACGCTGGTCGCGCCGGCGATGATCTCCTGTACCTGTTCAATCGTCGCTGGCTGGTGCAGCCTCTTCGCCTGGTACGTATAATTGCCGGCCCAGTTTCTTCCAGGAACATGAATCTCAGCCAGAACTTTCCTCCTTCTGCTGTTTCAGGATAGGCGTGTCCCTCTGATGGCGTTGGCAGAGTTGCGCAATTGCTGAAAGCATACAGGATAGGGCTTGCGCCTGTCAAATCTCCTTGACGTGGGACCGTTCCCATCTGGCGTGCTCCAGGTCTGCATGCGCTCCGCTTAAGGAGCGCATGTGGGATCTTCATGTGTCACAAAAGAAGCCCCCTCCCTGTCTTCATTAGCGTCAAAGCTCAGTGAACTGAAACGCAAGAGATATATGGAGGCAGAAATGGAAAAGCAATCGATATCTCCAGATGTGATTATCGTTGGAGGTGGCCTGGCTGGCCTGGGCGCAGCATCTTACCTGGCGCGCGCTGGCCGTCGGGTAATCCTCTTTGAGAAATCGACGCGCCTGGGAGGACGCGCGGCCAGCCAGAACTACGACGGCTACGACTTCAACCGGGGCATTCATGCCCTCTATACGGGAGGGGCAGCCTCCGAGGTCTTACAGGAACTGGGTGTAACCTACCATTATGGTATTCCGAAAGACACCTTTTTCCTGCACCGGGGCCAGCTTTATCCCAATATAACGGGCCTGTCCTCGTTATTGACGAATCGTTTGCTCACCGTTGGTGACAAAATAGAACTCGCGCGTTTCTTCAGCGCGCTGCCCCGGCTCAATGCGCGGAACCTGGCCCACGTAAGCGTGCAGGAGTGGCTGGATGGCAGGATCAAACGTCCCCGCGTTCGCCAGATCCTGAATTCGACTGCCTGTGTCCTGGTCTATAGCACGGCCTTAGATCTGGTCAGCGCGGAGGTTCTTGTCACCAAGTTGCAGCTTGCCCTCAAGCATCCGGTCCACTACGTCGCGGGCGGCTGGCAGACTTTGATTGAGGGATTGCGGAGCGTCGCGCAACAGGCCGGGGCGCGCATCGTTACCGGCAGTCGCGTCGATTCTGTTGCTTACCAGGAAGGCCGCGTCCAGGGTGTCCGCCTGAGTGACGGAAGCTGGCTGAGCGCCGCGAATGTGATCCTGGCGATCACCCCGCAGGAAGCAGTGAAACTGGTAGATGAAGGGGCCTATGAGCCTCTGCGCAAGATCGTCGAACCGCTTGTTCCGGCGCGTGTCGCCTGCCTGGATGTCGCCCTGCGCCGCCTGCCAGATCCCCGCTATCCAGTAGTGCAGGACCTGGATCGCCCGCGCTTCATGTCGGCGCAGTCGGTTTACACGCGTGTCACACCGGAGGGCGGAGCGCTAATCTCGACCTTTAAGCAACTTGATCCACGGCATTCAGGCGATCCCAGGCTGGATGAGCGTGACCTGGAAGATCTGCTCGACGCCGCGCAGCCGGGCTGGCGCGATGTTCTGGTGAAACGTGTCTTTCTGCCACATATCGAGGCCATCGGTATGCTGCCCACGGCCAGTGGTGGTGGCTATGCCGGGCGACCGGGGCCGCTGGTGCCGGGTATCGCCAATCTCTACCTTGCCGGCGATTGGATCGGTGCGGGCTTCCTTTCCGATGCCAGCCTCGGCAGCGCTCGCCAGGTTGCTCATCTGATCCTTCAGAAGAGCGAAGCCGCCAGAAGTTCTGAGGTTGCGGTAAGCTTATAAACATGCGCCTGACGTGGGTGATGGACGCTTGCCTCAAACAGTTCGAGCGAGAAAAAGAGAGGAGAGCCAGCAATGTTTGTCGTGATCTATACCCCTGTTGAGGTCCTGCAACAGGTGGCGGTGGGCCTGACCGATGCCCAGGTGGCAGAACGCCTGGTCATCAGTGTACGCACCGTCAACAGGCACCTCACTTCCATTTACAACAAACTGGGGGTCAACTCGCGGGCGGCTGCCACACGCTTTGCGGTTGAACACCATCTGGTCTGAGCCGTCTCTCCTTCCTTTCCGCCGGACGATGGCTGTTCCTGCTTCGTCACACCTCTCTCTGTGAGAACGACATAATATCAAATTCGTTTAAGTAGTGAGAAAGTGTCCGAGGCTCAGTGCTCTCCCCGGGTGCGGCGGAGCCGCAGGCGCTCGCCGCACCCGGGGCCGGCAATCAGATACATTCTGATAAATCAGGGATCCCCTTTGACTTTCGCTCCACCGGATCTGATATACCAGGCTATGGGGACACTCCCTCATTGCAGAAAAAAAATACGTAGTCAAATACGTAGTTTCACCCATACATGACAGGACCATAGCAGGTAAACTTGTCGTCATGAAGTGTGTTGTGTGACCTGTTGTCCTGGTGAAAAAACCGGGTGAGCGATTGAGAAGAAATGCCTGCGACTTGATCCGGTATTTCTGCAAGAGGATATCCATGAGCATGATAAACAATGGCCTGTCGTACTGGCAGGCGGAAAGCGAGGAGATCGACCTCCTCGACCTCACTATGAGCGATCTTCTGGATCAACGCGCTGAAGAATGTCCCTCGCAAGAGGCGATTGTCTATTCCTGTTACCCTGAATTTGGAGATGCGCTGAACATTCGCTGGACCTATCAGGATTACCGGGATCGCGCCAACGCAGTTGCTAAAGGGCTGCTGGCGCTGGGCCTGCGAAAAGGCGATCACATCGCGATCCTTGCGGCCAATGTGCCTGACTGGCCGCTGCTGATGATGGCGGCGGCGAAGGTGGGGCTGCTGCTGGTAACGATCAACCCGGTTCTGCGTGCGGCTGAGATTGAATATATTCTCAGGCAAGGAGATGTGCGCGCGCTGTTCTTCATGGCGCGGGTGCGCGACTATGACCACCTGGCTGCCATTCGCGCGCTGACCACACCTGGCAGCAAACATGGTGAGGTGACGAGCGTGCGTTTCCCTCTGCTGCGCTATGTGAGCCTGCTTGGGATGCCGCCGGCTGGCCTGGTGGAGCAGGAGGGCTGGCGTCCAACACTGCTGAGTGAGGTGGTCGCTGCTGGCGCTCAGTTGAGCGATACAGCATTGGCGGAGCGGCAAGCCGCGGTCAGTCCGTCTGATCCCGCTGTTCTCATCTATACCTCCGGCACCACGGGCTTTCCGAAGGGCGCTCTCCTCACCCATTATGGCCTCGTGAACAACGCGGTAGTCTATACGAAGCGTCTGGAACCTTTTGTACAGCGGGAGGGACTGCCCTTGCAGGAACTGCGGACACATTCCTGGTTCCCATTCTTTCATGTGGCAGGCATCGTCACCGGGTTGCTCAGCCCTCTCTATATGGGCAGCACCACCTATCCCTTGCTGGCCTTTGATCCTGTCAAAGCGATGCAGATCATCAGCCGCGAACACTGCCTGATCGCGATCGGCGTTTCAACCATGATCCAGGCCCTGCTCGCGCATCCCGATATTGCTCATTATGACCTCTCTTCACTCAGAATGGTGGGATCAGGCGGCGCTCCCGTGCCCCTTATCCTGATGGAGCGGGTGAAGACGCGACTGGGAACGGATATCGGCATCTGTTTTGGGCAGACAGAGGGCAGTTGCTGCATCACCATGACGTTAGCGGATGATCCGTTTGAGTTGAAGGCGGCGACTGTTGGCAAAGCGCTGCCCCATATTGAGATCAAAATCACCGACCCGGCAACCGGCGAGATCGTGCCGGTTGGTGAGCGCGGCGAACTGTGCTATCGCGGCTTCCTGGTCATGGCCGGTTATTACAGGATGCCCGAGAAGACCGGCGAGACTATTGATACCGATGGCTGGGCGCATTCGGGCGACCTGGCGACAATGAACGCGCAGGGCTACCTCAACATCGTAGGCCGGCTCAAAGATATGGTCATTCGTGGGGGCGAAAACCTCTTTCCGGTTGAAATCGAGGAATTCCTCATTCGTCATCCCAAAGTGGCCCAGGTGCAGGTGCTGGGTGTCCCTGATGCCTACTTTGGCGAGGAACTGCTCGCGGTGGTGATCCCCAGGGCAGGTGAGCAATTGAGCGAGGAGGAGTTGCGCACGTACTGCCAGGGCCAGATCAGTCATCAGAAGATTCCGCGCTACTTCCAGTTTGTGGAGAGCTATCCACTGACGGCAAGCGGCAAGGTGCAGAAGTTCGTGCTGCGTGAACAGGCGATCAAAGCGCTGGGCCTGGAGAATGTGGCGAAGATCAAAACAGCATAAGGAGAGCTTTCATGATGCATTTACACGGGGCATCGCTCGCGCCCAGAGAAGCCGCTCTGACAGCATTCCGGCAGCAGTATCCTGCCTTTGATGCCACTCAATCCATTGATACCCTGCGCGCCACCGAGTATGCTCGCCTGGATGCTCAGCAGCACGTCTATCTGGACTACACCGGTGGGGGACTCTATGCCGAATGTCAGGTGCGTGCACATGTGGATCTGCTCGCTCGCCATGTTTTCGGCAATCCCCATTCCACCAACCCTGCCTCACAGGCTATGACTCATCTGGTGGAGCGCGCTCGCCGGTGTGTGCTCAACTACTTCCATGCCTCGCCCGATGAATATAGCGTGATCTTCACACCCAACGCCAGCGGCGCCCTCAAGCTGGTGGGTGAGTCCTATCCCTTTGCCCCGGGTGGGCGCTACCTGCTCACGTTCGATAACCATAATTCGGTGAACGGCATCCGCGAATTTGCTCAGACGAAGGGCGCGTCTATCCACTATGTGCCCCTTGAGCCGCCTGATCTGCGTGTCAACGAGTCATACCTGTACCGCTCGCTTGCGCAGGCTCGCCCGGGGCGGCCATCTCTGTTCGCGTACCCGGCCCAGTCCAACGTCACCGGGGTGCAGCACCCGCTCGACTGGATCGCTCACGCGCAACAGCGGGGCTGGGATGTCCTGGTGGACTGCGCCGCCTTTGCCCCTACCAATCGCCTCGATCTCTCACGATGGCACCCGGATTTCGTCCCCCTTTCCTTCTATAAAATGTTCGGGTATCCGACGGGGGTGGGATGCTTGCTGGCGTGCAAGTCCGCGCTTGCCAGGCTGCGCCGTCCCTGGTTTGCCGGAGGGACGATCACGCTTTCCTCGGTCCTGGCCGCCGATGCCCCCGGCTCTGGCTTTTACCTGACGCCTGGTGAAGCGGGCTTTGAAGATGGGACCGTCAATTATCTCATGCTGCCAGCAGTGGAAATCGGGCTGAGATATCTCGAAGCCATTGGCATCGAGACCATTCACGAACGCGTCAGGTGTCTGACCGGCTGGCTCTTAGAACACCTGCTGGCCCTGCGCCACAGCAACGGGCAGCCCGTGGTGCGCATCTATGGCCCGATAACCACAGAGAAGCGCGGGGGAACCATTGCCTTCAATTTCTGTGATTCCTCCGGTGCGATCCTGGATTGTTATCGGAGCCAGGAGGAGGCAAACCGGTGGGGGATCTCGATGCGTAGCGGCTGTTTTTGCAATCCCGGCGTGCGCGAGATGGCGCTGGGCCTGGCGCGTGAGGATCTGGCCCCGGTCTTTCGCCACAAAGAGCGTATGACCTATGAGCAATTTCTCCATTTCATCGATGATAAGAAGCAAGGGGCGCTGCGCGTTTCGGTTGGGTTGGCGACAAATTTCTCCGATGTCTACCACTTCCTGCAATTTGCCCACAGCTATGTTTGCTAGCCTGAAAACCCTGGTCAAAAGGACAAGGCATTTCCTCCAGGAAGATGCTAACCTTGAACCGAAGGGAAGAAGATAAGCACTCAGCAGTAAATCAGGAGTGGTGATATGAAAACATTATACATTGCGACCAGCAAAGCTTTAGCCATCGCACGCCAGCACAATGGGGCATGGGTTGTTGAACCCCGGCTGACCGGCCTGGCTACCCAATGCCTGGCTGTTGATCCTGGCTATCCGCAGGAGGTCTATTGCGGTACCTTCGATCAGGGATTGTGGCGCAGCCGTGATGCTGGAAGCACATGGGAAAATGTAGGGAAAGGTATCATTGGTGAGCAGGTCATGTCGGTTGCTATCAGTCCACTGGAGCGCTCCAACGGGCGGAGCGTCGTCTATGCCGGAACAGAGCCGAGCGCCATTTTCCGCTCAGAAGATGGTGGTGCAACCTGGCGTGATCTGGCGACCTTGCGTCAGTTGCCATCCGCGCCCTCCTGGAGTTTTCCGCCCCGTCCCTATACCAGCCATGTTCGCTGGCTGACTCCCGATCCACTCGTCCCCGGGCGGATCTATGCCGCCATTGAAGCCGGTGCGCTGCTTCGCAGCTTCGACGGCGGAGAAACCTGGGAAGATCGCAAACCGGATGGTCCTTTTGATACGCATACCTTAGCCATGCATAAACTTGCGCCTGATCGCCTGTATTCGGCGGCCGGGGATGGCTTTATGCGCGCGGGAAATGGCTTCGTGCAGAGCGATGATGGCGGAAGTACCTGGTATCGGCCAGGCGAAGGTCTCAATCACCATTACCTCTGGAGTGTAGCCGTTGATCCCGCTGATCCTGATACCCTGGTCATATCCGCTGCCCACGGTCCCCAGCAGGCCCATAATCCCATGAGCGCGGAGTCAGCAATTTATCGCCGCAGCCATAAGCGCCCCTGGCAACAGGTGCGAGCCGGTTTGCCCGAGGAAAAGGGATTACTGACCTCTGTATTGACGGCCAATCCTGCTGAAGCGGGCGTCTTTTATGCCGGTAGCAACAAAGGCATTTTCCGGTCCTCCGATGCTGGTGTAAACTGGGAAGAGCTGCCTGTCCGCTGGCCGGACGGGTTCCAGGTGGGACGTGTCCATGCGCTTCTGGTCGTAGAAGAATAGCCTCACTGCTTTTGAAGGGTGAAAGCGCATCCATTGTAGCTCTTCGAAGAGCCTGGTTCCAGAAAGCGGCGGCCATCCCCGGCCGCCTTTCTTCTGTAACGCGTCCTTGACCTCGAACAGGTCGGCGAAATGGATTCTCTCCAGATAGTGTTATTATGGCAGCCGGTGGCCCGGCTCGGAGCGGCCATCGATCAGCCTGGCAAGATCGGCCAGGACCGGGTGACTGATGAGATCCTTGAGGGAGATCCTGCGCTCCAGAATGATCGCCAGCCTCACCGCCGCCAGCGATGTGCCACCCCGGTCAAAGAAATGGTCTTCCCGGCCAATTTCCTCCTGCGGGACGCCGAGTACCTTCGCCCATGCGGCCGCCAGACGGCGCTCGGTCGGTGTACGTGGCGCGTGGTGATCCTCGTCACCGGCGTCGAGTTGTCCGGCGAGCGCCGTCAGCGTCTTCCTGTCGATCTTGCTGTTGGCGGTCAGCGGCAGGCTTTCCTGCCAGTAGAAGGCCGATGGGATCATGTATGAAGGCAGCGACTCACCCAGCAGCTTCCGCAGGATGCCGGCCTCGAGTGGTCGCTGCCCGGAGTAGAAGGCTATCAGGCGCTTGCTCTGGCCGGCCCGCCCGGCGACCACCACCGCGCCGTCGCGGATGCCGGGTATGCGCAGCAAGGTGTTCTCGATCTCGCCAATCTCGATCCTGAAGCCAGCGATCTTGACCTGGGTATCACGGCGCCCGAGAAACTCCAGTTTGCCTTCGGGCAGCCAGCGTCCGTAGTCGCCGCTGCGATAGAGCCGCTGGCCCTCGCGGTGCGGATCGGCCATGAAGGCCAGCCGGGTACGCTCCGGGTCGTTAATGTATCCCCGGCCAACGCAGATCCCGGAGAAGACGATCTCACCGGGGGCGCCGAGCGGCACCGGTGACAGGTGCTCGTCGACGACGTAGACGTGCACGTTGTTGATGGGACGGCCAAGCGGAACCCGCTCCCGGTCCGGCACGCGGTCCATGATCTCGTGGTTGGTGTCATCCGAGGTCTCGGTCAGCCCGTAGGCGTTGACCAGCTTGATGGCGGGGCAGGCCGCGAACCAGCGCTGCGTGAGTTCCTTCTTCAGCGCCTCACCGGTGACTGACACGCACCGCAGTTCCGGCAGCGTGCGGGGATGCTGCTCCAGATAGGACAGCACGACTTCGAGGTACGATGGCACGACCTGGAGCACGGCGACGTGGCCGGCGACGATCCTGTCGACGAACCGCTGAACGTCCAGGATCACCTCCTGCTCGATCAGCAGAGTGCGCCCGCCGACCAGGAGCGCGGCAAGCAGTTGCCACAGCGAAATGTCGAAGCACTGGGGCGCGGTCTGAGCGACCACCTGCCCCGCGCCGATCCGCAAGTCATCGATCTTGGCGAGGATGTGGTTGAGCATGCCCGCGTGCTCACACATCGCGCCTTTTGGTTCTCCGGTAGAGCCAGAGGTGAAGAAGATGTAGGCGAGCTGATCTGGCGCGACGCTGACGCCGAGATCGCTTTCGGCATGGCCTTCCTCGCAGGCTGCATCTATGAAGAGCTTCTGGACGCCGGGCAGCGTGTTGAGGGCCTGATCGAGTGCGGCGCTGCTGCCGGGTTCGGTGAGCACGAGCCTGCACCCGGCGCGGGAGAGCGTGGTCGCGATGCGATCAGAAGGAAAATGCGGCTCGATGGGCAGGTATGCGCCGCCGGCCTTAAGGATCGCCAGGACAGCGGCCATCCAGTCCAGGTTGCGTTCGGTCACTACCGCGACGACGCCTTCGCGGCGCAGCCCGCGCGCCATCAGAGCGCGTCCCAGGCGGTTAGCGCGGGCGTTAAGTTCCCGGTAGGTCCACTGATGGTCGCCATGTATGGCCGCGATGGCGTCCGGGTGGGCCTTTACCCGCTGCTCGAACAGTTCGTGGACCCGGTGATCCGGCAACGCGCGGCGCTGGCCGGCGAGTCCTTCAAGCTGGCAATGAAGCTCCCCGGCGGAGAGCAAACTCTGGCGTGTGTGCCCGGCATCGGGATCGGCTACGATCAGAGCAAGCGCCGTGAGGTGGTAGCCGGCGATCCTGGCGGCGCAGTCCGCGTCAAGTGCCTCGGTTCGGTATCGCAGTCGCAGCACGAACTTGCCGCTGCGCTGCGAGAACTCTATCCCCAGCATGATGTCCCTGGCGAGATCGCCGCTGCCCCCGTTTGGAGCGAGCGTAGTTTCGAACAACGGTCCGGTCAGGCGCAGTTCGCGCCTGAGATCATCGAGGGGAAAGTCTCTGTGCTTCAGTAGTTCTTCCTCGACTCGATGGGTGTTCAACAGCAAGGTCTGCCATGAAGCGCATGCGGTTGTCAGCCGGCATGGCAACGGCCGACCGCTCCCGGCAAGGACGTAGCCGGTCACAACCTCGCGCTCGCCGGACAGCGCGGCGAGCACTCTGGCATGCGCGGCGAGCAGCATCGAGCTGAGCGACACGGCCAGCTCGTCAGCCAGCCGGTGCAGCGCTGCCATGAGATCGCCAGGGATTGTCGCCTCGTGCTCGGCGGTGCCCGTCACCGGGGTAAGAGTCCAGCGCGGAATCGCGGTGAACCCGCCGGCGACGAGCACTCGGTGCCAGAACTCACGATCTGATTCCACCAGTTCTAGTTTTCCCATCGAATCTTTCCTCCACTTTGCGTTCGCCACGGCGCTCCTTGTCGCTGACCATGATGGCAGGTACCGTGGCTGTCGTTGCCGTCCTGGCAGACCTGTGCGTCTGCCATGTGCTGCCCGTCCGGGCAAGTGCGCTCATCGAGATGTTGCCGCTGCCCTTCCTGCGCTTGCAACAGCGCGCGGTGAGCGATCTGTGGCGCGGGAACGGGTTGAGCACGGATGCTGAGCTGATAACTCGTCAGTGCCCTGGCAGGATTCCCGCCCCACCATGCGTGCGGCGCGATCTCCTCGCCTTTCATGAGGAAAGAGTCGGCGGCGAGCACTGCGCCCTCGCCGATGGTCACGCCGTAGTGGACAAAGGCGCCAATCCCCAGGGTGCAACCCGCGCCAAGCGTAGTGTGGTCGGACTTGAAGGTGCCATCCTCCAGCGAGTGACATTGGATCTTGCTCGCGGCGTTGAGCGTGCAGTCGTTCCCGATAGCGGTCAGCGTTCTCTCCGTCAAATAGCAGCCGTCGTCGAAGACCTTGTGGCCGATTCGCACCCCTAGCAGTCGCCAGATCACGTTCTTGAAGGGGGTGCCGTTGAAGAAATTGAGATACGTATCAGGCACCTTCCAGAGACGCTCGTGCCACCAGTAGTAGGGATCGTAGATGGAGCAGAACCGCGGGCGCAGGGTGCTGAACGCCATCATAGCTCGCTCCACAAGGATAAAGTAGGCCGCGCTGAACCCGAGACTGAGCGTCAGGTCCGCAGCGACCGTCACCGATCCGAAGGTATCGTAGAGATCGATGGCGGTGAGGGCAAGCGCAGTGAGAGCGAAGGTATGCAGCCACCGTATGAACAGGAACAGGCCCATAGTGCGAATGTTGTACCGGTTCTTGGCGGCGAGGCGCCTGCGCAGTTCGTTGCCCGTTCGCAGATGGTTGAAGCGGCTATCACGCTCCACTGACCGGGGAATCTCGAAGCATGGCGAGCCAAGCAGGCCCACCCCCTCGCGAACCTCGCCGTCGAGCGGGATCATGACCTTCGTCGCGAGAAGGCAGTTGTCGCCCGTCCGGGCGCCCGGGGGAAAGGCGATATTGTTCCCCAGGAAGTTGTGTGCTCCGATTGACGTTCGGGACACGCGGAAGGACGAGCTTGAGAAGTCGGCGTTGATGATCGACAGCCCATCGCAGACTATCGTGCCGCAGCCGACAGAACTCAGATACGGGTTATCGTGCTGCACCTCTGTACCGAAGTTCGCCCCGGTCTGTTCGATGTGGGAAAGGTCGTATCCGAGGCAGCGCAGATAGTGGACGATGTAGGAACTGTCGCCGAAGAGCCAGGTGAAGAACTTACTGTTGGTAATCGTTGTGATCGTTCGCTGTATAGCGTAGTGGAAGCCGTATAGCGGATAGGTCTTGTCCGGCTTGATGGCAAGATTCAGCAGGCGCGGGACGGTGAATACGAGGGCGAGGCCGAGGACGACGAAGCCGCAGAACAATGCCAGGGAGAGGACCAGCGCGTCGATGTAGAGTTCCGGCGCGGCAATCATAGCGGGGCCGTGCCCCGTCAGCCGGGCCAGCGCGGGCACCAGGGACAACAGTATGTAGAGGCCCCCGACGATCAGCGGCATATATATAAAGAACACCATGAGCAGCGTGCAGAGTCCGTAAGTGAACCGGCGCAGCGTGCCGCAGTTGGCTGGCGGGACTCTCAGATAGTTCAACTGCGCAGGCTGTGCCGGGGAGCCATGCCACCGCTCCCCGTCCGGGACTGCATCGCCGCTTTGCAGCGCAGAGGTGTGGCCGAGCTGTGCCTGGTCGCCCATCGACGTGTTGATGTCGAGCACGGTCTTTTCGCCGATGTACACGCCCTGGCCGAGAGTGACCGTTCCGGTCTGGATACGCCCGGCATGCGCCCGGTAGCAGAGGAAGAAAGAGTCTTTACAGATTACCGTACCGTCGCCAATCGTGAGCAGATCGGTGCAGACCGGAACGGTGTGAGAAAGGATCGTGACGCCCCTGCCGATGTGTGCGCCCAGGGCGCGCAGGTATAGCACGTACAGCGGCGTGCCGGCGAAGAGGGTCATCGGGTTGGCGTGAAGCAGCGCCTTGACGGTCCAGAAGCGCACATAGGCCAGGCTCCAGACCGGAAACTCGCAGACTTTCCACCGGCCAATGATGATCCATTTCGCCAGGATCGGGAAACTGCAAAGGCCGACGAAGATGGCGCCGCCGAAGAGGGCCGACCTCAGGTAGATATCGATCCACCCGGAGCCGGCAGAGAGCCAGTCGTAGCCCCGGGTGATGACAAGTCCGGCAAGGTAGGAGTACACGAAGAAGATCAGGAGTTGCAGTATCCCGCAGAGGACGTACTGCGCTGTGCTGGCCGGTGGCGCTGCCCCGGTCTCCGCCGGAACCGCTGGCTCGACAGGGGTGGGGGCAATGTCCGCAAGCGCCCCCGCCAGGCTTCTGATCGTCGGGTGCCGGTAGATGTCCTTTATCGACACCGCCGGCAGGTCCGCCCGCTTCCTGATTCGTGCACAGAACTGGGCCATCACCAACGAGTTGGCACCCAGATCATTGAAGAAATGGCTGTCAACCGATATGCGCTCAGCGCCTACCACGTCGGCCAGCACCTCGGCCAGTATGCGCTCGGTGCCGGTCATCGGGCCGGCGTATCTGCCGGGGGCGGTCGGAGACCTGGTTAGATCGGCTGCCGGGCCATCGACAGGTTTTTCCATCTGTACGCTCCTTTGGCGGGGTTTCATCTGATGATCGCCCTGGTTCACGATCCTGTTACGAATGATACCGGCCACAGCGGTCATTGGGCCGCTGACGCGGCTGCGGGCCGCGTGGCCGGGTCGGTGAAGCGCGTCGAACTGACTGGCCGGGAGGTGGCGATCAAATCATCAGAGCTGAGTACGCCCTCGCCGTATACATCATGCAGCCAGCCAGGCCGGTAGATAGTGTCGAGGTAGCGCTCTCCGAGGTCCGGGGCGAGAGCCACCGCAATGAGGTCGTGCCCATCATGCCGGGCCAGCCAGCTCAGCGCGCCGCTGACCACGGTGCCCGTGGAGCCGCCGAACAGGAAACCGCCCCGGGCCAGGCGATGGCAGGCGCGAACAGTGTCCACCTCCTCGACGCGTACCACCTCGTCCACATAGGACTCGTCGAGCAGGGGCGGACGGACGCTCGTGCCCAGGCCGGGAATCATGCGGCGGCCCGGCGTACCCCCGAAGGCCACCGAGCCGACGGCATCCACCGCGACGATCCGCACCGGCCGACTCCGCTCGCGGAAATAGCGCGCGCAGCCCATCAAGGTCCCGCTGGTGCCGACTCCGATGAACAGCACGTCCAGGCGCGGGAACTGGCGAGCAATAGCCGGAGCCGTCGTGCGAAAGTGCGCCTTCCAGTTGTGCGGATTGGTGTACTGGTTGAGCCATACGTACCGGCCATCGGAGGCACACAGCGCCCGGACGTAGGCCAGGCGCGCCCCCAGGAGTCCATTACCGTTGGCGTCTGGCTCGGTAATGACATGCACCTGGCTGCCCAGTGCCTCCATCAGCCTCCGCGTCGACGGGTTGCAGCGGAGGTCGGTCACGCACAGGAAACGGTAGCCCTTGCTCGCCGCGATCATGCTCAGCGCCACGCCCAGGTTCCCGGACGAAGATTCGATCAGAATCGATTCCGGCGTCAGGACCCCCTCCCGTTCGGCGGCCTCCACCATGGCCGCCGCTGCTTTCAGCTTGACCGAGCCGGCGAAGTTGAAGCCCTCACACTTGAGGAAGAGCGAGCGTCCGAAAATAGGTCTGAGGTCGATGTAGAGATCCTCCTCGTTGAATGCCTGGGGAGAGGATATAATTGGCATAATAGCCTCCTTATCTACGGTAGAGCACTCAGCCGCTTATCCGTACCGGCGCAACTCGTAGAAGAAATCGTCTACGACGTGCAGCTCGCCGGCGCGCGCCACTTCGTCGTAGACGTACTTACCAACCGCGAGGTCGAGCACTCCGAGGCCGAACGGTGAGAACACCACTGGCCGGTTCACCGCTACCGTCACGCGCCCGGCCATCACGTCATCCAGCGTGCCGTGCAGGAAATCGCGGTTGCCCGTGAGCTGTTCGACCAGGTGCGGCGAGGTATTGGCCTTCAGGCAGTGCTCGATGTCGTCGACGATATTGGTCGAGACGAGCAAAACTTCCGGCGCGAGATCGCGCAGCGATACGTGTAGCACCAGTGGATGGTGTGCGAACCACGATGGATTGCTGACGTGCGGCTGACCGGCGACGGTAGCAAAGATCACCAGGTCGCCCGCACGGATCAACTGCTCGGGGCTGTCATGTACAGTGATCCGGCCAGTGGCCCCCGACCTCTCCAGGTAGCTGCGGAATCCGGCCACACTGTCGGCGGACAGGTCATGCACGCCGATCTCGTCGAACGACCAGCCGGTAGCGGCCAGGAAGGTATGGATGTAGCGGGCGATCAGGCCCACCCCGAAGAATCCGACACGCGCCGGGCGCCGCCGGTTGCGGCTGAGCCAGTCAGCCGCCGAGGCTGCCAGGGCAGCCGTCCTGGTGGCACTGATGATCGAGCTTTCCAGGCAGGCGAACGGGTAGCCGGTGTCGTGGTCGTTGAGGATCAGCACGGCTGAGGCTCTGGGTATGCCGGCCGCCACGTTCTCCGGGAAGCTCGAGATCCACTTCACGCCATCCACCCGTAGCTGACCGCCGATTGAGGCGGGCAGCGCGATGATCCGCGAGGACGGGCGATCCGGGAAACGCAGGAAATAGGACGGTGGGTTCACCGAATCGCCGGCGCTGTGCAGCCGGTACGTGGCCTCGACCAGCTCCACGATCTGTTTCTCGCGCCCGTGCAGCGCGCGCTTGACCTGGGCGCCGGAGATCACCGCGAACGATGGCCCGGCGGTCTCCGGCCTGGACGCTGCGGCTGAAGTTGCGGTTGAACTGGTAGTAGTCATCTGGTAATCACCTCGATGGTTGGCGAACAGTCAGCCAGGCGTACCGCGTCGGTCATCGCCACGAGCACTTCGCGCGGTCCCTCGAAAGGTTCCCGGCTGTGCGCGGTGCGGATATTATCGACGAGCAGCAGGTCGCCGGCCTGCCACGGCTCGCGAGCAGTGTTGGCTGCGTAGACCTCGTTGAGCAACTGCACAACGTCCTCACTGATCGGATCGCCGTTCCCGAAGCGGGTATTGAACGGCAGCCCATCGGCTCCGTAGATATCCACCAGGTACTCGCGCACCTCGGGGGCCAGCGTCCACTCGTTGAGGAATGCGATCTGGTTGAACCAGCAGCGCCGGCCTGTGATGGGGTGGCGCACCACAGCGCTGCGGCGCTGCCTGGTGCGCAATCCTCCATCGGGCTGCCACTCGAACTCGATGGCATTGGCCCGGCAGTAGCTCTCGATGGCGCGGCGGTCCTCGGTGCCGAACGCCTCGGCGAAGGATGCACCGATCTCGTCGTTATAGCAGCGGGTGAGCAGCCAGCCCTCCCGCTCAAACCGCTTGACCAGCCCGGCAGGCAGCGCTTCAAGCACGGTTGGCGCGTCGGCCACCGCAGTCGCACCGCCGCTGGTAGGCGCACTGAGACACGCGAATAGCATCAGGCCGGGGAACTCGAGCGTATAGCTCAGTTCGTGGTGCATGCACATCGGCTGGTTTGGCGGCCACGTCGATGAGGAGTACACGCCGTCGGAGTAGAGCCTCCGCGGCGCGAAAACCTCCCTCTCGGTCATCAGACTGCTGGCTAGCCGCCGGAAGATGGCGGCGACCTCGGCCACGTTGCGCAGCCCGAGGCCGCGTACCAGGATCGAACCGTGCTCGATGACGGCCTCGCGCAGCGCCTCCCGGTGCTCGGATACCCAGTTTAGCGAATCGCCGGCGGCCTCGACCTGTAGTATCGGAGGCTTTCCGGGTCGCAAGTCTACATCGAGCAGGAACGCCCGGGATGAAGACGACATCTCAATCTCCTTTCGTGCTGCCAACAAAGCGCTTTCACAATCCTCGTTGTATCTTATCGTCAAAAATCTATCTGAATATAGCTATGCCGTATGGCGTAAATTAAAAAATCTGTGAGCATTTGTGCGGCTCCGCCGCATCAGGGATCGATGGTGCCACACAATACCATCGATAAGACGAGCGCCGCAGGCGCGAGCACACGATGGGTCTCGAAATCAGACACCATCAGGCCGTTTATCGACAGGAAACGGGAACAAGTCCTCATGATATAATGTTCCTATCTATAGAGAGAATAAGAAGGAGCGTAAAATGAGTGATTTAAGAAATATGCCGGAGTCGTATTGGAAAGAAAAACTGACGCCTGAACAGTATAAAGTGGTACGCCAGAAGGGAACGGAGCGGCCATTTACCGGCGCCCTGTGGAACAACCATGAAAAGGGCATGTATGAGTGTGTTGCCTGTGGACAACCGTTGTTCTCTTCAGAGGCCAAATTCGATTCGGGCACAGGCTGGCCGAGTTTTGATCGCCCGGTTGATTGGGAAAACCTGGAACTACACGAGGACAGATCGTTCGGGATGATGCGAACAGAAGTCGTCTGCAAGAGGTGTGGTGCGCATCTGGGACATCTCTTTGACGACGGCCCCCGCGAGACAACGGGGCAGCGCTATTGCATCAACTCCTGTGCCCTCAATTTCCGGCCTGCTGGAGCGGAAAAGCAGGAAGACCGGTTCAGTCGTTCGTGATTAATGAGATCAAACAGAAGTGAGGTAACATATGGCTCAGTTGGAGACCGCGACGCTCGCGGGAGGATGCTTCTGGTGTACGGAGGCCGTTTTCAATCGACTGAAAGGCGTACTGACAGTGGTACCGGGCTATGCTGCATCCAACGTACCCAATCCTTCGTATCAGGCGGTTTGTACGGGGAGAACGGGTGCGGCGGAGGCGATTCAGATCACGTATGATCCGGCCATCATTTCCTACGACAAATTGCTGGAAATCTTCTGGCATCTGCATGATCCCACGACGCTGAACCGGCAGGGAAATGATGTCGGAACCCAGTATCGCTCCGCCATTTTTTATCACAATGATGAGCAAAAACAGATAGCTCTCGCCTCGAAAGAAGCGCTGGAAAAATCCGGCACATATAAAAAGCCTGTTGTGACCGAGATTTCCCCGTTCACCAACTTCTACCCGGCGGAGGACTATCACAAAGACTATTATGATAACAACCGCTCTCAGCCCTATTGTATGTTCGTAATCGATCCCAAAGTACAGAAGTTGCTGCGGGAGTACCGGAAAGAGTTAAAAGAAGAATACGCCAGGTAATTGTGTATTCCCATCAGCATTGATGAAATAAGCTTCTGCGGCATGCTGGTGGCTGCTCCACTGCTCCCTTCGCTCGGCCCTCTTGCCGCCCTGTTACTCATCGAGGGATTTCTGGTCATCGCCTCACTCATTGCGCAGTTTGCCACTGCTATCCCGTGGGAGGCGGCTTGACGAAGTGTCTCCGTAATCTCACCTGTGATTCGCCTCTCGTTGAGACGACACAGACCAGGTTCTCTAATGGCTCGTCTCGCGCTGACGCAAATTGGCAGCGTGAGACGAGTCATTAGTAACAGAGGGACGGCCTGCTTCTTGCGATGGTATGGTATACTGGCTGCCAGGATAATTTTTTCCTGGGAGGAGTCTTCATGAAGTCAGCTTTAGATAATCTTAGAAGAGCGATCTATAGCCAGGGCGAAGCAGTTCGCATGAGCACCTCAGAGTTGCAGCAATTCGCTAGCGACTGTGTGGTCGCTTTAGCGGTAGGTGGAGAGGGATCGCGACTCAAAGCCGTGACCGATTCTCAACAGGTTCATAAAACCGCGTTGCGCTTACCTGACGGCGAGACCATGACCGAGCGAACCATTCGTATGTATAGGGAAGCTGGTTTTCACGACTTCGTGGCTCTGGTATTTCATCACGCCCAGTCTGTTATTGATACATTGGGTGACGGGAGCCATCTTGGCGTGCGCATCAGATATAGCCATGATCCTGAACAACAGGTTGGCAGGGGCGGCGCTATACGCAATGCACTTGATAATGGGTCTATTCCGCGCGATAAGAGTCTCATTGTTCACAACCCGGATGACCAGATTATCAGGTACGAAGGAAGCTTTCCGCATGATATCGTCGCGGGGCACCTGGCAGGCGTTCAGAAAGGAATGCTTGCTACGGCAATCGTGGTAGATGGAACTCCTTATACGTATACCGGTATGAAGATCGATGGGGGGATAGTCGAGCAAATCGAAATGTACCCGTATATTCCAATACCAACTCATGTGGGCGTTACTATCTTCTCGCCCGCCGTCTATGACTATTTCACCAGATTGTTCGATCTTACGAAAAAGGTGGATTTCGAAAGCGTCCTCTTCCCTCTTCTAGCTCAGGAGCGGCGGCTGTATTCATATATGATTCCAGGGAGATGCTGGCTGTCTGTGAATGATCCGAAAGCTCTGAAGCAGTTAACCGAGCTTATACAAGCCGAGAAGGTCGCCGTAAAGTAACATCACTTATGGACGCGCTCCTGCTCCCCGCCCGGCCTCGGTGAAGCTGCTGGTAAAGATGCTGAGCGTCTGGCCGGGGTCCGGGGCGGTCAAGACCTCAATGCGTGTGATCCATTTAACCCACTGGAAACCGCGACGACCAGGAGCAACCAGGCGCAGGGGAAAACCGTGCTCGTGTGAAAGCGGGTCTTCGTCGATATAGGTTGCCAGCAGCGCTCTGCGCGCTTCTTGCAGTGGCAGGCTCCAGCGGTAGCTCGTGACCGAGATGAAACTGACATACCGCGCATCCGGGTGCGGGAGAGCCTGGTCGAGAAGGCGACTGACGCGGACGCCGCGCCAGCGCTGGGTACTATAGAACCCTCCCGTGCAATCCAGGGTAGCTTCCTCCTGGTCCCGGACTGCCGTCAAGTCGGCATAGGAGAAGTCGCCGGGCCTGGATACCGCGCCAACCAGCGAAAGGCGCCATGTCTGCGGATCAATGGGAAGCGGCGCGTCGGCGACCCAACTGGAAGTGGGAAAAGCATTGCCCGCGAAACTATTGCTCTCATAGGAGCCGGTGAAGCGCCGCTGCTTCCCGGGTAGATTGAGGAGGCGCAGGACCTGCTGCTGCGCCGGCCAGAGCGCCGCGCTTCCAAGCAGGAATGCGCTCAAAGAGAGCAGCCGCCGCCTCCCGGCGAGGTCTCGTTTGCGCAGCCGTCTGGCGCGGACAAGCATATGCAGCCCGATAGCCGCCGTGACCACGAAACCCAGCAGAATATGCCAGTTCAACAGATTGAACCCGGCAAGAGACACATTGCCTCCGCTGACCCACACGACGCCTGAGACAAGCGCCAGCGCGACCAGCAGCAGAGCCAGCAGCCCGAAGACGGTACGGCGATCCCAGCGCCGCGGATGGATCAGCCGGGGCCAGACGCGCCGCAGCTTCTCCCATAGGAGCAACAGAAGCCACAGGCCCGCAGCCCCATGCAGCGCGAAGATGAACCACTCTTGCGGGAGGCCGCTCACCAGGCTTACAATACCGAGCGTGAAAGCGAGCAGGGCGGCCAGGGCGAGACTCCAATCGGTGAGTCTGGGAGACATACGAGACGCTCCTGATCCTTGCATAGCTGATGGTGCAGCATGGTCCGGCGATATGTCGTTCAACACACGTCAAAGTATATCATAAACAGAGAAGCGCCCGGGAGTTTTTTGCGCGCAGTCACAGTTCTTCGCCCAGGTAGGCGGAGCGTATCCTCTCGCTCTGCAACAGGTCGATAGCCGGACCGCTGAAGACAATATGCCCATTTTCGATAACGTAGCCGCGATTGGCGCGCTCAAGTGCGATCTGTACATCCTGCTCCACCAGCAAAAAGCTCAGCTTTTCCACGCGATGAATGTCATCAATAGCCGCGAGGATATCGTCGACGACATTGGGCGCCAGCCCCAGAGAGAGTTCGTCGATAAGCAGCAGGCTGGGGCGCGCCATCAGACCGCGCCCGATAGCGCACATCTGCTGCTCGCCCCCTGACAACAGGCCGGCCAGTTGTTTGCGTCTCTCACGCAGTTTGGGCAGCAGTGTGAAAACGCGCTCTATATCGGCGTCGATTGCGTTTTTCGATCCGGCGCGCTTCGTATATGCGCCCAGCCGTAAATTCTGTTCAATGGTGAGGCCGGCAAAGAGACGGCGGCCCTGCGGCACATGCGCCAGGCCAAGCCTGACGATGCGCTCGGCTCTGGAGCGTGTAATATTCTCGCCCGCGAACGTTATGGTGCCTTCCCACGCTGGCAGCAGCCCGGAGATCGCGGAGAGCAGGGTAGACTTGCCGGCGCCGTTCGCGCCGACCAGCGCCACTACTTCGCCGGGCATGACATGTAGAGAGATGTCCCGGAGCACCTGAGTTTCGCCGTAGCCGGCCGCCAGCCCGCGCACCTCCAGCAAAGGAGGCGTTGCGATGCGAGCGTTGGCATCGATTGCCGTGCCCACCCGAACGGTCTGGTCGCCTGTATTACCATTTACATCGGTTGACATATCCAGAGTATCCTATCCTCTCACCTTTGCTCCGCATCATCATTACGGGCAGCGGCGGCGCTATTATCCGGCTGAGATCGCCTGCGGGCATAGCGCTCGCCCAGGTACGCCTCGATCACCTTCGGATCTGAAAGGACCTGGCCTGGCTCGTCTTCCGCGATTTTCCGTCCATGATGCAGAACGAGCACGCGATTGGAGACGCTCATAATCGCGCGCACCACGTGCTCGATGACCAGCACGGTCACGCCCGTACTGTTGATCTGGCGGATAAGTTCTACCGCCTGCATCACTTCTGACTGTGTGAGGCCGGCCATGACCTCATCAAGCAGCAGAAGCCGGGGATTCGTCGCCAGGGCGCGCGCCATTTCGAGGCGCTTGCGGTCGGCAACGGTGAGCTGATCGCCTTTGAATGTCGCTTTATGCCTCAGATTGACGCGCTCTAACACCTCGTCGGCTATGCGCAGTGCCCCGGCCCGATTGAGGCCGCGCTGCCCAAAGAACGCGCCAACCATCACATTCTCGCGCACATCAAGCCCCGTAAACGGCAGCGTTGTCTGAAATGTGCGCGCTATCCCCAGGTGCGCGCGCCGGTTGGGAGGCAGGCGACTGATGTCGCGTCCCTGGTAGATGATCTTGCCTGCGGTTGGAGAGCCAGCGCCGGCGATCAGGTCGACCATAGTGGATTTGCCTGCCCCATTCGGGCCAATCACGCCCAGGATCTCGCCCTTACGCAAGGAGAAGCTGAGGTTGTCAACGGCGATCAGGCCGCCGAAGCGCCTGGTAACGTTGACCAGTTGCAGCAGAGGAGCACCGTCCTCGCGCGCGGCGCCGGGGCTCGGGCTAGATTCCGTTGGCTGCGATAAAGCGTCGGACACGTCGCATCCCCTCCATAAAACTGTTAGCGCGGCCAGAACCTGCCCCCGGCCTGCTCACAAACTCCTGCGCAACGCGAATAACCCCCTGTGGCAGGAAGATGGTGACAATGGCGATAGCAAGGCCGAGCAGCGTATTATGCAGGTTTAAGCCGCTGGTCTGGAGCTGGAAAGAGGCCAGTTCGAACGCAACGGCGCCAACGATTGGCCCGAGAATAGTGCCCGCGCCGCCCAGGAAGCAGAGCAGCACCATTTCAACCGAGATCCCAACGTCAAAGACCGTGCTCGGATCAAACCCGGTTGACCAGTAGGCGTAGAGTCCGCCGGCAATTGCCGTTGGCAGCGCGCTCATGACGAAGGCGATGACTTTGTAGCGATAGGTAGCGATGCCCAGCGCCTCGGCGGCCCGCTCGCTCTCGCGGATAGCCACAAGCGCGTAACCGAAGCGGCTGCGCGTCAGCCAGACGGTTACTAGCAAGCATATTACGGCCAGGCCCATGAAGGCATAGAAAAAGTAGACATAGGAGTCAAGGCCCGGCAGCGGCAGTGACATCAGGCCACCGCCTCCGCCACCGATGTTACGCACCGTCGTGAATTCGCCCAGGGCCTCAGCGATGCCAAGCGTAGCGATAGCGAAGTAATGCCCCTTCAAACGCAGCACCGGCAGTCCGAGCAAGAAGGCGAAGAGGCCGGCCACCAGCGCGCCCAGCACAAGCCCCGACCAGAAGGGGTGATGGGCGAGCAGCATAAGGCCGGTTGTGTACGCTCCAATACCAAAAAACGCGACATTGCCGAACGCGGCATAGCCGGCGAAGCCGCCGATAAAGTTCCAGCTTTGCGCCAGCACGATAAACATGACGATGAGCGTCCATGTATGCAAAGCTGAGGCGTCGCCGAGCAGCGGCACAGTGGAGATGAGTCCCAGGATCAGCAGCCCGATGAGCAATGACCAGAGCCAGCCACGGCTCTCTTTTGGTGCCGGGGAAGGAGCCTCGGCAATGGGCGATGCCTGTGTATCTGCTCCTGTTGCCATAGGTGCCCTCCTTAACTATAGAATGGCTTGCCAAGCAGGCCATTGGGCCGGACGATCAGCACGACAACCATGAGGGCGAAGGCGATGGCATCGTCATAGCCCGGGCCAACTCCTGGTATAAGCGGCACCAGGGTTTCCGCCAGCCCGAAAACCAGCCCGCCTGCCAGTGCACCCCAGGGGCTGCCCAGGCCGCCGAGCACGATAATCACGAAGGCGCGCAGGGTGTACGCGCCGCCAATCGAGGGATTGAATGGATACAACTCCGATAGCATCGCCCCCGCTGCCCCCGCCAGCGCCGCCCCCAGGCCAAACGTCAGAGCATACGTGGTCCTGATATTGATGCCCATCAGGCGTGCCGCATCCCGGTCCATACCGGTTGCAAGGATAGCGTTGCCAACGCGTGTGCGTGCGAGAAAGTAGCTGAGCAGAGCCGTTAGTATGACAGCAATAATCGCGGCGAGCAGGCGGTCAAAGGGTATATGGGTGGAACCCAGATTAATGCCAGCGTTGGCGTAAGACGTGTTGATCGAGCGCAGATCGCTGGTGAAAAACTGCTGTACCAGGTCGGCGATGAGCAGGTCGAGGCCGAATGTGAGCAGAAATGTTACCAGGAAGGGCGCGCGTATGACACGGTTGATCGCTACATACTGCACAATCCAGCCGATAACGAAGAGCACTGCCATCGTCAATAAGATACCGGCGAAAGGATCGATATGCAGTTGGGTATACAGCCAGAAGGCAGTGTATGCGCCAACGATAATAAACGAACCATGCGCCAGATTGACGATATTCATGATACCCCAGACCAGCGAGAAGCCCAGAGCTATCGCCGCATAGAGACTGCCGAGGAGCAGCCAGTTCACAAATACCTGTCCAAATTCCATGTTCAGGAAGTTCCCTTTATTGCTTTTCCCGCGTTTCCCAGGCAGGTTCACCCATGCGCGACGATGGGCGAACCTGCCCGGTAAACCTTGCCAGTCCATCACCGGCTAGCGGCTTGAGAAAGGCGGCGTGGGATACATCGTCTGCGCGTTGGCGACATCGGGCGGGTAGACCGTCACAAGATGTCCGTTCTGGATCTGGATTGTCGCCATCGGCTTATACGTGTTGGCTCCTGTGGCATCGAAGCGAATGATGCCATAGAACGTCATGATGTTGAGGTTAGCCAGAGCATCACGCACCTTCTGTGGATCGATGGAGCCTGCGTTTTGGATGGCATACTGGAAGGCGAGACCCGCCGCTGTTGATTCCGCCGACTGGTATGATGGCTCGTGCCCATACTCTTTCACGTATATCTTTTCGTAGTTAGCCGGCGTTTTAAATACATCAATGCCGTTATATTTCTCCTGCGCCGTCCATTGCGAACTGCCCAGAACGTAGTTCGCGTCTTTACCGAGGGCGGTGATAAAGTCAGGCGTGGCAGGGCCGACGGTGAAGGCGTAGAGTTTGGCATTGATGTTGAGTTGCTTGCACTCCTTCATCGTGGTGACAGCTTCATCTTCGTGGCCGGAGCCGAGGATCATATCCGGTACCGTGCCTCCGGGCGCGGAGGATTTGAGGGCCGTCAACACGCTGGTCAGGTCTGTAGAGCCGGATGGGTACGTTTTGTAGTAGACAACATTGAGATTGTGGCTGTCGGCATAGGCTTTGGCGGCGGCGGCAACCTCTGTGGAGAAGGCGTCGTCGGCTGAGATGATCGCCACGGTCCGGGGCGGATTCGGCAGCGCCAGAGCAGCTTCTAGCATGACTTTGGCGTATTCAGAGGCCGGACTCAGTACACCAAAGATGTAGTGAAAGCCTTTTGAGAAGATGGATCTGGCCGCGCCGTTGCCTTCTACCATCGGGATCTTGTACTGCTCGGCGATGGCCTCATCCTGCAAGGTAGCGGCAGTGCCGTAGGGGCCAAGCAAGAAATTCACCTTGTCGGTGGTCACTAACTGCTGGGTGAGCTGGGCGCTTTTCGTTGTCGAGCTGCCGTCATCATAGTACTTGAGCCGTACCTGGTACGATTTATCCCCGACCTTGATGCCACCCTGGGCGTTTACCTCCTTTACCCAGAGCTGGTAGCCTTCAAGCGTGAGGTGCCCCTCAGTTGAAGTGCTCCCCGTCAGCGATATTGGCGCGCCAAACAGGAGCGTATTGCTGCTGCTGCCGCCGCCTGAGCCGCAGGCGGCGAGCAGTGCCGGGAGCAATAGCACGACAAGCGAGGGGAGAAGCGTACCGCTGCGTACCGATCTGGAGCGGACCGGGGAAAAGAATGTAGCGAGGAACGAGAAAAATACGCGGCAATGAGCTGTCATGGTGATCCCTCCATTTTATGCATTGCTGCATATGCATCTTGACGAACGTGGACTTCTTGCGGCCATGTAACTTACGGTCATCAACCAGTTTACGCAGCCTTCCGCGATAGCGACGTGCTTCGAACGGCCTATGGGGCCAGTCAAAATGATGGTTTGTGGGGTAGAACCAGCGTTCCCAGCTTTTTCAAGGCTATATGGTCCCTCTATACAGAGTCTACCGTAGAATGACGCGGAGTGCAAGAGCCTGGAGGTGGGGGCGCCATACGGCGCTGCTCAACCATGCCTGCGACGAATGTTGCTGTTTCTCTTTTTTCCTGCGCTGGCGTACTGAGAACGCTCAGGCGATCTCAGTGCACGATACCGTGCAGGTGTGATACCGAAGGCGGCTTTGAACACCCGGCTGAAATGCGCCTGGTCAGCGAAACCGACCTCCAGGGCCACTTCGACCAGAGATCGGCCCTGGGCGAGCTGTTCGCGGGCAAAGTCAAGACGCCGCATGAGCAAATAGCGGTAGGGGCTGGTTCCACACATGATGCGAAACTGCCGGGCCAGTTCGTAGCGGGTGAGGCCGGTCACTGCCTCCAACTCCGAGGAATGAACAACCCGCGCTTTCTGCGTGTCAAGATACTGGCGAGCACGTTCCAGGGCGGCCATATCAAGATGACGAGGAAAGGAGGCTTGCTTACAACCGGGATCGGCCTCCAGCAGCCCCTCCGCCAGTTGCACGATGAGATTATCTATCGCCAGCGGTTCGCGGGTGCCCTGAAAGGCGCTGATGATCGCGGCAGACAATTTCCGATTTATAACAACGGGCATGCGTACAAATGGCAGCGAGCAGGGATGAGGACACATGCTCTGGAGCGCTTCAAAAATCAAAGCAGGTTCTACATAGATCTGGCGATATCCAAAGCCCTTTTCCGTGGCGGCATACCCATCGTGGACTTCATCAGGATGCAGCACCACCACCTGGCCCGGCGTACTGATCTGCGAGCTTCCCCGGTAGGTGAATGCCTGTACACCCGTGGTCGTCAGGCAGATCGCGTAGGTGTCGTGGCGATGCTTCTGATAGGCATTTCCTTGAAACCATGCTTCTAAGAACTCTACCCCATATTCTGTATTGATGCTCTGCATCCAATCCTGGCTGCACAATCGTTCAAGACCGATGCCGCTCTCTTTGCTATGCTTCTCAATCATATCGACTGACCTCAAAAGTTCTGGAATGAGGAGGGATCTCAGCGATGACAGCCAGTCAGGCTATCGCCTTTTTGCTCTTCGCGGTTGTTGCCGCTATTACGCCCGGACCCAGCAATCTCATCCTGACCTCGACAGGCGCCAGAGTCGGGGTGCTGCGGGGACTTCCCTGCCTGGGCGGAGTGGTCATTGGAATGGGACTCATGATGTTCCTCGTTGCCCTGGGACTTGGGAACGTTATTCTGGCGAGTCCGTGGCTTATCCTGATTCTCAAATGGGGAGGCATTGGCTTTCTGCTCTGGCTGGCGTGGAAGATTGCCACGGCAGGTCACGGCGACGCGGCAGCAGATAAGCGGCCTCTCGGTTTTTGGGGTGGAGCAGCTTTTCAGTGGGTCAACCCCAAGTCATGGCTCGTCAGTATCAGCGCGGTTAGCGTCTACTTGCACCCGTCCGCCGGCACAGTATTTACCCAGGCGCTAGGCTCTGGCCTGCTGTTTATCCTTGCCGCCTTACCGAGTTGTTTCATCTGGCTGGCTTGCGGTGCGAGTTTACAGCGATTCCTGGACACGAAACGGACCGCGAGAATATTCAACGTTACAATGGGTGTCCTGCTCGCGGGAGCAGTTCTTCTGTTCATCTGGTAGCTACATAGTCCACGGCCTCTTTTCAAAAGAAGAAAGCTCGCTCGCCTGGGTGAGCCAGGGGTGAGGCCCGTGGCTGGTTCGCGGGCAGCATGAACTGGCCTGCGCATGCGGCTATTATACCACAGGTATTGCGCTGGCAGGCTCTTATTGATTACGATTCTCTCTTGCCAGCACGTCGCCGGTCCGGTATGCTGTTGATGTTCGATTGTAAGGAGGGAGAAATCATGGATGCATTTACGCCAGTGCTGGCGACGCTGGGCTATGTTCTATCGCCGGATAGAAGCCAGGTCTTAATGATCCATCGTAATAAGAGGCCGCATGACGACCTGCATTATGGCAAATATAATGGCCTCGGCGGCAAGCTGCGCGCCGATGAAGATGTGGTGAGCGGCATGCGCCGCGAGATCCACGAGGAATCGGGACTGATCGCCGATGAGCTTGTGTTACGTGGAACGATCTCCTGGCCTGGCTTTGGCAAGCACGGGGAAGCCTGGTTCGGCTTTATCTTTCGCGTCGAGCGCTGGCACGGTGAGATGCACGCGGGCAATGCCGAGGGCACTCTGGAATGGGTGCCACTCGACTCGATCTCCGCACTGCCCATGTGGCCGAGTGACCGCCATTTTTTGCCGATGGTCTTCGACGCCGATCCGCGCCCGTTTCATGGCTGTATGCCGTTCCACAACGGCGCGATGGTAAGCTGGACTTTCCAGCGCGTATGATTGAGGCCGTTCAAGTTCGGTGCTGGGAAAAGGATGATGGGGGCTGTGTAGGGGCGCGGCGCCGGCTGGGAGGGGTCTGGGGGCAGTGGGGGCTGAAGCGCAAGCCCGCCAATCCAAATTTTCCCCAGACAACTATCATCCGTTTTGGCAAAGAGAAGCGGGCTTGCACACGTCCCCCACAACCCCGCCCATCCCCCTTTGACGTGCGCCGCGCCCCTACAGCCTCCCGGCAGGTCGATCTCTATGCAAACAAGAAACTCGGGATCCCCTGGATGTGCAGGACGTGCAGCGGGCCGCTGGCATAGAAATTGCCCGCGATATTTAGCGCCGTCACCAGCAGGAAGCCGGCGATGCAGAGCGTAATGATTACGCGATCAATGCGGCGCGGGTGCAGTTCGGTGAGCCAGGTGCGCTTGCCCACGCCGAAGCAGCGCAGTTCCATCGCGCTGATGATATCCTCCGCGCCCACCACGGAGCCAATCACAACCGGGACGACCATTGGCGCGAGCCGCGCGATCTTACCGAAGATGCCGCCGCGCAGCTTGTCGATCTCGAAGCCGCGAGCACGCTGTGCATCAAGCGTGACGCCGAAGTCGCGCGCGACGGTTGGCAGGAAGCGGAAGGAAAGATCGATAGCGTAAGAAAATTTGTCGGGCAGGCCCATGCCCTTAAAGGTAATGCCCATCAGGCCCGGATCGGTGGTGTAGGGGATGACAACGGCCAGGAAGGCAATGCTGAAGTTGCGCTGGCCCTGCGTAATCATGAAGGTGATGCTCTCGACGCTAAAGGGCAGCGAGGCGGGACCGATGAAGGGTGCGGTATGCTTGAGGCCGATGAAGGGCAGCGTAAAGAGCATGTGGGGATGCGTCATATCGACTCCCTGCACGATGGCGCCGCCTGAGAGGAAGTAGTTGACGAAGATGAGCATGAAATTAAGGAAGATGATGAAGTACCAGACGCGCCGCGTCTCCGACCACTTGAGACGCGCCAGGCTATAGTACCATGCGGCTCCGGTGAAGCCCACCAGCATGAACCAGAAATTCGAGGTCTGCGCGGCGGCCAGGCCCCAGCCGAGCAGCAGCAGGAACTTGGCGCGCGGATCCAGCCGGTGGATCGGCGTGTCGCGTTTGATATAAGGGAAATTAATCAGCATATCGCACCTTCAAGGGCGGACGGGGCGGCCACAAGGGCCACCCCTGCATTTGGGTTATCCTCGGCCAGAGCGCCTTACGGCTGCGTTGTAGGCAACGAGCAGGATGGGCAGCAGGATCAGGCCGTTCACGAGATCGCTCAGGGCGGCGGGCACAAAGTTACCGGTTGCGGCTGCGATAGTATACTTTGAAACCCAGATGTCTGTATAGGCGGCGAAGCCGATACCAACAATAACGGCGATGATGGTGAAGACCTCGGCCATGATGATATTGCGCCTGGCGAAGTAGCGGCCCAGGGTGATATAGACGACGAGGCCGGCGATAAAGCCGATCAGGGCGTTGCCGACATCCCAGTTCCAGTAGACGCCGTAGCCGGAGATATAGTCGCCGATGAGGTTGCCGACGCCTCCGGTGAACAGGCCAACCCAGGGGCCGAAGACCGCGCCGAAGAAGAGCGGGATGACGATGCCGGGGCGAAACGAGACGTTACTGGTGGCCGGGAGTTGCAGGATGTTAGTAAGGTAGCTCAGACCTCCGTAAAGGGCGGCTCCCAGCGCCATGTAAACGATCTGACGTACCCCGATACCCCAGACTTTTGCCGCGCTCGGCGACGTTTGTTTCTCAGTTACTGCCATGAATATCCCCTTTCTGGCAACTATAAGGAAAGCGATAAGAACAAAACAGAAGGAGAGAGTCGCGTGAGAGCACCTCCTTTCCGCCCGGGTGCGGTCACGCCACGGCATTGCGCTCGCTGAGCAGGTAGCGCAGCAACGAGGTAGGGCGCAGATTGCATGCCTCCAGCAGAGCCGGATCCGCCAGCACTTCTAATGGTGCGCCATCCGCCACCAGGTTGCCATCCTTTAACAGCAAGACGCGCTGCGTGAAACGCAGGGCGAGGTCGAGATCATGCGTAATAAAGAGCAGCGCATCCAGTTCGGGCAGGCTGCGCAGGTACTCCATGAATGCGATGTACGAACGGTAATCCTGGCCCGCCGTCGGCTCGTCCAGCAGCAGAATTTTGCCCTGCATCGATAGCACGGAAGCGATAGCCACGCGTTTCTGCTGGCCGAAGCTCAACGACAACGGCGAACGATCCTCAAATTGCGCCACGTTGAGAGCCTCTTCCGCCTGGCGCACGGCAATTTTCAGGCGTTCGGCGGGGAAGCGCAGGTTCTCCGGCCCGAAGCTCACCTCCTTGCGCACCGTCGGAGCAAAGAGCATGGCACCCGGACTCTGGAAGACGTAGCCGATGCGCGCGGCAAGCTCGGCAACGCTAAGCTTGCGCGTATCCTCGCCATAGAGCGAAACAGCGCCCTTCGTGGGCCTGAGCAGCCCTAGCGCCTGTTTCACCAGCGTGGTCTTGCCGGATCCGTTGGGGCCGAGCAGCGCGATGGTCTCGCCGCGCCGCACCTGGCATGAGATGCCGCGCAGGACCTCTTCACCGGTACTGCTATAGCGATAGTGAACGTTCTCGAAGTGCAGAACAACCTCATTCTCCTCTGTCCTGCTCTGCTCGCGGCGCCCCGTCGCAATCGGCCTGACCAGCATGTTACGCGCCAGCGCTGGATCGCCGATGCGGCGCAGCGTTGACTCGATGGGCAGCTTGACCTGCTCGGGATCGGCAATCTCCAGAAAGGACGCGGTATCGCCAAAGAAGACCTGCCGGCCCTCGTGCATCAGCAGGACCTTATCGGGCTTGAGATGCAGCGTCTCCTCCACCCGATGTTCGACAATGATAACCGTGCGCCCCTCCGCGCGCAGGCCCGCGATCAGCGCCTCAAGCTCGTCCACGGCGCGGGCATCAAGGTTGGCGAACGGCTCGTCGAAGAGAAAGATCGAAGGCTGCATGACCAGAATGCCGGCGGCGGCAACCTGCTGCCTCTGCCCCCCGGAAAGCGCGAAGGTCGGCTGGCGCAGGTAGGGTTCCAGGTGGAGACGCTGTGCCACCTCCTTGATGCGGCGCTGCATCTCCGCGCGCGGCGTATTCAGGTTCTCCATGCCGAAGGCTATTTCTTGCTCCACCGTCGTTCCGAGGATCTGCTTGTCCGGGTCTTGCAGCATCGTGCCCACATGCCGGGCCAGCTCGCGCAATGAGAGTCCCAGCGTGACACGTCCCTCAATGCGGATCTCGCCGTTGAGGATGCCGGAGAAGCTGTGGGGGATCAGACCATTGAGGCACTTGAGCAGCGTGCTTTTGCCACAGCCGCTTGGTCCGGCGATGAGCATGAGTTCGCCGCGCGGCAGGGAAAAGGAGATATCCCTGATGGCGTAGTCGTCCTGCGCCTCACCGGCTGGTGCCGCCGTGTTCTTCGAGAAATCTGGCTCGTCATCGGGGGCGCGGTAGCGAAAACTCAACCCTTGCACGTATACTGCCGGGGGCGCCGCTTCGGTTGCATTGCGTGCGTTGCCGGGATCTATGGTCATGCGCAAAATATACCTTTTGTCCACGCCAGGCAGGCCAGTTGCCCGGCGTGGACACGCTGATTATATGAAGTTTAGCAACCAGCATGGGAGAGGTCCCCCGGTGCGTAGCGGCGCGATTTATCGCGCCGCTACGCACAAAAAGACTTTCCCGAACTGGTTGGTAAATTTCATATTGAGAGAGCCGTTCTGGCTACATTTTATTCGGCCCTGTAGGGCTATGTCAATGCTTGTGAGTAATTGCTGAGCTAGAATGGAATTTTAATGTTCAAAATCGCCAGTTCTTCCTGCGCGTGGCTGTGTGATGATGAACGTTGACAATCAGGTCCGGTAATGAGAATGAGAAGGAATGGAAGGAGACTGTAGGGTGAGAAGGAATGGAAGGAGACTGTAGGGTGAGAAGGAATGCAAGGAGACTGTAGGGTGAGAAGGAATGCAAGGAGACTGTAGGGTGAGAAGGAATGCAAGGAGACTGTAGGGTGAGAAGGAATGCAAGGAGACTGTAGGGGCGCTGCGAGCGGCAGCGAGCAAGCCCGCCTCCGCGCCCCCCCCAACCATCGCCGGAATTTTTGGCACTCCGGTAGCGGGCTTGCTCGCTGTCGCTCGCAGCGCCCCTACGGTGATGGGGGAAGGAGGGAGCCACAGTGATGGGGGCAGGAGGGAGCCACGGTGATGGGGAAGGAGGGCCAATGGTGAGCGAGCGGGCAGGAAGGTCAATGGTGAGCGAGCGGGAAGGAGGGAGCCACGGTGATGGGGGAAGGAGGGAAAATGGGGAGCGAGCTGGGCAGGAGGGAAAATGGGGAGCGAGTGGGGAAGGAGGGAAAATGGGGAGCGAGCAGGCAGGAGGGACAATGGTGAGCGAGCGGGAAGGAGGGTCAATGGTGAGCGAGCGGGGAAGGAGGGAGCCACCGTAGGCGTGAACCTGGCGCCTGGCCCGGTCATCCTGAGCGCCAGTGAGCCGCAGCCCTGAGGAACGCAGGGGAAGGATCCCGCACGAGCGGAACAACATGCGTGTGTGGCCCGGCTCCTGCCGCCCCGGGAACGGACGCGCGGCGGCTGCGCGCCGCCGGATCCTTCGCTGCCACTCAGGATGACATGCCGGAGCCATAAAGGTCTCGCCTATGGAGGGAGCCACGGTGAGCGGGCGGGCAGGAGGGGGCCACGGTGAGCGGGGCATTACGGATCCTGGTTGTCAACGTTCGTCAGAGCGAGCACAGCATGATACTCCGGCTCAACCGTGATGGCACGTATGGTAATCGGGATCGTGCCATCAGGTCCAGGTTGCCACGCGATATCAGGCGGAAAATAGCGCAGCACCGGAGCATGCTGCTGGAGCGGGCTGAGGCGCACAATGAATTCGCGGTCTACTCCTGGCAGCATGAAGCGCTTCAAGCCGATTTCCCAGGGCAGGCCGTTGGCGAAGTGATCGCTCACCAGGCGGCCATCCAGATAGGCGCTGCCAACATCGCCAACGTAGTCGATGCTCAGGAATGCATCATGCAGGTTATCGAGCGCCGCCGCCGGAATAGTAATGCGCAGAATATCGGCGCCTGCTTGCTGGATATCGAACGTGACCTTTTGTTCTGGCACAGTCAGTTCGTAGCGTGCGAAAATGCCGTCGGAGGTCACGCTGATCCGGCCATGCGAGGGCAGGACAGCTTCAGGCAGAGGCGGATAGGCAAGCAGATTGATTGATGCGGGGCCGCGCCATGTCAGGTGCAGCGCGTTATCCTGGCATGTGACCAGCGCATCGGAGAGGATGAGGTGCTCCTGCCCCCCGATCTGCACTTTCCAGCAATTGTATGCCTGCGCTTGCGTCAGCGCCAGCAATTGCATATGCGTCCCGTCGTGCGCGCTGATGTCTATGCGGCAGCGCGATCCCGGTTCCGCTATAACGTAATCTCGCTCTTCCGTCCCTTTGAGTATACCTCCCGTCACTGCGATACCGCGATAGCTCGACCTCTCCAGGGCGAATTCCGCATGCATTCCCTCCGGTGCGAAGAAGACGTAGCTGCTTTGCTCCGGGGTGCGCAGTTTTGTCAGGAGTTGAGCCGTGGCATATTTGAGCAAAACATCCCCATCGAGGTTAAGATTAAATGGCAGAATGGCGCTGACATTTTTGCGCAGCGTCAGGCCCTCACTCTGTGGCAGGGCGAGCGACTCGCCCGGTAATTCAAGGCAGAAGCGAATCTTTTCGTGATCCTGCATCTCGGCATGATCCTGATAGTTGTTGAGAAACAGGAACCCACGGCGGCCTTTGCTGCGGGCGGCATAGCGCAGCGTTGTGGTATCCTCTGGCCTGAGAGACGCGCTCCCGGCGGGGAGGGCAACCGTCATCGGAGCCAGTATTTCGCCGAAATCGTGCAGGAAGAGATGCAGCGCCCTCAGGCGATGGTAGGATTGATTGAGCTGCCCATATTCGCGAATGGGGGCCTGAAAATCGTAGGAGATGCGAGGGACGGTGAACTCGTTGAAATAGGCGTGCTTGCCAAGCGGGTTGGAGCCTCCGTGATACATATAGTAGCCCGGCAGGTTTGTGCCGCTGCCCAGCGCGACAATCGCCATTGCCTGAACGCACTCGGGAGGAACAACCGGGCGATGATGATAGGTGATCTGGATGCCTGCGCCCAGTTCGCTGTAGGCAAGGGGGTAGCGCGTCACATCATACGTGATGCCGGGCGCTGGCTGCTTGTGACGATCCCGGAAGAGAAATTCGGAGGTTGGTCCCTGCTGGAACTGCGGGTCGGGAACCCAGGGTGTGAAGGCGTAGGCCGAGTGTGTGGGCAGGAAGCCGTGCTCCGGGACCGCCGCGCCTCCCCAGGCGGTACAGGTATAGAGGGGAGTCTGCAAGCCGGCCTCAATAGCGATCTGTTTGAGGATCTGCAAATGCCCCGCGCCATCGGAGCCAGCGGGAACCCATTCACGCCCGGGCATGCAGGTCACTTCCCAGGGCGCGCCGGCGTGCATGTACTCGTTTTCGATCTGAATGCCGATCACCGGGCCGCCATCCTTGAAGAGCAGACCTTTCACCTGGCGCGCGATTTCGGCAAAATAGCGCCTGACGTAGAAGAGGTAACGTTCATCATTGGAGCGCACAGGAATAGCTCGGCCATAGAGCCAGTCTGGCAATCCTCCATTGCGGCACTCGCCATGCGCGAAGGGGCCGATCCTGAGCACTACCTGTAGCCCCGACGTTTGGCACGCCTCGACGAAGGCGCGAATGTCGCGGTCCCCCGACCAGTCAAAGACGCCTTCCTCTTCCTCGATGTGAATCCACAGAATATAAGTGGCGACAATCGTCACTCCTCCGGCCCGCATCTTGCGTAGTTCGTCCAGCCAGTAGCGGCACGGGAAACGTGAGGCATGGAACTCACCCATGACGGGGATGAATGGGCGGCCATTGCGCATGAAGTAATAGCTGGTAACGGCAATCGTGTCACCCTGTGGAGCAGTGCCGCTCATCTCGCTGTGATCGAAGATGAGCGGCTGCGCGCTCTGGCGCAAATCGAGCGTATATTCCTCTTCCCGGGATGCCGGGTGGTGATCGGTGAGCAAGTGACAGGCCCTCCTCTTCAATTGTGATCAGTACGCAACTGCTGATGTGCAGACAGCAGTATGCAAGCTCAAAGGAATTTCTGTACCATTATGTTCCATTTGTTAATCCCATATACATTTTTTGTGCGCCTGCGGCGCACCTCTGGAGGTGGAGTCAGCGGGCACAGCGCCGCAGGCGCCATGCCCGCTGACTCTTCCATCCTGGCGAACCGCGCAGCGGTGAGCCGTCAGCAAGACTTGCCCATGGCGTTCCTTAAATATTTTAGAGCGTATTGCCCGGAGGAAAAGTGGTTGATCGGCGCAGGACAAGATATGGCGGGACCATACGCGAAACGGCTATGTCGCTCTCTCCCTTGATCTGGGCAAAGAGCAGTTCGGTTGCTTCCTTCGCCAGTTGAGACTTGGGAACGGCGATGGTAGTCAGCGGGGGGCGCAGATGCGCCGAAACCATGATGTCATCCAGGCCGATAATAGAAATGTCCTGCGGGACGCGCAGCCCCTCATCGATGATGGCTTCGATGGCGCCGAGCGCCATCCAATCGTTCGTCGCGAAAATAGCCGTCGGGTGCTCCGGGCGGGCGAGCAGCTTTTTCGTGGCGGCGTATCCGCTCTCTAAGGTCGAATCGCCGCGTGGGATCAGCCCGGCAGGCAGGGCAACGCCTGCGGCTTGCAGAACCGATTGAAAGCCTTCCAGGCGCAGGCGCTGCTGGGGTTCATCGTAGATGACAGCGATATGCCGGTGTCCAAGAGCGAGTAGATGCTCGGCTGCCAGTTGTCCCGCGTGATAAAAGTCAACGCTGACCTGCGGTATGCCTTCGGGCGATTCGTTCTCCTGCCAGTCGCAAAGCACAATGGGAACCCCTTGCTGGAAGTAGTGCGTAATATCGCCAATATCCATGCTCGAACCCATAATGATGTAGCCGTCCACCCAGCGACTCATCAACCGCTCCATCTGCTGGCGCCCAAGCGCGAAATTGCCATGAGTGTTGCAGAATAGCATCTGATATTCGTGCTCGCGCACGATATTCTCGATGGCTTCAACAATTTCTGGATAGAACGGATTGGTAATCGTAGGGAGCACAAGCGCGATGGTGAGCGTTTTGTGCTGCGAGAGATTACGGGCGAGTACGTTGGGGCGATAGCCCATTTCACGCGCAGTTTGTAGGATGCGCTGGCGCGTCGCCTCACTGACTTTGCCCTTTCCCGTCAGAGCATTGGCAACAGTACTTTTGGCGACCCCCGCCGACTTTGCGATATCGTAAATCGTAACCATGCGATCCTTCCCCGAAGCAAGGCATACCGTTTGCGGACGCGGCTTGCATAAGCAAACAAACCACTGCAAAAAAGTATACTAAGTGGACCGGTCCATGTCAAGTGAGGATTATCCAGGCAAGGTGGAGGGCAATTTAGCGCTCATATCGTATTTTCCTGATGGAGCCACTTGACATGGACCGGTCCATTCACTATACTCTAGGCAGATGGACCGCTCCATCTCATGACAACTCCTGCTATGAGGCGTCTCTGGGAACGCAGAGCGAAGGAGGAAAATATTTATGTTCCAGCATCCATTATTTCGTCCGGTCAGAGTGGGTATAACCCTGGCTCTGACCATCCTGCTGATTGGATTGTTGGCTGCCTGTGGCGGATCTTCCGGCGCACCGGCAAGTTCAAGCGGGCCAGTGACCATCACCTTCTGGTCCTGGGTACCAAATCTTCAGCAGGCCGTAAACCTCTTCGAGAAATCGCATCCCAACATCAAAGTCAAGCTGGAGAATGTAGGAGCCGCTGCGACAGAGTATACCAAGCTGACCACAGCCCTCAAAGCTGGTTCGGGCGCGCCCGACGTAGTGCAGATCGAGTACGCCTTCCTTCCTCAGTACATACTTACCGGCAAGCTTGTCGATCTGTCGCAATATGGGGCCAACGACATCAAAAATGATTTCGTACCCTGGACCTGGGCGCAGGTATCGCAGGGAGGCAAGGTCTATGCCATCCCCCAGGATAGCGGGCCGATGGGCATGCTCTATCGGGAGGATATTTTCAAGAAGTACAATCTGCCGGTACCGACGACCTGGGATCAATTTGCGCAGGAGGCGATCCAATTGCACAAAGATAATCCCAGGATCTACCTGACCGATTTCCCTCCCAGCAACGGGACATGGTTCACCTCTCTGGCCTGGCAGGCGGGATCGCAGCCATTTGTGGTCAATGGCACCAATCTCAAGATCAACATCGATGACGCCCCGGCCCTCAAGGTCGCGGACTATTGGAGCAATCTCGTCAAGGCTGGCGCCGTATCGAAGCTGGTAGATTTTACCAACGATTGGTACGCGGGACTACAGAACGGCACCATCGCCACCTGGATTACGGCGGCGTGGGCACCTACCGACCTTGAGGGTTTTGCCGCGAAATCGGCGGGCCTGTGGCGGGCGGCGCCTCTGCCTCAATGGACTGCCGGCGCGCAGGCGTCCTCTAACTGGGGAGGATCAACCGATGCCGTAACGGTGCAAAGCCAGCACCCCAAAGAGGCTGCGGAGTTCGCCGAGTGGCTCAACTCTAACCCCTCCTCTGCCCAACTGTTGTCGCAAAAATTGTTCCTCTTCCCGGCGCAGTTAAGCGTATTAAGTTCTCCTTCGTTCAACACTGCTTCTAGCTTTTATGGAGGGCAGAACGTTAACCAGGTCTTTGCCACCTCTTCGCAGCACGTCAATACATCTTTCCAGTGGAGTCCATTCCAGGATTACGTCTTCACACAACTGGGCAATCAGTTGAGTTCGGCGGTCGATGGTAAGATCACCTTCGAGCAGGCGCTGCATAATACGCAGAAGACCGTTGTGTCTTACGCGCAGGCGCAGGGCTTCACCGTGAGCAGTTAAGGTATAAATTTGTGCGCCTGCGGCGCATCCTCGGATAGAGAGTCTGCGGGCACCGTGCCGCAGACTCTCTATCCTGGCGAACCGCGCAGCGGTGAGTGGTTAGGTATAAGTGCATATGGCATTTGTTAAGCCGTAAGAATGGATTTGATAGAGAAAGGTCAGGTCGCGTACTATGCAGCAAGAAGCAGGGGCGACTCACCTCATTATAAGCGACATCGGCTCAAAACGTCCGCCGGCGCGCTGGAGCTTCTGGCGGAGACGCGTTGGCATACCCTATCTCTTTCTCCTCCCCTTTTTGCTTCTGTTCGCCTTTTTCTTTCTCATTCCACTGGGATACGCCCTGTGGATCAGCTTTTTTGTCGAGCGGCTCGTGGGGGGAACCGTCTTTGTCGGGGGGCAGAACTATCTCCAGGCGTTCCGTGATGCCAATTTCTGGTTTGGCGTTCGCAATGTGCTGGTGCTTTTGATCATCCAGGTGCCAGTTATGCTGGGGCTGGCCCTGGTTCTCGCTCTGCTGCTCGATAGCCAGATCGTGCGTCTGAAAACTCTCTTCCGCCTGGGGTATTTCCTGCCCTACGCGATTCCCAGCGTCATCGGAGCGCTGCTCTGGGGCTACCTGTATAGCGCGCACATCGGCCCCTTCACACAGCTTGCCGCCGTCTTCCATATGCCGGCCCCCGGCTTCCTGACCGATTCCGGCATCATACCCTCGATTGGCAATATCGTGACGTGGCAGTGGACGGGATACAACATGGTAGTGATGTATGCTGCTTTGCAGTCGGTACCAACGGAACTCTACGACGCGGCCCTGGTTGATGGCGCCAGCGGTTGGGATATCGCGCGCTATATCAAAATACCTTTGATCGCGCCGGCTATCGTGCTGACGGTTGTATTTTCCATCATTGGCACGCTCCAGTTATTCAACGAGCCGAACATTCTGGGCGCCATCGTGCCAAACATCATTCAAGATCACTTCACGCCGAACATGTATGCCTATACCCTGGGCTTTACGAATCAGCAATACAACTATGCGGCGGCGATCTCGTTTGTGCTGGGTGGTGTCGTCTTTGTGTTCTCGTATGTGTTCATGCTGGTGACGAATCGGGGGAGGCAGCGCTGATGGCGATAACAGAGAGCATTCCGGTGGCCGCGCCCGGAGCCGGAGCGCGGCAGCGTGCAGGCCGCAGGCGGGGCTGGACAACGCGCAGCCTGATTATGCTATTTATGGTGCTGCTTTTGATCTATTTCATACTGCCCCTCTTCTGGATGATCGTCTCTTCGACCAAGACCAACGAGGAACTGTTTTCAACGTTCGGGCTGTGGTTCGCGCCAGACTTCAATCTCTTCGGCAATCTGGCGAGCGTATTCACCTATGATAACGGCATTTTTCTGATTTGGCTGCGCAACTCGGTCTATTATGCCGTGTGCAGCGCGATAGGGGCCTCGCTGATTGCAACGCTGGCCGGCTACGTGTTTGCCAAATTTCAGTTTGTCGGGCGTAACCTGCTCTTCGCGATCATATTAGGTTCGATCATGGTGCCAAATACCGCCCTGGCTATCCCGCTGTACCTGCTGCTCAGTAAGGTGGGCCTGATTAACACTGCGCTGGCGATCATACTGCCCTCCCTGGTGACGCCCTTCGGGGTGTATCTCATGCGCGTCTATACGGAACAGGCCATTCCCGATGATCTGCTGGATGCTGGCAGAGTTGATGGCGCTGGCGAGCTGCGCATCTTCTGGAGTATTGCGCTGCGCATTCTGATGCCAGGTTTTGTAACCATCCTGCTGCTAACCTTTGTGGGCACCTGGAATAACTACTTTCTTCCCCTGCTGGTAACAAATTCGCCCGCTTACTACCCGCTGACGGTCGGGCTGGCAAACTGGAATAGTCTCGCCCAGGGCTTCGGCGGCTCGCAGATTCTGTTTACCCTGGTAATCACCGGCTCGCTCGTTTCTATTCTCCCCTTGATCGTGGGTTTCCTCTTCCTGCAACGCTACTGGCAGAATGGCCTGACCTTTGGCAGCGTAAGGTCTTAGAGTTCTCGCCCGCTCCCGCCGGGCATGTGTGCGGCTCCGCCGCACCTGGTATGCAGTATGCTATGTGAAAATGAGCTTCACGCACTTTCACATAACATACTGCATACCGCGAGGGCCGCAGGCGCGAGCCTGCGATGGGGCAGGAAATCGGACACATCCTTAAAAAAATATATGAAAAAGGAGAAAAACATCATGGAGGATACCTCTACTGCATTCAGTCGTCGTCGTTTTTTGACGAGAACCGCAGCCGGCGTCGTCGCCGTGGGCGGAGTCGGAGTGACTGACCTCGCCTCGCGCGCCTTCTCGTCGCTGTCGCATGCCCACGCCGCGTCCGCCCTGACAAACTTTCCGCACGGTCAGTTTCCGGTGCTCGGTCACGACATCTCCACGCTGCAACAGCTTGAGAGCGTCGGCAAGACATTTTCCGATGGCGGGCATACGCTACCGCTGGAACGGATCCTGGCCTATCACGGTGCAACCTACATTCGCGAACGGCTCTGGGTGAATCCGCCCATTCCGTTTAACGACCTGCCGCATATTTTGACGATGGCGCGGCGCATCAAAGCTGCCGGCCTTCGTTTCCTGCTGGACTTCCACTATTCCGATTTCTGGGCCGATCCAGGGCACCAGACCACGCCGCAAGCCTGGCAGGGCCAGGACCTTCCAACGCTCACCAATACACTCTACAACTACACTCGTGATGTGCTTGATCGTCTCGCCGCCCAGGGAACGCCGCCCGATATGGTGCAGACTGGAAACGAAGTGACCGATGGCATGCTCTGGCCGCTGGGGCAGATCTATGTCAATGGCAGCCAGAACTGGCCGCAGTTCACCACACTGCTCAAGGCTGCTATCGCGGCGGTACGACATAGCGGGCGTGGCGCGCGGGTTATGGTGCATATAGATCGTGGCGGCGACAATGGCGGTGCGCGCTATTTTTACGACCATATCCTCCAGCAAGGCGTGGATTTCGATGTCATCGGTCTCTCGTACTATCCCTGGTGGCATGGACCATTGTCGGCGCTGCAAGCCAACCTCAACGACCTGGCACCGCGCTATAACAAAGACATTGTGGTCGTGGAGACCGCGTACCCCTGGACGCTGGACGACGGAGATGGCTACCCCAACAATGTCAGTTCGTCATCGCAACTGCTGCCCGGCTATCCCGCTTCGCCTTCCGGCCAGTCGGGCTACATGGGCCAGATCCTCTCCATTCTCAGCCAGGTTCCTGACAATCGCGCGAAGGGCGTCGTCTACTGGGAGCCGGCCTGGATCCCCGGCGTTGGCTGGGAGCCGGGCGCGGGCGATGCCTGGGATAATATGGCGCTTTTCGATTTCCAGGGCCGCGCGCTGCCCTCCATCGCCGTCTATCAAGGTGCCGGCCCCAGGCCGTGAGCCATAGGGGGACGCAGGATTCCTCAGAAGAAGGCGCTCTAACTACAGGGCCGGACTCCCAGGAGCCGGCCCTTCAAAAACCAGAAATGCTTAACGCAGCGCTCCAGAGCTGGTGGCTGGTTTAGCCACCCTGCGCCTCAGCGTCATGTAGCGTGCGCCAAGAATGCCCGCCAGCGCCATTGCGCCAATACCCACCAGCATATGCAGCGCCTGGATGATCCAGTGCAGATTGCCCACGAGAATGTTGAATTGTGACAGGCCGAAGATTGGCACAATGATGGCGTAGATAATGCCAACAATGCCCAGGACGCGCAGTCCCCGAGTGGTGAGCGCGAGAATACCCATTATCAGCAGCCCCAGGGTGACGAGAATGCCAAAGAGCATATGAAACGAGATCAGGTCCAGATTGGCGATCCAGATGAGCAGGCCAAGCACCAGAGCACACAGGCCGGCGATACCAACGACGATCTGTAGAATGCGTGCCGTCATGATGACTCTTCTCCTTACTAAGCATCGAGCAATGTGTTTGTGTATCTGAAGTGTAACGGGTTCAGATGACAGGACCATGAACGATATTGCTCATTTTTGTCATCAATTTGTCATCTTGCTGTGCGATAATCACAGATAAGAAGAAGCCGGTAGCAACGTTCCCGTTGAAGGAGAGCCAGTATGCGAATCCTGGTAGTCGAAGACAATCACCGCCTCAGCAGTTCGCTGCAAATGAACCTGGAGCACGAGGGCTATAGCGTCGATGTCGCCTATGATGGGCGGGAGGGGCAGGATTTAGCGGAACTGACGCCGTATGATCTGATCATTCTCGATATCCTTTTGCCCGAGAAGGATGGCCTGGAAGTTTGCCGCGAACTGCGCCGCAGGCGTATTCATATACCGATATTGCTCTTAACAGCCCGCGATAGCATCGATGATCGGGTAGAGGGCCTGGATTGTGGCGCCGATGATTACCTCGTGAAGCCGTTCGCGATGCGTGAGTTGCTCGCTCGTTTGCGCGCTTTACTGCGCCGCAAGCATCCCTACACGAACGGGCGCCTGGAACTGGGT
Source organism: Ktedonobacteraceae bacterium (assembly GCA_035294325.1). GTDB lineage: Bacteria > Chloroflexota > Ktedonobacteria > Ktedonobacterales > Ktedonobacteraceae > DATGLE01. The sequence continues at coordinate 7,082 of DATGLE010000194.1, read as the reverse complement.
GGTCTCGTCGTTGATCCGGTAACACACAGCGTCGAGCGGGATGGGCGCAGCATCGAGTTGACGCCGAAGGAGTTTGCGCTGCTTGAATACTTCATGTATCATCCTGACCGCGTGGTGACGCGTGAGATGATCGAGCAGCATATCTGGAACTACGATTTTGAAGGGAACTCAAACGTTATCGATGTCTACGTGCGCCGGCTGCGCCGCAAGATCGATGATCCTTTCGCGGTAAAGTTGCTGACAACTATTCGAGGGATTGGCTACCGGTTGTCTTCTCCACGGCAGGAACGCAGTGATGCGGTTTAATAAAATGATCTGGCAATGATTGATGGGCGTAGACGAGCGGTAAATCGCGCACCTGCGCACAAAGGAGATGTTCGGCTTAATTATTATGAAACGGCGAAGATCCGCACACATCTCTGGCTCATTTTTCTCCAGCGTAAGAGTACGCCTGACGCTCTGGTACCTGGCGGTTATGGCGTTCATTATGACCCTGTTCGGCAGCAGCCTCTACTACACAACATATCTTAATTCCAGCGCAGCCAGCCAGCAGGAAACGCAATTGTATCAGGACGCGAAGCAGCTTGGCTCCGGTTATAGACGGGCCATCCTGAGTGGTCAGTCCCCGGCCGTGCAGCCTCAGACGCTTTCTGCGGACGAATTCGTGCTCCTGCTGAGCACCGATGGGGTCGTTCTGGATAAGCGTGGTACGCTGCCATCCAGTGTCGTCCTGCAATTGCAGAACAGGGCGCAAAGCGGCCAGGCGCTCTTTGATCTCACGATGCCGCAGCCCCGTTCCAATGGCTGGCATAACAATGGCTGGCGTAGCTGGTGGGGGGGCAACGATTATCGCGTGCTGGTTACACCTGTTTTGTATCAAAATACTCGTATTGCTATTCTGGCAATTGGTCTGCAAAAAGAATTTCGGATGCCCTTGCTGGCTATCTGGCTCTTTCATGGCATGCTGGGGCTGCTGGCAGCGGCTATTGGCGGTTTCTGGCTGGCCGGTAAATCGCTGCGCCCGGTAAAGATGATTACGCGCATGGCAAATGAGATCAATGCGAGCGACCTGCGCCGCCGTTTGAATCTGCGGCGCCGCGATGAGTTTGGTGAACTGGCCGCCACCTTCGATCAGATGCTAGGCCGCCTGGAAGCTGCCTTCAAACGCCAGACGCGCTTTACTGCCGACGCCAGCCACGAGTTGCGCACACCGCTCACGATCATCAACCTGGAGATCAACCGTGCGTTGACGCAGTTGGGCAAGCCCGAGGAGTACAGGCAGGTCCTGGAATTGATACAGAGCGAGAACGAACACATGACCGCAGTCGTCAACAGCCTGTTGTTGCTGGCGCGGGCCGATACCGGGCAGATCGCGCTGCATCTGGAGGAGGTTGATCTGAGCGATGTCGCGCTGGATTGCGTCGAGCGGCTACTTCCGCTGGCGCGGCAGAGCGGCATTACGCTGTCGACCGGCAATCTGCCCGAGATGCCAGTGATGGGCGATCAGCAATATCTGAGCAGAATGGTGATGAACCTTGTCGAGAACGCGATCAAGTATACCAGAGACATCGGTAAGAGCGTATGCGTGGAAGTAGCGGAGAAGCACGGTAAATGGGGCGTCATCCGCGTGCGGGACGACGGGCCGGGCATCGCCGAGGAGCATCTGCCCTATCTTTTTGATCGCTTCTATCGCGTGGACAGGGCGCGTTCGCACAACAGGCGGGAGGAATTGCGGGCAACTCCTTCTGAGGGGGAACCGGGGGGTACGGGGCTGGGTCTCGCTATTGTACAATGGATTGTGCAGGCCCACGGCGGAGAAGTTCTGGTAGAGAGCAAGATAGGCGCAGGCTCGACCTTTGAGGTACGTCTACCCCTTATCAAACGCCTCGCATAAACGGGGGTCTCAGGGAGAAGACGAGGGCATTATCTGCTCCCCCGGCCAGGGTTCCTCACCTCTACATGTAGAGACGACCCTTGCGGTCGTCTTGTTGGCAGGCCGGCCCAGGGCGGGTGGGCAGGCCGGCCCAGGGCGGATGGGCAGGCCGGCCGTGGGCGGACGGGCAGGCCGGCCCAGGGCGGACGGGCAGGCCGGCCCTTAATTATAGGTTTCTATGAATAGAGATATCGTGCAATCGGAAGTAAATACGGCGCGCGGCCTGTTGAGCGCCAATATCGCCGTGCTGCTCTTTGGTCTGGCCGGCGTGCTGGGCAAGCTCAGCATGCTGCCGGCGCCGCTGATTGTGCTGGGGCGCGTCGTCTTCGCCGGGGGGGCGCTGGTGATTGTGGTGCTTGCACGCCGCGTCGATCTACGCCCACGCCGGCGCCGCGATCTTGCGCTGCTCATCGGCCAGGGGGCACTGCTCGCCGTCCACTGGACCGCCTTCTTCGCCTCCATCTCCGTCTCCAACGTCGCCATTGGCCTGCTCTCCTTCTCCTCCTTCCCTCTCTTCACAGCTTTTCTTGAGCCTCTGCTGTTGCGCCAGCGGGCGAATCGCTTCCAGATCGCCGCCGCCTTCGTAATCCTCTTCGGTATTTATCTGCTGGTTCCCTCTTTTTCGCTGACCAACGCCGCCACGCTTGGCGTTATGCTGGGGCTGCTTGCCGGCGCCACCTTCGCCCTGCTCTCGGTTATCAACCGCTGGCTGGGCAAGTCTTACGCCAGTCTCGCCATCAGTCTCTACCAGGACGGCTGTGCGGCCATAGTACTTTTGCCGACTCTCTTTCTACTGCCCACTACGACTCTCTTCACGCCGCGCGAGCTTGGCATTCTGCTCCTGCTTGGCGTCGGCTGCACCGCTATCGCTCATACGCTCTTCATTGCCGGCATGCGCGACATTACCGCGCAGCTTGCCAGCCTCTTCGGTAGCCTGGAGCCGGTCTGGGGCATTCTCTTCGCATTGCTCCTGCTGGACGAGGTTCCGCGTCTGCGCACGCTCATAGGAGGCGCGATCATCCTGCTTGCGACACTGGCTCCCGTGCTTGCTCCCATCATCATCCCCAAACGGTGCATCTAAATTGACAATCCCTCAACAATATACTAACATTAATGCCGGGCGCAGCCCATTTTTCATTTGCACAGGAATTAGCAGATCATAGAAGGGAATAATAGAAGGGAATAGGAAAATGCAGAATGTGCGGGACAAGAAAGCATTTCGCGAGCATGAGCTGGTAACATGGCATTATCAGCGCGAGCGTTACTGTATGCCCGTACCCGCTGTCGTTATTCGCCAGGAGTCGGATAGCGTCGTCATCAGGGCGCGCATAGAGGGTGCGACGCGGGAACTGCACGTTGATCCTGAGCAACTCGATACTCGCTAGCAATATTATTCAACAGGCGCTGGCTCCCTCCCCACAGGGAGGGAGCCAGCGCCTGTTGAATAATATTGCTAATGCAGCGGGTAGATAGAGAAGTTGGAAAAGCGCGCCTGCGCTCCCGGCGCCGCTTCGGGTAGATTCGAGACGAACAACGCGACGGAGCCACTGGTGTAGCTGCTATCATTAAACACCTTCAATGTTTGACCGTTGACCATGAATGATAGCGTGGGGCCGTTGGCGGTGATCAGGATGTGATTCACCTGGCCCTGCGGCTGGATTGCCGCGCACTGCGTGTAATCGACAATCTTCGTAGCCGTAGATTGGCCGTTTGCGTCAACAACCCCTTTGAATATGGCATATGTCCCATCGCCATATAGCTCAAAGCGATAATACGTCGCGAGATCGCTCTGCTGGTTGGCGGTGCCCCTGATATAGACACCGTAGCCATTATTTTGATCGCCCTTCGTAAGGGTAGCATCAACCAGGAGCCTGAAATCGCTGAAAGTTCGCGTGCCGGGCACCAGTTCCCAGAGCAGAGTATGGGTAGTATCCGTGAGGGTCAGCGCGCCTCCGGCGAGCGAGACCGCGACTCCAGGCGCCTCGCCTTGAAGGTTCCAGCCATTGGCATCATTGGCAAAAGTGTCGGCAAAGAGCGGGGATCCCTCAGGTTTAGCGGCAATCTGTGTGGCGAGGGCTTCCGCGCGTGCCCGCGTCTGCGCTGAAAGGTACTGGGAGCCGTAAACGCCCACCTCCAGTAGCAGGATGAATAGACCGGCGACGCCGATAATAAAGGCCAGGGGCAGTTCGCGCCGATTGCGCCGCCGTCTTCTCTCAGATGGGGCGGGCGGCGCCCCATTTTTCGCGGCTCCTGCCCGGGACGGTGCGTTAATGTATCCGCAGCGATAGCACCGATACTCGTTGGGTGGCAGCACTACCCCGCAGCGGAGGCAGGTTTGAACGGATATGCGGTTATAATCAGGATAAGATGAAGACACCTGAGAACCTCCACACAAATAGGCGCTAAATGTTCATTTAAAGATAACGTATCATTAAAAGTAGTGCAACAAAGAGCTTCTTCTGGTAGTATATTCAGGTGGGTGGGAAAAGCTTCCTATAAGAAGCTGCTTCGATAACTAAAATTTGGGAATCATGATACTCTTTGAAAAACCTGTTTTCTGTTCTTTGCTGCGTCTATTTCATAGTATATAACGTCAGTGCCAGATGGGACCTGCTTATGAGAAGGGCCAATGCATATTTGAGGTCAGCCGGAAGATGAAGAAACGATCAGCCAATGCAAGTACGTCCAGGGATGTGAGGCGCAGCAGTAAGGCGGTGATCGGTGTGGGGGTGGGCCTGCTGATAGTGATTGTGCTGGTAGGCGTGGGACTCTACATAGCCGGGGGAAGCCTCTTTTCACAGGTGCCGGTAGCCCCGCAGATGCTGGTGCAGCGCAATCGCTCGAACGAAACGCCCGCGGTTGCTCACCGCGCCCAGACGACCATTGCAAGCCAGACCCCCACCACGACCATGCCCTGGGGCATAGCCATCGATGAAAGACGCGGGTTTGTCTGGGTGGGAGAGCCGGGCTGTGAGCCGCTGGTAACATGCCATGAGGTGATAGCCGGTACGATAGGTCAGTACGCCCTGGCCGATGGCAGCTTTATCCGCGCTTACGGAGAGCCGCCCGGTTTCTCCAGCCCGCTCTTTGTTGCTCTGGACGCTGCCGGGAACATCTGGTTTACCCAGCCCAACAGCGATGCAATTGGCGAACTCAATCCGCAGACAGAAAGCTGGCAGCAGTGGGCCGTGACGAAGGGCAGCATGCCCTATGACCTTCTTATTGACAAGAACGGAAACATCTGGTTCACCGAGCTCAAGGCCGGCAAAATTGGCTTCTTTGATCCACGGACGCACAAACTCGTAGAGAATCCTGTGCCGACGCCCAACAGTCAACCCTATGGTATCACGATGGATCCGCAGGGCAACGTCTGGTTTAGCGAAAATAAAGCGGGGCTGGGGCAGATTGGCTTCTTCGTCCCCTCACTCTCGGGCAAAGCGACCATTGTGGAGCACGCAGTTGATACCGCGCGCCCGCATATGATTACTACCGATAGTGCGGGCAACGTCTGGTTTACCGGCGGGTTTCAGGGCACCATCGGGGAATTTAATCCCACGACCAGCGACAGCCGCAGTTTCTTTGTCTCATCAAACATTTGTCCTAATCCAGATGCGTGTTATAATACGCATATCTCAGGCATCGGCGTGGACTCACATGGCAATGTCTGGTTCGATGACTCGCTATCCCAGCGGGTCGGCTACCTGAATCCCAGAACGGGACAGGTCGTGACGAAGCGGCTCCCGAACAAAATAGCACATCCATACGATGGGCTGGTCGTACAGAGTAATGGCACCGTCTGGTTCACCCAGCAGGATATTCTGCTGCTGGCGATGTGGCCCAGCGGAACTTTGAAATAAAGCCTGAATCGAGTCTGGATGCCCTTCTGGAGCCGGATAAGCGCGATCAATCGCGCAGCTACGCACAGAGGAGAAATTCCCGAACTTGATGGTTAATATTCTCAAATGAAAGCGCCAGTGATTTAGTTGAATGAAAGCATTAGTATCCTACCTGCAAGAACATTATTGCGTCGATACGCCGGGCGATATTACCTGGGCGCACGCGGTTAATAGCAAAGCGCGACTGCGGCGCTTCCTCGATGATCCGCAGATCATGATGATTGAAAGCGATATCTGCACTTCCGCGCGTGGACAGCCGGTGGCGGCGCACCCGCCGCTGCGCGAGAGTGATCTGACGTTTGAAGATCTGTTACAGGCTATGGAGTCCTCGCGGCAGGGGTTGAAGCTCGATTTTAAGGATCCGGCGGCGCTGGCTCCCTGTTTGAAGATGTTGCGCATGGCAGCGCTCTCTCGCCCCGTCCTGCTGAATGCTGATATCCTCCAGGGAAATCGCGCCTGGCCCTCGCGGTTTCGTGCGACTGATTTCATCGCGATATGCCAGGAATTGTATCCAGAGGGCATCCTCTCAATTGGCTGGACGACGCACTCGGATCCGCATTTCTCTTATACTGCCCGCAACGTCGATGCAATGCTGGCCGTATGCCGGGGGGTGTCGCAAGTCACCTTTCCTGTGCGCGCCTGTCTGCTGCCGGCCTCCTGGCCGCAGTTGACGCGCCTGATCCAGCAGGACGACTACTCGCTCACCGTCTGGAATGGCGAGCCGCTGAGTGAGGATCTGCAAGCCTGGCTCCGTCAGCATACCGATCCGGCGCGGACGATGTACGATCTGACCGACGGGCAGCAGAATCCAATCAGGCTCTAATTAACGCCCATGTGCATGTTTTTTAACGTCACGGTATCTGTGGAGGGGCGCGGTGAGCGGCGGGCTTGCTCGCTGCCGCTCGCAGCGCCCCTACGGGAAGGCGGTGCCTGTCGAACCTGTGTGAGCCGGAGCGGCGGGAAAGCGGTGCCCGTCGAACCTGTGTGAGCCGGAGCGGCGGGAAGGCGGTGCCTGTCGAAGCCGTGTGAGCCGGAGCGGCGGGAAGGCAATGCCTGTCGAACCTGTGTGAGCCAGAACGGCGGGAAGGCGGTGCCTGTCGAACCTGTGTGAGCCAGGTTAGCTGCTTCTTTTGAAGGAAAGCAGCCTGCCAGCGGAATCCTGACCCTTGCGCTGAAATATGCCTCTGCCGCCGATACCCAGAATTGTACCTGCACCGCCAATACTCAAGATACTGCCCGCGCTGCCAATACTG
>DATGLE010000193.1:0-23194 GCA_035294325.1 Ktedonobacteraceae bacterium | reverse complement strand
ACTGATGGCGCATGGCGCGCCTCGCGCAGCGGCGAAACCTTCATCAGCACGAACCCCGCTCGCAGCAGTGAAGTCATCGGCTATTATCAAAAATCGCATGCCGCCGACCTGGACGACGCCGTAGAGGCTGCCACCAGGGCGCAGCGCGGATGGGCCGCGACACCTGCGCCCCAGCGCGGCGAAATTCTGCTGCGGACGGCGCTCCTGCTGGACCAGTATAAACAGGAGCTTGCCACGTTGATGACGCGCGAGATGGGCAAGGTCCTCAAAGAGACGCTCGGCGATGTACAGACCGCCATCGATGTCGCTAAATTTGTCGCCGGAGAGGGCCGCCGCGCGGAAGGTGAGACGCTGCCCTCGGGCATCCCTAACAAATTCTGTATGACCATTCGCCAGCCCCTCGGCGTCGTCGGCATTATCACGCCGTGGAACTTCCCCCTGGCTATTCCAGCCTGGAAGACCTTCCCTGCGCTGCTGGCTGGCAATGCCGTGATCCTCAAGCCGGCCAGCGACACGCCGCTGCTCGCGCTCAAGATGGCCGAGATGCTGAGCGAGGCTGGCCTGCCTCCCGGCGTGCTGAACGTTGTCACCGGCCCCGGCGGCACGCTTGGCGATGCTCTGGCGAGCCATAAGGGCGTGAATATGATCTCCCTGACCGGCTCAACCGAGGTCGGCCGGCGTGTGGCCGAGATCTGCGGGCGCGACCTGCGCCGCTGCGCGCTGGAACTGGGCGGCAAGAATGCTGTGATTGTGCTGGAGGACGCCGACCTTGACCTCGCCGTTGAGAGCGTGGCATGGGGTGCGTTCGGCACGACGGGCCAGCGCTGTACCGCGACGAGCCGCGTAATTGTGCAGCGCCCGATATTGAAGGCGTTCACGGACCGCCTGGTGGCCGCTGCCGAGCGCCTGCGCATCGGCGATGGCCTCGATCCCGATGTCGATATGGGGCCGCTGGTCAATAAAGACCGCGTGAAGGCGGTACATGAATATACGGAGATCGGCAAGCAGGAGGGCGCGCAACTGCTCACGGGTGGCGCTCCGCTGACCGGGGGCGCCTATAGCGATGGCGCCTTCTATCGCCCTACCATCTTCACCGAGGTTCGTCCCGCTATGCGCATTGCTCGCGAAGAGATTTTTGGCCCCTTCGTCTCGATTCTGCCCGTCGCTTCCTACGAGGAGGCCGTGCAGGTAGCCAATGCAACGGAGTATGGCCTCTCAACCGCGCTCTTTACAGAAGATATGCGGCTCGTCTTCCGTGCTATGCGCGATATCGAGTCGGGGCTGGTCTACTTCAATGCGGGCACGACTGGCGCCGAGATCCATCTACCCTTTGGTGGCATGAAACAGAGCGGCAATGGACACCGCGAGCTTGGTGCGGCTGCCGTTGAAGAATTTAGCGAGATCAAGAGCGTATTCGTCTCGTATCCGCCGCACCGATCATAATGCCATCAGCAAAACACGGACCGGCCAGAGGCCGGTCCGTGTTTTGCTGATGGCATTATGTTATAGCAGAGGCTGGCTGCGCTGCTGCGCGAACTGATCGAACATGGCTTCCCATACCTCCTGATTCTCCAGGCGTTCGCGCGGGTTGGCAACGCGTGCGTTGATCGAATCGAAGATGCAGGAGAGCAGGCGCTGGAGGACGGTTGAGGCTTCATCATAGAAGCTCTCGGCCTTGTGTATCTCCCCGCTCAGTACCTCGTTGCACAGTGAGGAGAAGTGATCGACATCGATGTGATTCTGATCGACGCGAAACTCGTAGGTGCCCATATGGTGGAGATTCTCGTTGTACATCAATGTGCGCAGCGTGTTGGGATCCAGTTCGGTGCCGTTGGCGCGATAGGTCTCGCTCAGGGCATCCATCGTCCAGTTGATAAATTCGACGAGAGCGGGCAACTGCTCGGCGGGTGTACGCCGTCTGGCCCACTCCTGCTCCATGCGGCTGATGAGATTGTACAGCTCGAAATCTTCCAGGCGCAGGCGTTCGGCGGGATCTGGCAATCGCAATTTACGCCCATTGCTATGCGATGCCACTTCCTGAAAGATGGGCAACAGGAACTTCTGGCGCACCAGTTGCGCCAGTTCGCGCGCCACGTCCAGTTCCGGCCGGCGCATGGCGGTGGCGATGCGCCGGACCTTGCGATAGAGATTAACATGAGTGAGCAGTTCCAGCGTGCGCATATCGAAGCGCATGGCATAGGGGATGGCAGGCGCCATCTGGAGCGCTGTACGCATGCCCTGCGGGAGGTAGTTGCGCAATTCCTGCCATTCATCGCCGTAGCGTACCATCTCCATTGTCACGCGCACGATGGCAAGATCGAGAGAGGACTCGCCATAGGGTAAGAGCTTCTGCACACTGGGGCTGGCGAAAAATTCGTAGCTCCCCTCCTGCCAGAGCGCCAGTTCGCGCGCCGTCCACAGAGCCTTCGTGCGCAGGGCCTCCTTCAACTGTTCATCACTGATTGCCCCCATCGCCACGAGCCGCTCACCGATGCGCTTGCCGAAGGGATCCTGCAACTGCTGCGCGAAAGCCTGCTCGATATGGTGATAAGTTGTCATGCCCAACTGCTGCAACACATCGCCCAGCGTCAGGGCGCCGGGATCGAACTCGGAGCAGTTAGCCATCTTGCCCTCATTGAAGTAGATAATCCCCACGCGCCCGTTATTGTGCTTGAGGTGGATAGCCCCGGTCATCTCTCCCAGTTCCATAACTTGCAGGACTTCTACCAGTCCGAAATCTTTCAGTGAGCCAGATAGAACGGTGTTGGTGGTCATACTTTCCTCTGCACGCCTGCTCGATGAGAAGCGCTCTCTATGTTACCCGCTGCCAGACCTTACACCCCTTACCCCTTTACAGGTTGTTTTCGCTGGAAAAGTGGTTACTCTGCATTATAACAGAGGTCAGAATGTTTCAACAAGTATCGTGCGCACTCCTCGCGCCTGCGGCGCTCGCAAATATTCAAGGAGTGTGTGGAGGCTGGCGTAGCCAGCCTCCACACACTCCTTGAGCCTCAAGGCTCGCGAAGCGGGCCTTCAAGTTCAGAGAGGACATGTTATGCGGGGGCTGCGCCCCGCATAACATGTCCTCTCTGAACATTTCTGAGCGCCGCAGGCGCGAGGAGCACAGATCATTCACAAGCCCTGGCTGCTCAGAAAGGCGGAATATGGTATTATCTATTCATAAGTTGCATTGAGGAGGGGCATTATGGCGTTACCGAAATATCCAAACGCGTCCGAATATCCAATTATGGATGTAGAAGATTATCTCATACTTGACAATAATAGCAAAACTGCGCGCTATGAATACCTGGACGGCGAGCTGAGAATGCTGGCCGGCGGTTCCAGTTATCATTCCATGATTAAAGTAAGGCTTATAGCCGCATTTGAAAGGCTGCTAGAGGGCGGCCCTTGCTGCGTCTATGACTCGGATATGCGTTTGCAGCTTTCCGAATCGCGCTATGTCTATCCTGATATCGCGGTAAGCTGTGATCCACGCGATCAGGAACTGGTCGATACGATCCATTATCCACGTGTCGTCGTCGAAGTGCTTTCTCCGAGCACCGAATTTATTGATAGAGGAAAGAAATCTCTCTACTATCGCGAATGTTCAACTGTGCAGGAATACGTGATAGTTGATTCGCAGAGCATCATGATAGAGGTTTATCACCGCGACAATGGAAAGTGGACGATCACCACGTTCGGGCCGGGAAGCGAGGTAAAGTTAGAGAGCCTGGAAATTCAGTTTCCCATTGATAGCATCTACAGAGGGATGAAGCTGGGCGAGACGAGAATGTCATCCTGAGCGCAGCCAAGGAGCCGCTGTAGCCCATGCAGATCCTTCGCTGCACTCAGGATGACATGGGTGGCACTCAGGATGACTGAGCTGAATCACGAGAAGTAATAGCTACCATGAGCATCAAAGATAAAGTCGCCATTATTACGGGTGCGGGGCGCGGCGTTGGCCGGGCCACCGCTGCACTCTTCGCGCGCAATGGTGCGCGCGTCGTGCTCTTCAGCCGCACCGCAGAGCATCTTGAAGAGGCCGTTGCCGAGATTGCGCGCTCGGGCGCTGTGCAGCAGAATCACTTGCTTGCTATCGCCGGGGATGTCGCGCGCGAAGAAGATGTGCGGGCGCTTTTTCAGCGCACCGGCGAGACCTATGGGCGTGTAGATATACTCATCAACTGCGCGGGAATGACAGTGCGGCGTCCCTTTGTTGAAATGGATGTAGCCACCTGGGATCGTGTGCTTGCCGTCAATCTGCGCGGCACATTTCTGTGCTGTCTGGAAGCCTTTCGCGTCATGGCGCAGCAGCAGCGGGGAGTGATTATCAACCTTTCCTCGCTTTCCGGCGTCAAGGGAGTGGAGAAGTTCCCGGGATTGAGCGCGTATAACGTCTCGAAGTCAGGGGTGGCTGGTCTGACCGAGATCCTCGCTGTGGAAGGTAAGCCGTACAATATCCGTGTGTGCGCCGTCAGTCCCGGGGCAGTTGATACCGAGATGCTGCGCGAGGCCGCTCCTCAGTTAAAGGCGGGGATGGCTCCGGCGGATCTGGCCGAGATCCTGCTTTTCCTGGCCGATGATTCCGGCAGGATGTTCAATGGAAGCAATATCGAGCTATTCACGAACGCATAGAGTGCCAGGGGCGCGGGGATGTTTCCCCCGACATTACTTTTCGTTTAGCTGGATGTGCTAGAAGTCTCGCAAGTGCTAATAGAGGAAACAATGATGGTTTACCTGACGCGGCGCGTAACCTTCAGCGCGGCTCACCGTCTCTGGAGCAACTCCTTTTCTGAAGCTGAGAACTACGCCCTCTACGATAAATGCGCCAATCCGCGCGGCCACGGGCACAACTACGTTCTGGAGGTGACGGTGTGCGGAACGCCGGACGCGCGAACCGGCATGGTGCTGAACCTGACCGAGATGAAAAGAATTATCGACGAGCAGGTGGTGCAGGAGGTAGATCATAAGCACCTCAACCACGATGTGCCCTGGCTGGAGGGCATCATCCCCACCGCCGAGATGCTGGCGCTCAAGTTCTGGGAACGGCTGGCGCCAGCTTTTCCGCCGGGGCTGCTCTACGAGGTGAAGCTGCACGAAACCGAGAACAATATCGCCACCTATCGAGGGGGACGCGAGAAGTAAGTTTCTGCGCAGCGGCGCGATGTGTCGCGCCGCTGCGCATTGGGAAGATACCGCCTCTAACCACTGACAATCGAGGAAAAGGATGAGAATTGCGCTCGTTGCCCCGCTCGTTACGGCTATCGCGCAGCCCTACGCCGGAGGCGCGCAGGTATTCGTTGCCGAACTTGCGCAGGGACTGGTTCGGCGCGGGCACAGCGTCACGCTCTTCGCCAGGGACAGCTCGGCGGTGCCCGGCGTCGTGCTTGAGCCGATAGCAGTGCCGGAGATAGTACGGCCCGCCGATTTCTCCACGCCCGCTCACGAGCGCCCCGCCGATCCCGGCTTCTTTGCCCAGGCCAACCTCTTCTTCGAACTCTTTCTCAACCTGCGCCGGCGCCAGCATGAATTCGATCTTGTTCATGCCAACGCTTTCGATTGGCCCTGCTTTGCCTGTAGCGCGCTGATCGATGCGCTGCCCGTTATCCATACCGTTCACCTTCCGGCGGTCACACCGGAGATCAACGCGGCGCTGGCCGCGCTGCATCGCCAGGGGCACCCGCAGACCCTGGTTACGGTCTCCCATGCCTGCGCTCGCACCTATGCCGACTATACTCCCTTCGACCACATCATTTATGATGGCCTCGACCCTGACGCTATCCCTTTTGCCACTCATGTCGCCGGTGATGCTCCGCTGCTCTTCGCCGGGCGCATCACGCCAGAAAAAGGCGTTGAGGCCGCCATTGAGATTGCGGAACGAGCGCGCGCCCGGCTGCTGATCGCCGGGGGCGTCTATGACCGTCGTTATTATGAAGAGCGCATCGTGCCCCTGCTCAAATGGGCAGGCGAGCGCGTGGTCTACCTGGGACATCTGGAGCATCAAGCACTCTGGCAGATTATGGGCCAGGCGCGCGGCCTGCTTTTCCCCATTCAGTGGGACGAGCCATTTGGCCTGGCAGCGATTGAGGCAATGGCGGCGGGGACACCGGTAATCGCATTCAGGCGCGGCGCGGCGGAAGAGATCATTCGCCACGGAGAGACGGGGTTCCTGGTAGAGGCGGGGGATTGTGCACGAGCGGCGGCGCTGGTCGATGACCTGACCTCGCTCTCGCGCGCCGCTTGCCGCGCGCACATCGCACGCAACTTCTCATTTAAGAGCACGCTCGACGCCTACGAGCGCCTCTATGCCTCGCTGCTATCCCGAACCTGATATTACTTTTAACCCCCCTTCACCCGAAAAATTGACGTACCCCGGTCGATTTAGATAGACTCAGGACAGATAGCCCGGCTTTAGACTTTTTCGTAGTTGCGTAATGAGGTAGGTCATGTCACAGTATAACCCTCTTCAGCCGTTTCGGCCCGACCAGGTTGATATGACGGGAGAGCGCTATCCTGATAGTTTTCCGCCACGCCCACCCATTACACCCATCGCTCGTCCCCCGACTGGCTCCCCTGGTGTACGGCAATCGGCGATTACAACTGGCCGGCATCGCATCGTGCCGAAGCAGCCCGTGTCCGGCCCATTGCATGATATAGCATCGACCTCATCCCTTATTACCGCGCTCCAGTCTACGATGGCGCCGCCGGCGCGGCCCCCGGTAGTCATTCCCGGCAGTCGCAGGCGCACCCAGACAACCGCCGATGACCTCAAGGCGGTCCGGCGTATGTCGCCACGGCTGCGCTACGTAATTATTGTCGGGGTGATCGTGCTTGTGCTTATCATTGCTCTGCTCTCCCTGACGCCTCTCAATAGCGGGCAGAACAGCATTCCTCTCTTTGGTAACGTGGTTCAGTGGGTACATATTCAGGAGCAGAACTGGAGCATCGTGGGCAGCATCGTGGCATCAACGCAGGCGCAAACGTCCAGCGCACCCGCGCCCCCGGCGCTGAACCTGCCACAGAGCCAGTACGTCGCGCTTGCGCGGCAGGATGCTATCGCTGCTGGCATCAACCCGGATTATTTCGTGCGCCAGATCTACGTCGAAAGCGGTTTCAATCCCAACGCTGTATCTCCTTCGGGCGCGGTAGGCATTGCGCAATTTGTTCCCTCCACAGCCGCCGGTCTCGGAATCAATCCCTACGATCCCGTATCCGCGCTCAAGGGCGCGGCACAATATATGGCGAGCTATTCGAGGCAGTACGGCGGCGATTACGCCAAAGCCCTCGCCGCTTATAATGCCGGTAGCGCTACCGTATCATACGCTGTCAGTGTGGGCGGTGCGAACTGGATGAACTACCTCCCGGCCGAGACGCGCGCGTATATCCACACCATTATGGGGATATGATCTTCTCCCTCTCTGCCATACCGGATACGGCTTCCCCGCTCCTGTCCTTTTATCTGGAACGCTGTAGTTGAATAGCACGTACCATTATGGTATGCTACGCCGTATGAGACAGTTGCCGCCTTTGCGTCCGTATACCGAGCGCCGGGGGGCCATTAAAACTTACTGTACCAGACCTGCCTGTGCGCAGCGGCGCGATGCTGAAAGATAACAACCGGAGGAGGAATGTCCCCCGGTGCGTAAAGAATTGCTGGCCTGGAACGTTCCATTTCATCATCGCACCGCTGCGCACAGAATGAGGGATCCTGTATCGCCTGGAGTTTTCCGCTAGCATCGTGAGGAGTTATACATGGCGACCTCTACCTGGGAGGGACCAGAATCCAGCGCCGATGAAACTTACCCATCGCCGCTGCTCAAGCATCTCTTGAGGCAGATGATGGCGCAGTTCGCGGCGCATGGGGCATGCATCGCTCTCCTCGATGAACGCATCGACCAGATGAGGGTACAGTTGCATCTGCGCACGCGGTCTATAAACGCGCTCCCTTCTCCCACCGCTCCCGGGCATGGCGCGCTGAGAAGCGTCAGACGCCGTATGACGGTATATCTGGAGAGCGATAGCGCGGCAGTGCGGCAGCACCCCGGCCCATCCACAGTGGAGGAAGTAGACGAAATTCTCCCGCAGCAGAGCGAACTTTTTGCCGTTGGCAGCACTTACGCCAGGGGACAGGACCTCATTGGCCTTGCATGGCTCAAAAGGGAGGTTTACCTCATGAGCCATGAGGAGTACATTGCCAGTATACATGGCAATCAGCTACTCCCCTATCATATGGATATCACTCCCACCGCATATCTCGTTGTACCGTTCCAGGAACCTGCGCTCATCGATGAAGTACATGGTAGAGCGTGCCAGCCCGCTATCATGGGCGTTGTTGTGCTGTACCAGCTCACGAAGGCGCTGGGCACAGGATTCCACCCGCGACAGCGTGCCGAGGCTTGCCAGTACGCAGAACGTATCGCGCTTTACCTGCAAAACGAAAGTTTGCAGCGCGCCCAGCGCCGCGCCAGCGAATATTTGCAGCGCTTACAGGCCATCAGCACAGCGTTCCCTACCAGTGTGAATTTGTCAGACCTGGTTGAAAATATCTACCAGTTCACGACGCAGGTGGTCGATGCCTCTTCTATGCTCCTCACGCTCTATGATCGCGACACCAGGCGCATCTATGATGTGTTCGCCGTTCACAATGGCATGCGCGCCGATACGCTGGCCGAACAGCCCGCGATAATGCTCAAGGAGGACCGGCCCGTCTGGTGGCTGGTGGCGCATGAGGAACAGCGCAAGCTCCTGTTCTCACCCGCGCAGGAGCCACAGAAGGCGAGGACCTATCATGAGTTGCTCAGCGGAGCCTGGGGCGATCAGCGGCAGGCCCAGTCGTTTCTCTTCCTGCCTATGAAAATGTTTAACCGCGTCATCGGCTCGCTCTCTATTACCAGCGCGCGTGCCAATGCCTATCGCCCGGAAGAGATCCAGGTGTTGGAGACAATGGTACAGATTGTCACGGTGAGCATTGAGAACGCGAAGCTCTATGAGCGGGATCGCCATCTTCTGCAAGAGGCAAACCAGCGCGAGGCGCAGCTCGCGGCGATTAATAGCGCTCTGCAATCCATGAGTTCGGTGCTCGATCTCTCGCAACTGCTCAATGGTTTCCTCAAATCGGTGGCAGGGCTGGTGAATGTAGAGATCTGCGCGTTTTTCCAGTTGTCGCAGACAAAAGAGGAACTGGTAGCGCAGGCGGTCTACGGGATAACGAAGATCAGTCAGGAAGATGATGGCAGCGGTACCCCGCCGGTGACGGAACCGCGCAACCAGGCGCAGCATGACGATCTCATCAGCAAGATCCGGCTCCCCTTCAAGGGGACGAGCCTGGAACAGTTGATCAGCGAGAGCTTCTTTCATCTTGATCCGCCACAGTTGGAGGAACTCGCACAGAAGTGTGACGAGGGCGGCTCCATCTTTCTACGCGAGACCCAGATTCAGCAGTTGCTAATGATCCCGATGTCGCATCAGGATCAGCTTTTCGGCATTCTCGCCGTGCCCTCGCTCACGCCGGGCCGTTTCTTTCGCCCCAAAGAAATAGGCACGCTGCTGGCCCTCTGCGCGCAGGCTATCAGCGCCATTCGCAACGCGCAGCTTTTTGAGCAGAGGGAAGAGGCATATGCCGAGCTGGAGCGTATGAACAGGCTCAAGGATGAGTTTCTGGTCACGGCATCGCACGAGCTGCGCACGCCCCTCAGCGCCATCAACGGCTATGCCAGCCTGTTGAAGCGGCAGAGCGCGCGCATTGGCCCGCAGCAGGTCCTACGCTTCGCCGATAAGATCGCCGGCGCGGCCCAGCAGCTCGGCTATATCGTAGCCAACATCACCGAAGCTGCCAGGATTGGCGCGATAGATAAGAAGCTTGAGTTGCAGATTGGCCCGGTGCAGGTGCTCCCGGCGGCGGAAGTTGCGGTCAATATGCTGACGCTGACCATCGAGCAGGATATCACGCTGGATGTGGCCGAGAATCTGTGGGTGAGTGGGGATGCGCTGCATGTGCGCCAGGTAATGACGAATCTGCTCGAAAATGCCGCCAAGTATTCACCCCCGGGAAGCAACATCAGACTCTCAGCCTGCTCTATGATGCTCTCGCTGGTCACGGAGTTTCTGCCGGAGGACCAGATCGATCATGGTGCACTGATTGAGGATCCGAACCAGCCTGTGGTGGTGGTGCGCGTCCAGGACCAGGGCGAGGGCGTGCTGCCGGAGTATCAAAGCAGGATCTTTGAGAAGTTTGTACGTGTACCTCGCTCGCTTACTACGCCGGTGCGCGGCTCAGGTCTGGGGCTATACATCTGCCGCCGCTACGTTGAGGCAATGGGAGGCCGGCTCTGGCTGGAGCAAAGCATCCCCGGCGAAGGCTCTATCTTCAGCTTTTATCTGCCGCGCGTAGAGCCGCCGATTGAAGCAGGCGAGCGCGGGACCGACGAAGTTCAGGAGCGTTGAGCAGCGGGCGCGGCCCTTTTGTGCGTCGCAATGACCTGTTCATAAACCTGCACATAGCGCTGCGCCATCACACGCGCGGAGAAGTTGCTAGCGACATGGTTGCGCACCACTTCGCGGTCAAATTCGTCCACACGGGCCATGCAATCTACCATCTCTTTCACGTTCCGCACCAGAAATCCCGTCTTCCCGTCAACAATGAGTTCCGGCGCGGCCCCGCGAGCAAAAGAGATGACCGGACAGCCCAGCGCCATCGCTTCGATCATCACCATGCCGAATGGCTCCTCCCACTCGATGGGATTGAGAAAACCCCGCGCGCGGCTGTAGAGGCTGATCTTCTGGCGCAGGTTCGCCGGCCCATAATAGCGAATCTGCTCATCATCGATCTTTGGCCGGATTATATCCTGAAAATAGGCGCTGGCTTCCCTGCTGGAGCGATCAATGGTGCCGGCCAGAACGAGCCGGGCCTGCGCGCGCTGCGCAGCCTCAATCGCCAGATGCGTCCCCTTCTCAGGCGAAAAGCGTCCCAACCAGACGAAAAAATCCTCGCGCCGTTTGCTGCGCGTCGTGTACTCTTGCAGCGATATGCCGTTGTAGACGACGCCGACAAATTTTAGCGGGTGCTGCTGCCGGGCCTGTTCGCGGGCGCTCTTGCTGATGGCAACCAGCGGGACCTCCGGCGCCCAGCGCATGTAATAGCTATCCGCGTCTCCTCGCCAGTTGCCTATACGATCAAAGGGAAAGGTGCTGTGCAATGTGGTAACGTGCGGCGCGGCGAGAGAAGCCATCAGGGGAAAGAGGTGCAGATCCGTGGCGGAGGAGAGATGCGAGTGTACAATGTCGAACTCACTCCTCTGGCTCTCCTCCACAGCCCGCAGCAGGTGGTACGTGGCTTTGAGGTGCGCCTGCCAGGGAATTCTCTCCGCCAGAAGAGAGTTTGGGAAAAACGAGACCCGCCGGGCCGACGTTTTTGCGTCTTCTGGCGCGAACAGCGTCACATCATGGCCCTGCGCTACCAGTTCCTCTATCAGATGATAAAGGACGCTCTCCGTTCCTCCGTAGTTTTTGGGCGGGATGGGAATCCATGCCGGCGCTATCTGTGCAATCTTCATGTCTTTTTATCTTTTCCTGATTATGCCCGGGTTCTCAATCCTTGAGCGTGTCTCCGACTTCGAAGACAACAGGCTGGCTCGCGCCTGCGGCGCTCGCCGAATAGATACTGGTGGAACATGCGCGAAGCGCATGTTCCACCAGTATCTATTCGGTATACGGCGAAACCGCAACTGAGGAGTATCGAGCGTACAGCAGGCACGAGCACTCGCTCGCGCCGGGGATCACAGACGCATTAAGGATAGCAACTAATTACGCCTATATTACGGTTGATGGGCGGGTGACGGATACGCGGATCGCGCGGCACACCCTCAGGAATGCCGGTGTGCCCGCTCGTGGCAGCGAGGGCAGAGCACCACAAAGTGCCGCGGATTGTAGCGATCCAGCAGGTTGCTGGTGAAGTGGACGGTATGGAGTTGCAGCGCATCAACGTACTGGCCGCACTCCGAGCAGAGATGGTGGGCCTGTTCGCTCAGCGTATACTTCAAGCGGCTCATTTGCGTATTATGAATTATGTCAAGGCTGGCATGGAAGAGCAGGCCGGCGAGGATCAATCCCAGCAGCCGCGAGCGCAGGCGCACGGCCAGGAACAGGAGCAAGCCCAGAAACAATGGATGGTGGAAGTACTTTATGGCAGGTGGCGGATCAGCTTGCAGGTAGAAGCGCACAGCAGCGCGAAGGCTCAGGGTGCGGTAAGTGATCGCATGCCAGAGGTAATGGTCAACATCGATAAGAATACTGCTGGCAAACGGGATCACAACGTCCTGCTTGAGCCAGGGCGCGGCGATGATGGCCGCAGCCGCCGAGAGTTTTATGTGTTCTTGCACTCGCATGATATGATGATACTAACTTTCTATTGTTCAGAATTGGGAGGACACGGCTCCCTCCGAGATTTACGCCGATGAGTATAGGCGAATCGACGGCGCATGTCAACGCGCGCTTCATAGTAAACTCATCAATATTGAGTACGTTTATCTCACATAAATATCACAACTTCATAACCATTTCGATATATTCATAACCGTTTCTTAACCATGCTCGCTCTTTTTTCGTATAGATAGACATGCTAAGCTAAGTATATATACTTATGACCAGGTAGAAATGCCTGGCTCCGCTCCGTATTTGGTGCAGGAGATATAACAATATAATCAGGGAAGTCAGAAACAAATTACCAGTTAACTCCATCATCCCGGAAGGAGATGCCTTAATGGCAGCAAAAGTTAATAACGAGATGCATCTAGAAACTACGCATAAGGAGGTGGAGGGAGAAGACAGCAGGATCCGGTGTAGTATTGGTATCATGGCCTATAATGAAGAAGCTAATATCGAACGCACATTGCGCGCTGTGCTTGCTCAACAAGGACCGTCTATCAGTGTCGAAGAAATTATTGTCGTTGCCAGCGGTTGCACTGATCGCACAGTCCCCATCGTGCAGGAGGTGGCAAAACAGGAGCCGCGTGTGCACCTGTATATCCAGGAGAAGCGTGAAGGCAAGGCATCCGCTATCAATCTCTTTCTCAAAAAGGCCAGCAGCGAGGTCGCCGTTCTGGTCGGGGCCGATGTCATCCCGGATGAGATGGCGATTGAGCATCTCTGCTCGCCGTTCAAGAACCCGGAAATTGGAATGGCGGGGGGCCGTCCCATCCCGGTCAATGATCCCGATACGTTCATGGGGCATGCCGTCCACCTGCTCTGGCGCCTGCATGATCGCGTCGCGCTGAAACACGCCAAGCTTGGCGAGGTCATCGCTTTCCGCAATGTCATCTCCGGCATCCCTACCAATAGCGCCGTCGATGAGATCTCTATTCAGGCCCTCATCTCTCAGCTTGGCTATAAGCTGGTCTATAAACCTGAATGTATTGTTTATAATAAAGGTCCTCTCACTATTCGTGATTTCCTCAAGCAGCGCCGGCGCATCTATGCGGGCCATCTGAAAGTGCGCGCGCAGCAGAATTATGAAGCCTCGACAATGAAGATCGGGCCGATAGTGCGGCAGCTTATTTACACCCGCGACTTCACTATGAGCAGCCCCAGGCAGGCGTTATGGACGCTGGGGGCAGCAGGGCTGGAGGGCATCGCGCGCTTGCAGGGCTACTATGACTTCTTGCGCAAGCGTGAGCACTATATCTGGCAGAGGGTAGATTCGACGAAGGATCTGGAGGCCGGCCAGCACAAGGTGCGCCGCATCTGCAACGCGCAGAGCGTTATCGTTTTCCGCTTCATGCTTGAAGGGGCCAGGGGCAACGACGCCAACCGCGAGCGCGAGGACCGCGAGGCAACAGAGGCGGCGCGTAAACTCCTGCCTTTCCTGCGCACAAGGATCCGCAAAGAGGATCTGCTCTCGGTCAATGGTCCCGGCATTATGACGGCGGTCATTCGCGCCGACCAGCATGGAGCGGAGATCGTCGCCAAGCGCATTAAGAAGCTGGTTGAAGAATCGACGGTCCACGTTGGTATGCGTGGCCGCGAGGTGCGGGTGACGGTGGCCTATAGCTCGTTGACCTTCGCTTCAAAAGCTGCCGATGGAACAATGACCGTCAGCGTGGGCGAGACAATGGCAGCCGCCCTTTCAGCACCCAATACCGGAAAAAAATGATGAATATCCCGGACTTTCAAGATGTGCTGCGCGCCAGGCAGCGTATTCGCCCTTATCTGGCGCGCACACCCCTCCACAACTATCCGGCGCTCGACGAACTGCTGGGGACCGAGAGCTATATCAAGCACGAAAATTATCAGCCTGTGGGAGCCTTCAAAGTGCGCGGTGGCGTCAATCTGGTCTCTCAGCTCACGCAGGAGGAGCGAGAGCGTGGTGTGATCGCCGCCTCGACAGGTAATCATGGGCAGTCGGTGGCCTATGCGGGGCGGCTCTTTGGCGTGAAGGCGCGCATTGTGGTGCCGGAAGGGGCGAATCCCGGCAAGGTCGCGGCTATGCGCGGCATGGGCGCCGAGGTTATCGAACATGGCGCGCGCTTCGATGACGCCAAACGCCATTGCGAGGCGCTGGCACAGGAGCACGGCTATCGCTACGTCGATTCGGGCAATGAGCCGCTGCTGATCGCTGGCGTCGCGACATATACGCTGGAGATGCTGGAGGACGAGCCGGGGATAGAGGCGATCTTTGTACCCGTTGGCGGGGGCAGCGGCGCGGCAGGCGCGTGCATCGTGGCAAAGGCCATCAATCCGGCGATCCGCGTCATCGGCGCTCAATCCGAGGCATCCCCCGCCGCTTACGAAAGCTGGCGCCAGCATCGCGTGGTGAACGCGGAGAACCGCACCTTTGCCGAAGGGCTGGCAACCGGTGTGGCCTTTGAACTGCCGCAGCGCATCATGTGGCAGTATCTCGATGATTTCGTGCTGCTGAGCGACGAAGAGATTCAGCGTGCCATGATCTGGATGATCGAGCGAGCGCACACGCTGGCCGAGGGGGCCGGCGCGGCGGCGCTCGCAGCAGCCTATCGCCAGCGCGCCGGCTTGCAGGGCAAGAAGATTGGCATTGTCTGTTCCGGTGGCAATACTTCGCTGACGCAGTTGAAACAGGCGCTGGCGCTGGTTGAATAAACAACGATCATAGCATAGTAACGAGGGCTGGCAACAAGGCTAGCCCTCGTTACTATGCTAAATTATTAAACTTCTCAGGGCTTAAACTCGCCGATCTTGCTGGCATGGAGTTCGGTGAACCACAATTTCCCGCCATTTCCTTGAGCGATGCCACCAGGAGCGGCGTCGGATGTTGGGATAGGGAACTCCTGGAAGGATCCATCAGTGCTGATGCTGGCGATCTGGTTAGCGTTTTGCTCCGTGAACCAGAGGTCATTATTGCTTCCGCTTACAATGTCTACCGGCCCGCTGTCCGCAGTCGGGATGGGGAACTCGGTGATGACGCCTGCTGTGGTGATGCGTCCAATCTTGTTGGCACCATATTCGGTGAACCAGAGTGCTCCATCTGGCCCAACCGTAATATTGGTAGCTACGCTTGCCGGCGTAGGGATCGGAAACTCGCTCACACTTCCGCTTGTGGTGATGCGTCCAATACTATTGACGGGATCACTACGTTCAGTGAACCAGAGTGCTCCATCCGGTCCCAGCACGATGCCGGTGGGCGCACTGTTCGGGGATGGGGTGGGAAACTCGGTGATGATCCCTGAGAGCGTAATGCGTCCAATCTTGCTGCCAGCTTGCTCCGTGAACCATAAAGCACCATCCGATCCCACCGTAATGTCCTCGGCTTCGCTATTGGGCGTAGGGATCGGGAACTCGGCGAATCTGCCATGTGTCGTGACACGCCCAATCTGGTTTGCATTGGGATTATTCTCCGTGAACCAGAGTGCTCCATCCGGTCCCGTCGCAATTCCCGTAGGGGTAGCATTAGACGTTGGGATGGGGAACTCGGTAATGGCACCCGAGGGCCTGATTCGTGCAATGTTGTTGCCCGTGCTCTCGGTGAACCAGTGGGCATTGTCCGGACCCCTGGTAATGTCAAACGGAAAGGAGGAGGGTGTTGGAGTCGGGAACTCAGTGAATTTTGCCGGGCCTGTAGCATGGACACGGATGACCATGACGGCACTCAAGACCATTGCCAAACTTAATCCAGCAAGGCATGCAACTTTGAAGAGTCGGTGAGATAGTTTGAGCATAGATCGCATCTTCCTCTCTTTATTCCCCTTCCTCATCATATGAAGACAATGGGCGAATCAGGATGGGGGAGTTGTCCGTTTTTCAGCTTAACGTGTCCTACAAATATATGAGGATACATACGGATGCGTCGATTATACAGAGGGTATGGAATGGAGGCAAGAACAAGTGGTTGTGGTATGGTTGTAATATGGTTGTGGTTTAAAGATGTGGGTTGAGCGGATCACATCATCGTGCTCAAAGATGGCCGCGTGGCTGCTCAGGGGAGGCTGGAAGCGCTTTTGCAATCTTCGGCTGAGATGCAGCGCCTCTGGCACGGCATGGTTATGGATTGACGGCTCTAATATACTATATTGCGAGAAATTAGAGCCGGAAGGAAGCATGGCGGAATATATCTGGGGCCGCAACCCGATTCTGGAAACGTTGCATGCCGGGCGGCAGGTCAGGCGCCTCCTGCTGGCAGAGGGGCAGCGAGAGGCGCCGGTCATCAAAGCTATCAGAGAAGAGGCCGAGCGCCGGCATATTCCAGTCGAGATCGTGCCGCGCGCGCGCCTCGACCAGATCAGCCGGGGCGCCGTTCACCAGGGCTGTCTGGCGCAGGTCGCGGAGCGCAAATACGCCAGCCTCGAAGAGATCCTGGCCGCAGCCGAGCGCAAAAATGAGGCCCCATTCTTGCTCATCCTCGACGCCATTCAGGATGTCAACAACCTCGGCTCGCTGCTGCGCAGCGCGGAGGCCGCGGGCATGCACGGCGTTATCATCCCGGAGCATCGCGCCGCCGAGATCAATGCCACGGTTGTGAAAACTTCGGCGGGTGCCAGCGAACACCTGCTCATCGCCCGCGAGACGAATCTTACGCGCACCATCGAATTTCTCAAACGACGCAATATCTGGGTAATCGGGCTGGCCGGGGAGGCGCGCACGCTCTACACGCAGGCCGATCTGACCGGCCCGCTGGCGCTGGTCGTTGGCAGCGAGGGCAAGGGCATCGGGCGACTGGTGCGCGAACATTGCGATCTGCTAATCAAGCTTCCGATGTATGGCGCGATTAATTCTTTGAACGCCGCCGTCGCGGGGAGCATTGCCGTATATGAGGCTCTCCGGCAGCGCACTGCTACATCATAAGATCGTGCGGATCCGCCGCACCAGGGTGGTGTATTGTGGAGGGGAACAGGCGCTTCACGCCTGTTCCCCTCCACAATACACCACCCGCGAACGCCGCAGGCGCGAGCAAACGCCGTGGCCGGAACCAGACAGACTCTTAATCGATCAGGGAGTAGATAATGGTGTTAAAGCACAGACTCAGATATTTTGTCCTCGTGCCCTGCGCTATGGGGCTATTTTTCCTGCTGGCCTGGCTCCACATGCTGCCGGCGCATGCGGCGGGAAATGCGCAGATAACGATTGTTCAGCCAATGGTAGGGCATCCCGGCACACAGGTGCAGATCAGCGGTTCGGGCTTTCCCCAGGATGGCACCCTGAGACTCTTCACCACACCAAATCCGGGCAAATGCAGCGGTAATGGCTCTCCCGCCTCCCTCGGCCTGCTCCCATTCAACACCAGCCCTACAGTTGCGGTGAACAACGGTGCCTTCACGCTCAATACAACCTGGCCGGGGAATGCGAGCATACCGGCTACTCCCTATTATATCTGCGGCATCGGTCCCGGTGGGCAGGGGCCGAACTTTAGAACGCTCTCATCGAATACCTTCACCGTCGCACAGGCCGTCACGGTCACAGTCAATCCGGCCTCGGTTGCGCCGGGCGACCAGGTGACGATTACCGGAGCCAACTGGCTGCCCCCGCAGCAGCTCAGCGTCACCATCGAGCCTGGCGGCGGTGGGCAGGCTATTGCTACCACGGCGGTGAATTCGGATAATAACGGCAACTTCACGATTACGCTCACCATCCCTGCTACTGCCCAGCCGGGCGCGTACAGCGTGCGTGTTGTCGCCGTCAACGAGGTGACGATGACGCAGACGCAGGCCAATGCATTGACAATCCAGAATAAGGCCACTCCGACGCCCACAACCGGGCCATCGCCGACGGCCGCGCCTTCCTCTACCGTTACGACAGTTCCCACACCGGCCAGTGGCAGCAATACAACCGGCGGTCCCTCCAACGCTCTATTCTACGTGATGGGGGTCATTGGCGTTCTGCTGGTCATCGTGGGCGCTGCGCTCTTTGTGGTCTACTCGCGTATAAGATAGAGGATAGCAATATGAAGGATGCGAGGAGGCGCACCCTTCTCGCATCCTTCATGTTCTTTGATCTCACTTGAGAACAACGATGGTGATATCCATCCCAAGATAGTCATGCAGGGCGCAGTAGAACGGATAGGTTCCAGCCCTGACGAACCTGACCGTATAGCTCGGACCAAAAGTTCCCGGAAATGCTCCGATGAACCCGGAATTGAGCGGCTGGCCTCTAAATGCGGATGGATTACCGTAGCGGGCCGCGTCATTCTTTGGATCAGGGCCAAAGGTAACGGTGTGTGGCTCCATCACATCGCGATTTGTGAAAGTGACCGTATCGCCAGCGTGAACGACGATGCGCTGCGGGAAGAAACGCATCACGCTTACCAGCCCATCGCCTATGCCGAGGGTAACGTTGTGGTTGCTTGAACTGCTCTGTGCGATGCGCGTCAGCTTCTGCCCATCGCGCAGAATAGCCTGAGTCCCTGCCTGTATCCGGTTATTATATTCCTCCTGTGAGAAGGGATAGGGTGTGCCCGCTGGTCGGACGTGGACCACAGCGATCATCGATGGGTGTACGAGGCAGTGATAGATAAAATCGCCTGGCACGGCGAAGGTGAGCGCGTAGGTTCTGGTGGCGTGCGGAAAGCCAGAGGCAGCCGGGAAGGTCGTCATTACACCCGAGTTGAAGTAGCCTTTGCCATCATACACGCTGCCGCCTACCCTGTTAACCTGGTCGGGCGTACCGGTAAACGGCGGCGGCACCTGGCCCGGCGGCAAAAACGTAACGGTATGGATTTCGCCGCTCCCAACTGTCCACACCACTGTATCCCCGGCATCGATCCAGAGCGCGCCCGGCAGGAAGGCCATTCCCTGAATCGCCTGGTCCCGGCTTGCAGTCCCAACCACCGCATGCCATGTGCGATGCCCACTCTGCCACGCATTATGAGTTGTAGCGCCATAAACCTTTCCTATAGGGACAATGAGCAGTGTGATAAGAAGCGCTCCAAACAGGGTAATAGAGAGTATTACCTGTCGCGGCGCTTTATTGCTTTTTGCGAGCATAAGATATTCTCCTCTACGTTACTTTGGTGGTGGGGGACAGGACGGCTTCATTGACATAAGCTGAGCCGCCTGCCCCATACAAGTTGATATCGGTATGAGCGTCTCCATCAAGAGGGGGAAGATTGGCTGGATCTTGCTCTTAGATCCGCAAGATGGGAGAAGTTTTTTTATGAACATGCATGCTATACTCAGGTGGCCGAACACCGCAGCGCTGGGAAATTTTGAAAGGAGAAATCATGACGGCGGAAAGTACACAGGAGAATATCTCTGGGATCCCTGCTATGAAACTTGAGCTGGTGCCGGTCCCGGTTTCTGATGTGGACCGCGCCAGAGCCTTCTATGAGAAGGCCGGCTTTAGATTAGAGGTTGATTCGCGGATTACCGACACGATGAGGGTTGTCCAGTTCACTCCGCCCGGGTCGGCCTGTTCAATTGTCTTTGGGACTGGCATGGGCGAACTTACTGACATGCAGCCTGGATCGGTTAAGGGGCTGCACCTGGTTGTAGCCGATATGGTCACAGCTCGCGAAGCGCTCATTAAGCGCGGGCTTGAAGTTGGCGAGATCACTGATGTCCAGGGAGTCAAGTATGCTGGCTTCAACGATCCCGATGGCAATTTGTGGCTGTTACAGGAATTCCCACCAGAGCTTAGACAGCCTGGACAGAGCTTCTATGAGGAGAAGAAGTAGGAAGAACGAAACAACCGCCTGGCCCTGTGGGCCAGGCGGTTGTTTCGTTCTTCCTGTGTTATCACGGAATATCTTCCGGGGGCCGCGCCTGATTGAGTTGCTCCTGAGTGATGAGCGTTGCGTTGAGATCGGCCCCACCCAGATATGTGCCGTTCAGGTTGGCATTGCGCAAATTCGCGCTGCTCAAGTCGGCCCCGATCATAGCAGTATCGAGCAGGTTAGCGTCGCTGAGATCTACGTTGCGCAGGTCGGCCCCGTGGAAGTCGCTGCCGCTCAGGTCGGCCCCGCTCATATTCGCGCTGGCAAGTATAGCCCCCCTCGCCTTCACCCCGACCAGGCTCGACCAGCGCAGATCAGCATTGCTCAGGTCGGCATCGCTCAGATCGGTTCCGCTCAAATTCGTTCTGCTCAGGTTGGCTCCGTGCAGAACGATACCTCTGAGTTCCGCTTCGTTCAGATGCGGCTCGATTTCGGGATGCTCCTGTCGCCACTTATTCCATGTGGCTGCGCCCTGCTTGAGAAGATCGACATGTTGCGGATCTGCCATCGTTTATTCACCTCTTGTTAAATTTGCTCTCTGTCAGATACACGCCTGACAAAGAGCGGGAGGTGACAGGTGTTTGATTCGCCCTCTCTTGCCCGCCAGTCGCGCAACTCTGCCGCGCAAAGAATAGAGTCTGGTGTGGGAAATACGCTTCGCGTATTTCCCACACCAGACTCTATCGAGCGAGAGTCGCAGGCGCGAGGTCGGAAAGCGGGCGCACTCATAGCGATAATTGTTTGAAGATGCGCTCAGGGATGCTCTTCACGACGAACATGATAGGACGCCAGAACCAGGGCAGATAGACGACATCCCGGCCTTTGAGCATCGCCAGGTAGATGCCCTTGCCAACCGAGGAGGGCCGGGCGAAAAGCGGACCTTTCCGCAGCGCGGCGGTCATCGGCGTATCGACAAAGCCCGGTTTGACGGTGAGCACGCTCACGCGCGCTTTGTGGAGCCGGTTGCGCAGACCTTGCAGAAAAATGCTCACCGCACCCTTCGCCGTGCCATACACGTAGTTGCTCTGCCGCCCGCGATCCCCGGCGACCGAAGAGATGACGGCGATGCAGCCGCGCCTCTGCCGCTCGAAATAGTTGGCGCTGATAGTGAGCAGGGAGATCACGCTGATGGCGTTGGTGTTTAATTCTCTGAGCGTCTCCGCCACGCTCAGTTCGCACTTATGCTGATCGCCCAGCGTGCCGTGCGCGATCAGCAGCATATCCAGGCTGCCCAGCGCGGCGAGGGCGGCGTCGAACATTTCCTGGTGGCGCTCAAGATCGCTGATATCGAGCAAGAACGTCTCCACACTCTTTGCGCCGCGCACCCTGAGATCGTCGACGACGGCGTTCAGCTTCTCGGCGTCACGCGCGACCAGGAACAGTTCCGCGTTGTCCCTGGCAAAACATTTTGCAGTTTCCTGGGCAATCGCGGACGTTGCCCCGACAATTAATACTTTCATACTCGTTTCTCTTATTTGTGTAGCTACAACATAGCATCTGACAGGGCCAGCACACATCGCGACGGCGGCTCGCTTGCGCAGCCCTCGGGCATCAATCAATAAGGAAGATGGCGCGGCCTCACACCCCGGTTAGAGAAGGTGCTGAAGAAACGGGAGCGGTGACACGCCGCCAGAAACTCGAAGAGAATTTCGGATCGACATATTGCGCGAAATCCTTCCATTGCGGGTAATAGCTCTGAAAGCTCTCGGCGGTCATGCGCGCATCCTTCGCCGGATAGACGGCACCCCCGCTCTCGCGTACCACCTGGTCCAGTTCATCGAGCAATCGCAGCGTCTTCTTCCCTTTATTGGCGAAATCGAGCGCCAGCGTCAGCCCCGGACGCGGGAAAGAGAGCATTCCCGGCGAGGGTATATCGCCGAACTTCTTGAGCACAACCAGGAACGAGCCTTCGCCGGAGCGGCTGATGCGGCGCAGAATATCCATCATCACCTCATAGCCATTATCGTAAGGGACGACGCACTGATACTGGAAAAAGCCGCGCCTGCCATACATACGATTCCAGTTATGGATAGCGTCGAGCGGATAGAAGAAAGGCTCATACGGCACAATTTTATGCACATTGTCGCGTAACTGGGCATGATAATAGGCAGTATTGAACGCTTTGATGGTGAAGCTATTGAGCGTGAACGAAGGGAAATCGAAGGGCACGGCCAGCGGTAGTTTCCCGGGCAAAGGCTTGTGGGCGTACTGTGCCGAGCGTTCGTGGTTGCCGCGCATGAAGATACCCCGTCCCAGCTCTTTGCCGCTCGCCAGGCAGTCAATCCAGGCGACGGTGTACTCGAAATCCGCGTCCGAAGCATCGGCCAGTTCCATAAATGCGGCGAGCGAGCCGTAGCGTATGCGATCCATGGTGATATAGGGACCGTTGATCGGTTTCAAGCGAAACTCGGCCCAGAGGATCAAGCCTGTGAGACCTAATCCGCCGATGGTCGCTTTGAAAAGCTCGCTGTTCTTGTATGGTGTGCAGATTACGCGCTCGCCATCGGAGCGCAGTAGTTCGAAGCGGGTGACGTGGCAGCCGAAGGTGCCGGCCTTATGATGATTTTTGCCGTGGATATCGTTGGCGATAGCGCCGCCCACCGAGACAAATTTCGTGCCGGGGCTGACCGGCAGAAACCAGCCCTGCGGCACGATCAGGTCGAGCACTTCGGCCAGCGAGACGCCAGCCTCGCAGCAGAGCAGCCCCTCTTCTTTATCAAAAGAGATGAAGCGCCGTAAATTGCTTACATCGAGCGAGACGCCGCCAGCATTGAGGCAGCTATCACCGTAGCTGCGCCCGTAGGCGTATGGGAGCACCGGTTGCTCAAACGCATCCAGGTCGGGCAATTCGTGGCGCCAGAAGACGGGCGCCACCTTGCTCGGCTGCACTCTGGGATAGCGCCCCCACGATTCTATTTGAGCATGACGTTTATCCATAATTTCCAAAAAGCACCCATTTTATGATAATTCCATCTGTTCATATAACGGATTATAATAAACTGCGGCTGCAAATCTAACCCGGGA
>DATGLE010000192.1:0-16057 GCA_035294325.1 Ktedonobacteraceae bacterium | reverse complement strand
GGGGCACCTCCTTGCTGCGTGAATATGAAAATCAAGAAAGCTTAACTATATCTCTCAGTTTCAATATCCTGGCACATTCGTCGTAATAACGAAAGGCCGGCGTCATTCATCAGATCCTTCATCAGCTTCTTCGGCACTGGCAGCGACTTCATCTCTAATAGATTGAGAGTCACGTATTACCACAGGAGTTCTGGTGGAGCCTTTTAGCCTCCAGGCACGAAAAATATGTTTTTCTCCTGCATGTGGATTTGGCTCTGTCTTGACGGATATTTCGTTCGTCTTTAAATTAAAGGCATAAGCGACGATCAACTCCGCTGCCTCTTCGCGAACCAATGTGCCAACCTCAAAGAAATCTGGATTGACCTCAATATTAGAGGGAAGAATCAAGGTGCGATGATGGGCTAGCCCTTCGGCGATTTGAAAGGGAGTTGGCACAACATACATCTTCCTGTCACGAATGAAAATATCCCCATAACTGCCAAAACCTTTCACACTTTTATTCTTATGTTTATATTCATGGTCGGTGTTAAGAAAATCTCCGTGGCAGATAACCAGATCCAGGACGGGATATTCGTTTCCATCTGGTTTATCCGGATATCTGCCAAAGACGTAATAGATGCTTCTGCCATTATGAAAACCTGTAGGGACCTGACTGTTACTATCATAGGTCGTTTCTCTTCCTGGATAAGCCAATCCCTTCAATTCATAACCTTCTGCGGTTAAGACCATGCGGAAATCAGGATAGAGATTGCGACCAGGAGAGTCATAATGTAAATGTATTTCGTCTAGCCTGGCTGCAAACCAGTTTTGAAAATGATATTCTTTGTCTTTATTGCTTTCCCTTTTGATAAGAGCGCCTTCGTGAATAGCTTCTACGCATCTCTTAAAAACCGGTAACACTGTTTCGTTCATTCTCGTCACCTTATTCGATCATCAATTCCGATTTCTCGTGATCAAACAGATCAGTTAGCACGATAGCTGAGAACTGATTCGCTTCAGCGCCTGATTGTGCTTGTTCTTGTGCCCTTTCCGCTTGCTCGTCATCCTCAGCAGAGATTGCACCCAGGCAGCCAGTAGTAGCGGCAAGAAATTGCGCTAGCGTAACCTCTGCGCCTTTCCCATCTATTAAATGCCCCATGTGCCGTGAGTAAACGCACAGCGCTTGCGATTGCAATACCACGAACCGATCTCCTTTGGAAAGCCTGGCGGGTTGGTTGTCCGGGGAAAGTGTGCCAAACTTCTTTCTGGCAAGGGCGAGAGTATCCGCAATTGCGGCTTCCAGAGATGTGCTGACGGGGGCTGGTAGCTGTTTACACACCAGAATGGCATCATAATTAATTGGCTCTCCTGTCTGTGACTTAGGAGAAGCCCCCGCCATTTCGGCCTTAATTGGATGCGCGGCCACCACTCCCAGGTTTGCTGCAAAAAGTGCCTGGCCTACTGCTTCCCATCCCTCGTTTCGTGAGTGGTGGAAACTGAAAATGAGCAGTCCATCAGGCTTTAAGACGCGCACACACTCTTGCCATACTTTGGCGAGAGCTTCAGAAAAGGCTCTGGCATCCCTCTGCTGCACTTCGCAGGGATGCCGTGTTGTCTCCGCCCCAAATTCTGGCCGCGTTTGCTCCAAACCCAGACGTAGCCATGCATAAAAAAAGTCGGCCAATTCGGAATAATGTACAAAGTCGAAGTAGGGAGGATCAGTCACCACAACATCAACCGATTGGTCAGGAAGCGCAAGATGGGCTGAGTCGCTGCAAAAAAGCAAAGCCCTGTTCTTCCCACTTCTGAGAGCGTCGAAGCTATTTACAAGCGAAGCGATAGGCGCACAGGACAGGTTATAGACTTTCTCTCCACTGACTTTTCCATCTTCTTTGACGGCACGCAGTTCGAAGGGCTTCTGGCGATAGGTTAAAGCGCGCATCAATCTGGATTCAAAGAAGGTCTGGAAACATCCGGAACTTTTTGTCGTTCCCTTCACTATTCCCCACACAGTATTTTCCAATGCCATCCGCTCTGGTTTTAGTATATGGTGATTGAAAATCGGTCTAACAGCCCCTGTTCCTTCCCCTTTATAGGAACAGAATATATTATTGTACTCCAGAATACTTGAAAAAAGTAATAAGAGCAGTTCACGACAGTTTCTATTCGGTTCCTCCAGAATAGCTTGCAAAAGAAGTGAAAGACAATATAATTGTCTATCATTGAAGAGTTGCCGCCATTCACCGTAATTATAGCGAAGAAGCTGATTTGTGTTATGTCCTGGTTTGATGACACCGGTGGGAAGCAAAAGGTTTTGTTGTTTCAACAATGCGTGTGCCCTGTTGTAAAGTTCCTTATCAGCTTCATTAGCTCGAATATACTTTTTCTTTCCCTCCGCAGTTAGAATGAGCAGCGCATACATCTCGTACTCGGGCATGCGCCCGGTATGAGCAATGGCATCGACGATGCGAAAGACAAAACCGCAGTTCTGACATGTCGCTTTCGCCCCCTCGGCAACACCATCCTGGGGATTATATTCTCGCTGACAACCCGAGCAGCGGAGGTTGAGCGCATTATACCTGGTTGCATTGATCTCGCCGCAGGCGAAACATACAGACCACGCAGCAGGCACTTTTCGGGGATAGGCATTTTTCGCGAAAATAGAGGTATCGAAAAGCCGTACATGCGTTTTACAAGCCGGACATATAGCTGTCATTATCCAAAAGCAATAGAGAATATCGGCTATATTCCCCGTCTCAGGATCTACTGCCTGGTACATTGGTTGGATTTGTGGCTGCACTTTATTTTTAATCCGCTCAAAAGCCAGTTGTAATTCGTATATATCAACAGGTTCAAGGGCTTTGCTTACCTGAAATGCGCTTACCGGATTGATATCCGAGCCAACTACGGTGCATCCTAGCTTAAGGGCCTCCCCCAGAGCAGTTCCCGCGCCCATAAACGGATCAAGAACAACCTTATCTGGGAAACTGATGTGGGAATAAAACGCGTTCCATATATCCGTATTATCTTCACTTAATGCGCCGATGAGAATTGCGCGAAATACTGATCCCAGGCGTGTTGCCCACCATTTATGCATGTGATAGGTAGGGCGGTTCACTTCTTTGCGCCAGCTCTCTAATTCGGCCAGTACGCTCAGTGGCCCCGATGGGAAATCCTGCTCAATCGCTGCCATCTGGTTTTTCCATCTCGAAGTATAAAGAATAAAATAAGTTTAAGTCCAGGAACATTATATCCGGGCCGCCCGATCTCCACAATGAGGTAAAGGTCATAGTAAAATAACTTTAAGCCCCTCTTGAGACACATCTCTCGCCGCCATCAATCCCTTTTATTGCAACTTGACAATCATTAACCTATTTTGTATGTTCCTGAAAAGAGAAACGCAACACTACTCAGGCTCGGCATTGTCATCTCCGTCAACGCTGAGGAAAGGATTCATAATGATTGAGCATCCCGCCTTCATGGCAGAAGGGTGGAAAGTGTGTGAGAAACATCTTCGCTTCGATTTGCTGGCGCAAACAGAGTCCATTTTCGCCCTCTCCAATGGGCACATCGGGCTGCGGGGAAACTTCGATGAGGGGGAGCCGCACGGCATTCCCGGCACATATCTGAACTCTGTCTATGAACTGCGCCGCCTGCCTTATGCGGAGGCAGCATACGGCTACCCCGAGTCCAGCCAGACCGTCATTAACGTCACCAACGGCAAACTGATCCGTCTGCATGTCGATGATGAACCCTTTGACGTTCGCTATGGCAAGCTCCAGGAACACGAGCGCGAACTGGACCTGCGCGCTGGAGTGCTGCGCCGCAGCGTGCGCTGGACCTCTCCGGCGGGACGCACAGTCAAAGTGTCTTCCGTGCGCATGGTTTCCCTCACACAGCGCGCCATTGTAGCGATCTGCTACGAGGTCGAGCCGGTTGACGCCCCGGCGCGTATCGTCATCCAATCAGAGCTGGTCGCCAACGAGGCGCTGCCCGATCAGAGCAATGATCCCCGTGCCGCCAGCATTCCCACGTCTCCTCTTGAGAGCGAGGAGCACCAGGCACAGGGTACCTTCGGGCTGCTGATCCATCACACGCGCCTCAGTGGGCTGCGCGTCGGCGCGGCAATGGATCACCACATCGAGGGGCCGCCCGATATGTTTGTCGCCTCCGAAAGCTATCCCGACCTGGCCCGTGTCACCATCACCACGCGACTGAAACCGGGTGAGCGCCTGCGCATCGTCAAGCTCATCGCCTATGGCTGGTCGAGTCTGCGTTCGCGACCCGCTATCCACGATCAGGTGGTGGCCGCGATCTCTTCCGCGCGATTGACGGGCTGGGATGGCCTGCTCGCGGAGCAGCGCGCCTACCTGGACGATTTCTGGGCAAACGCGGATGTGGAACTGGATGGCGACGCGCAGATCCAGCAGGCGGTGCGCTTCGCACTCTTCCATGTTTTGCAGGCCGGCGCGCGTAATGAGCGCCGGCCCATCGCGGCGAAGGGATTGACTGGCCCGGGTTACGACGGCCATACCTTCTGGGATACCGAGATCTACGTCCTGCCAGTATTGACGCTGACGCAGCCTCAGGCTGCCGCCGATGCGCTGCGCTGGCGCTACTCGATCATGGATATGGCGAAGGACCGCGCGGCCCAGCTCGGGTTTCGCGGCGCTGCTTTCCCCTGGCGCACCATCGCGGGCGAAGAATGCTCTGGCTACTGGCCCGCGAGCACTGCGGCTTTCCACATCAACGCGGATATCGCCTATGCCGTCGTCCACTATATTGGCGCCACTGGCGATACCGCGTTTGAAGAGGAGGTTGGCCTCCCGCTGCTCGTCGAGACGGCGAGGTTGTGGTGCTCGCTGGGCTATGAGGATGCCGCCGGTAAATTCCGCATCGATGGCGTTACCGGCCCCGACGAGTACAGCGCCCTCGCCGATAACAACGTCTACACGAACCTCATGGCCCGGCACAATCTGCGCTCGGCAGCGGACGCCGTGCAGCGCCACCCGGAGGCAGCGGAGGCCCTCGGCGTGAATAGCGAGGAGGTGGCAAGCTGGCGCCGCGCCGCCGAGCGGATGTTCATTCCCTTTGACGAACGTCTCGGCGTGACGCCGCAGGATGAGGCATTTACCGAGCATGAGGTATGGAACTTCGCCGATACCAGGCCAGACCAGTATCCGCTGTTCCTGCATTTCCACTACTTCGACATCTACCGCAAACAGGTTATCAAACAGGCTGATCTTGTCCTGGCGATGCAGTTTTTCAGCGATAGCTTCACGGCAGAGCAAAAGGCGCGCAACTTCGCATACTATGAGCCGCTTACAGTGCGCGATTCCTCGCTATCGGCTGCGCCACAGGCCGTTCTCGCCGCCGAGGTGGGACAGCTTGATCTTGCCTACGATTATCTGGGCGAGGCCGCGCTGATGGATCTCGAAGATCTGGAACACAACACGCGTGATGGGCTGCACATCGCCTCGCTCGCGGGAAGCTGGATGGCGCTGGTCTCCGGCTTCGGCGGCCTGCGCTGGCAGGATGGCGCGCTCTCCTTTACGCCGCGCCTGCCGGAAAGCATCCAGCGGCTTGCCTTCCATATCCTGTTCAAGGGCAGCCGGCTGCGCGTCGAGGTGAAGCCGCACGAAGCGACCTATCGGCTGCTCGGCGGCCCTCCCTTGAAGATGTGGCATCATGGCGAAGAAATACACCTGTCAGGCGATCAACCAGTAACGCGGCACATTCCCGGTGTGAAGGCGGGACCGCGCCCATCTCAACCGCCGGGGCGCGCGCCACTGCCACGCGGAGAGCGCCGGCAATCATGAATCCGGCCCGGCTCGGCTCAGGAGGACATCGACTCCTATCCCTGGTAGATGGCAGTTAGCATTATCCATCAGGGATAGGAACCATATTTGACGCCAATGTGTCACCTGTCCAGAAACGGCTTGATGGCGGCAATGAAGAGATCCGGCTGTTCAAGCATCGGCATGTGCCCGGCTTGCTCAATTAGCACGAGTTCAGCAGATGGGATCTCACGCAACAACTGCCTCCCCTCGCTAAGCGGGGCCAGACGGTCCTCCTTGCCCCAGATAATCAGCGTCGGGCAGGTTGGAGTCTGAACGGGAGGCAAGGGATCAGAGAGGATGGCCCGCAAGAGTGGCATAAACCCCTCACTGGCCCGCTTGAGCCTCTGAAAGAACTCCTCGGTCAGCACATCTTGCTGATAGATCGAACGACTGAGCGCTTCCCGCGAGTAGATGCGGCGATACCTGTCCCGGTAAAAGACCTGAGAGATCCCGGGAGCATTGAGGAGCATGCGTGCGATGCCCGGAAGCTTTGTAATCCCTCCTCCACCAACAAGGACAAGTCGTTCTACCACAGCAGGACTTCGGGCTGCATAGAAACGAGCGAGCAAGGCCCCGATTGAGGTACCGACAAGCGCGACCTTCTCTATATTCAGAGTACGAAGCAATTCATTGATCCACTGCATCATCTGAGGGAGTGATACCTTCTTTAATGCATCGCTCTCGTTATGGAAGCCCGGCAGATCAGGGGCATACACATGAAAAGATGTCCCCAGAGCTACCAGAGTTTTGTGCCAATGCGACTCGGCATCGCCCATTCCGCCGGGAATGAGCAGCACTTCTGGGAGTCCAGGCGAACCTGCTTCCAGCAGATGCACACGCAGTTCTCCCAGTTGAAGCGTAGAAGTGGTAAGACGCGACAGTGACATCATCCGCTCCTTCATTATTTTTAATACCATGTGCAAGGGGCTACCTGGGAAAGTGTCCGAGGCTCAGTGCTCTCGCCGGGCGGTGGGGCGGCGGAGCCGCCCCCGGGGATCTCAGGGAGGGTGTGGGCACAGGCGCTTAGCGCCTGTGCCCACACCCTCCCTGAGATCCGGCGAGCGTCGCTGGCGCGAGCAGGCGGCGGGGCTGGAGATCAGACACATTCTGAACTACTCCACTGCGCGGTGCGCCACAACTCTACAAGAACATGAGCATGGCATTAATTTATGCCAGTAAGAGAAGTATACTGTTTTGGGAGCGATCATGTCATCGGAAAAACCTCTAAATTGATGGTTTATTGCACAATGGGCATTTCTTCGCATCTCTGCAAGAAAATATCTTCCCCTCAACCGATCAGGCGCAGGAACTCCATGCGTGCGTCGCTTTCGCTGCGGAAGACTCCGCGCATCACCGAAGAGGTCATGATGCCAGGCGTGCGGATACCTCTGGCGGTCATGCAGAGATGTTCGCCTTTGAGCACGACAGCGACATCCTGCGAGCCGGTAATGCGGCTCACCTCGTCGGCGATCTGCTGAGCGAGCCGCTCCTGTAACTGGAGGCGGTGCGCGAATTTGTGAGCAATGCGCGCGAATTTCGAGAGGCCAAGTACCTTTTCGCAGGGGATATAGCCGATGGCAACGTCGCACCAGAATGGGAGGAGGTGATGTTCGCATAAACTTGAGACGCGGATGCCAGAGACGCAGACCATTTGATCTGTGGATGTTGCTTCGAAGCATGTTTCCGTTACGCCGGGATCATATTCGATAAATTCGCGCCACCAATCGGCCCAGCGCTGCGGCGTGTCCAGCAATCCCTCCCGTTCGGGATCTTCTCCCAGGGCCAGCAGCAACTCACGCCCCAGTTCGAGCAGGCGGGCATAATCGACTCTGGCAGGTGAAATTTCACTGTGGGCATGACCATTCATGCGCGCCTTTTCCTGATTGATGTGCGATACCATCCGGTTCGTGCTCCTCACTATATTGAATAATGCTAAATACTAAACGCCGCGTTTGTTACCCCAGAGGAGGGAATGCATCTGTGGCAGGACAGTGACGCTATACCACCGGTCAGCAACCACACGCTGGACGAGCCAGTCCAGCCGCGCCAGAATGCCGGGGATATCAATCTCCCGCGCCAGATGAGGCGGGGTGTGGTTGCCGACCTGTAAATAGACGGGCAGGGCCGGATAGCGCGAGGCCACGTAGCGTGCATAGGCGTAGTCCTCTTCATCGAAGACGACGATTTTCAGGCATATTTGTGGCCCTCGCTCTCCGGGAGCAGTTCCAGCGTAGGAGATGCAGCGGTCCAGCCGCTCCCAGCGCGTGACCTGCTTGCTGCTGGGCGGCTTGGGCGAGAGCGTGAGATATTCGAGCCGCGCGAACCAGGGCTGCGCTACACTCCCCTGTGTCTCAATGGCGAAGGTGTAGCCATGAGCATGGCCGAGGTCGATCAGGTCGCCAAGCGGCTGAATCGCGGGGTTGCCGCCGGAGAGCGTGACGAGGATGGGCTGATGCCCCGAGAGTCGCTGCACCTCGGCAAAGATCTCCCCGGTGGTCATCGGGTGCCACTCGGACTTATATTCGGGTAGTACGGCATACAGGGTGTCACACCAGTAACAGCGGTACTCACAGCCTCCTGTGCGCACAAAAACTGTCGGCTTTCCGATCAGCATACCCTCACCTTGCACCGTCGGCCCAAAGATCTCGCTCACTTGAATGATACGAGTTGCGACTGTGATGCTCGTTGCCATGTTTTACTCCAATCCCCGCTCGGCACGCGTGATCTCGGCAAAGCCTTTGTCGGTCTCCCAGAGGCGCACGCGGTAGAGCAGATCTTCACGGAGGCCGCCGCTGACAAGCGCATCCCAGATCCAGTGGACGAGATTTTCGGCGGTGGTGCGGATGCCGGTGAGCGCATTGAGATCGTTGTGGTCCATTCCGCCCCGTTCGATGGGTTGGGCATTCCTGCCACGCGGCGCCGAATCCGAGAGTTCTTCAATGATCGTGGCATTGACGATGCGCTTGAGGTCCTCGAAATCCATGACCATACCATCATCTGATTGCCCCGGCGCGTCGACGAGCGGCCCACGCAAAGAGATCTCCAGCCGATAGGAGTGGCCGTGCGGCCTGCAACACTTGCCACGATGCCCCGGCAAATGGTGCGATGCCTCAAATCTGAATTCGCGTGTGATGATTGCCAGCTTCCTCATAGGACCTCCTTGCACAAGGCCGCCCGGCATAGCGGGCGCCTCTTTTGAACATGCATTCAAATACATGCCCAGTATATCTTAGCCTCATCCTCTCGCATACCTCAAAAAGGGCTATTTCTATCACCCGAAACGGGTATTTTTGTGGGGTGGGCACTTCGCTTAAATCAAGCGGATTCTCTGCTCCCGGCAATGTGCAGGTATTCTTCTGGATCGCTGGCATATATTGTAGGATCCGTAATACCTGCAATCTTCATAGCTTCATATCGCTCGACGCAAGTACCACAACGCCCGCA
The DNA here is from genome assembly GCA_035294325.1 of Ktedonobacteraceae bacterium. Taxonomy (GTDB): domain Bacteria; phylum Chloroflexota; class Ktedonobacteria; order Ktedonobacterales; family Ktedonobacteraceae; genus DATGLE01. Next base: position 6,794 of record DATGLE010000192.1, on the reverse strand, counting down.
GTGCATGTCTCCGAGGCCCTCGTTGCCTCCCTCGTAGCAGCTCCAGGTCAGTTCGAAGGGGACACCCAGGCTGGCGCCCAGACGCGCGATATGCGCTTTAGAGAAGTACATAAAGGGCGACTCGACTCTGATCTCCGTTGAGTTCATTGCGACGGAGAGCATGTTGTTGAAGGCATCGACAAAGACCTTGCGGCAATCGGGATACTGTGCATAGTCGCCCTGGTGCGCGGCATAGGCGATGACGCGCGCCTTCTCGCCCCAGGCTAACGTGGCCGCCTGGAGCAGCATGTTGGGGTTGCGATAGGGCACGACTGTTGCCTTCATGCTGTCGTCGGTATAGTGGCCGTGCGGCATGCTGACCTCTGGATTGATGAGCGCGGAATCGGAGTCCGTGAGCAGGCGCGCTATGGGCAGATCGATGACATCATGGCGAATTTGCAGCGCGTTGGGGCCGCTGCCAAAGCGCTCGCGCATTCTGGTTATGTAGCGCTCGGCGTAACTCAGTTCCCTGACGTGCTTCTGCCCATAATTGAATGAGAGCAGGTGCAGGTCGAAACCGGCAGCAGCATAATAATGAGCCAGCACACAACTGTCCATACCGCCGCTCACGATCAAGACGGCGAGTTCATTTTTGCGTGTAGCGGACATATTTCCCCTCCTGTTACTATCAGGTTAAGCAGCGTTCGGCAGATAGCGCCGGTACTCCGGGCGCGGCCCTGCATAGTCGGGCTGCGCCTGTTCGGCAAATATTATGGTTTTGATATTGCCCCGCACTGTAAAATCGCCTACGACACGCATCCAGCGCGGCGCGAGCAGCGTCACCAGATCGTCAAGGATAGTGTTAACGGCGGACTCGTGGCTGATCTGGCGGTCACGATAGCCGTTGATGTAGAGCTTGAGGCTCTTCAACTCGACCACTAACGGCCCCGGAACATAATCGATGATGATGGTAGCGAAATCCGGGAAGCCCGAGCGCGGGCAGAGACAGGTAAACTCGGGGATCTCGAAATGGATAACGTAATCTCTTTCCTGGTTGGGGTTCGGCCACGGCTCTAAACGGTTGGCCTTGATTTCATCGAAACCGTATCGACCAGGAATACGCTGTTGATCCGACATGCTATAGCTCCTTCACGCTTGTGTGACATGAGCGGGGAGGAACGGCTGTAGCGAGCTGCGGGTAGCAAGCGCTGTCACCGGCGTGGTAATGTTGGAGGAGTTTTACCGGAGCGCTCGCCACAGTCGCTCAACTTCCCCTCATCAATTACTATAGCATGATGGAGCACCGTCGCGAGGCTGTTTTACCGATATCTGCCGGTACGGCCTGTGAGTCTTTCATTGCCGCAACATACAGCATTGGTCAAGAGGTCCAAGAACTGTGTGATGTCTATTACTATTTCCAACACTATCGCTTGTTCGCGCCTGTAGCGCCCGTCTCATAGATGTTATGGTGAAGGAAAAATTGCGCTTAGCGCAATTTTTTCCTTTACCATAACATCTATCGCCTGCGCGGCTCCGCCGCGCGAACAGCCCTACTCTTCCCTTTGCAGTGCACAGACGACCACGCTTACATTATCGGCCCCGCCACGGATGAGTGCGGCCTGGATGAGCATGCTGCTAATCTGTGCCGCATGGGGAGCGGAAGAGGCAATGATACGCTCGATATCGTTGTCGCGCACCATCTCCCAGAGGCCATCGGAACAGAGCAGCAGAATATCGCCGGGACAGAGATCCTCGGTGAAGGCGTCTATTTCAACCGCCGGCTTCTCGCCCAGGCAGCGATAGATCTGGTTGCGCAGAGGATGGGTATAGATATCCTCACGCGCGATTTCGCCCCTCGCCACCAGTCCCGCCACGGTAGAATGATCGTGCGTAATCTGCTTCAGACCTTCCGAGGCCCGGTAGCGATAGGTGCGGCTATCCCCGACATTCACAATATGCGCTGTCGCCCCTACGACCAGCGCGGCGGTCAGCGTCGTTCCCATCATCTCCTCCCGCTCACGATTGCGCTGGTGGATCGTGAGATTAGCGCGATGCACGGCCTCCCTTAAGAGCTGGCCGAAGGCTTCGCCCTCTTCCGCATCGCGCAGGAGGCTGGGCATGATTGCGTCGGCGATGGTCTGAATCGCCAGGCGGCTCGCCATCTGTCCGTTAGCATGGCCGCCCATGCCGTCAGCGACGACAAAGAGGCCCACCGGCTCCGGTCCGTTCTGTCCCGCACGCATGGTCTGGCTGGCATAAAGATTATCTTCGTTGGGTGCATCCTTGCGCACGATTCCGGCATCCAGGCCCGTGCCAACGACCAGGCGCAATGGCTTCGCCTTCCGCCCGCTCTGCTGCACCGGCTCCGCCTCCGCCTGCGGCAGCGGCCCGGCGCCGGTCAGCGTATCGAAGCCGCAGATATCGATTACCTGCTCCTCGTCCATGCCAGGCTGCGTATCAAAGCCTGTGCGCGGCGCCTCTTCATCGACACGCGGCACAACGCGCAACTGCCCGCGTATGGAGCCGGAGGGAGCGGATTCTGGTCGTCCATAGTGCGTTGTCGGAGCAAGGGGCGAGGGCACAGCAAACTGCACGGAAGGCAGTGGAGCGTTAGCTACGCGAGAGGCGCGGGCAACGGCGCAGGCTGGCTGGCGCTGCGGAAGCGCGGCGGACAGCGCCATCGGCTGTGGCTGCCAGGCCAGCGCGGCCCTCTGCATCTCTTCTACGCCCGCGCGCCGCGCCGTCTCGCTAGCCGCCATCTGTTCCGCCATACGCTCCGCCTCGCGCAGATCCTGCGCGAATTGCCGGCGCTCATGATAGCCTCCCAACCAGCTCTGCATTATCCTGATTACAATCGCCACCAGGATGCTCCATAGAACCAGGAGGGACAGCGAGAGCAGCACCAGCCCGATCAGCGGCAGCAGGACGCCGGCGCCCTGAGTTATCCACAACGCGGGGATCTGCGGGAGCACACGCAGCAGGAAGCGCCACGCCCAGGGAGGGAAACCGCCGGAGAGCCAGTAGAGCAGAACGCCGCCCACCAGCACGCTTGCATACGCGCCGCACCTGGCCCACCAGTAGTTGTGATACGCTGCTCTCAACTGTTCTATCATCATCTCGCTCCTGAAAGGCGATCATTATACCGAATTATTTTGTTAAACCGCACAAAGATCGCCGCTACATTGCACTGGCGACTATGAGCGCCGCACTCTACATATTGAACCACTATACATTTTCTGCACGCCTGGCGTGCTCAGTGTTGCCAGTGCTGGCCCATTTTCCTCATATTGACATCCAGGATCGCAATGAGCATAGAGCGATGCCATGAATGGCAACGGCTGGTGACATGCCTGCGGCGCAAGCCCGCCCGGATTTCTTGCGCCTGCTGTTCGTTTTTGGCAACCAGGCGGACTTGTTCGCTGCCGCTCGTGGCGCCCCTACAGGACCCCATCGCCCTCTCTCATTGCCAATCCCGGTTGTTAATATGCATAATTCGGTCCCAAAGGATGTGCATTTACATCGGGCTGCTCGCCGATGTTTCGACAAATGACCTGATCGTGACGACGGTGTTGTTCTGAACCAGGACGCGGATGCCGCCGTACCCGCTGGTCAGGCCGGTATCGCTCTCCATGAGCATCCAGTTCGCCGGCTCTGGTGTGCCAGCCTGCCAGGCGCGGGCGAATAGCGTTGCACCTACCGCGCGGAAGCGCAGCATATAGGTCTGTCCATCCCGAGGATGAAAAGGAACGCTGCCAAGCGTAGTGGTCTGCCCACCGACGCGCTTGAGAATGGTCAGGTGGGCGTCATCGATCAATGCTTTGTACCAGTCGTTGCTATCGTTCCAGCGCACAACCGCGCCCAGATTGGTCGCGCCACCGGCGGCGAAGTGGCTGAGCGAACCGCTCACGAGCACCTCAACGTTCGTGCGCAGCGGGCCGAGCACCGCGTTGAAAGTCCCCTGACCATGCGCGATCTGCCCCGTCATGCCGACAATGGAGAAGACGGCGCTGCGGTTGGCATCCGCGCCCCAGGTGCGGCCGTCAGAGGCGGTCCCCCAGAATGTTTGATCTTTGCGCTGGAATGTATCCTGCGCCAGAACGTTTGTCGGAGCCAGGGCCGGCATAGATGGTGTAGCCGTGGGAGTCGCAGGCAGGGGAGTCCGGGGCCTTGTCGCGGCCCTCGCGCCGGTTCCTTGCTGCATGGCTGGCAGCGTCAGCGCGCGCTGCATCGAGCCGACGAAAAGTCCGGAGATCAGGCCCATAATGACGATCAGCGCTCCAACGATTACTACAAACACACGCATATTCATATGGCATACCTCTTATCTTCCCACAGTCCTGTATGCCTGTCATTCGAGATCATTTGAATATGCGAGCTTCCGCCGGTAATAACTGTCACATTCATTGACGCCAGGAACTGCATCTGATTGTGAATCCAGTTCACGCCTTCGAGCATCTGCCCCGTTGCGGGGTCGACCTGGCCGACGTAGGCATTGGTGGCATTCACAATCATATCGTTGAGCAGCGAGAGCGTCGAGGGCTGGCGCAGCCGGGCATCGCTCATCTTCATGATCTGTCGCGCGTCCATGCGCACCTGCGTGAGCCAGCCCCTGACGTTATTTAATGCTGTAATGATATTGCTTGCATCCTGCCGCAGTCCTGAAGGCGAGCCTGCCGCCAGCAGCAGACCGTTGAGATGACTCGCGATATGATCGAGATAATCCGGCGGATCCTGGTCCGGCCCATTCACCTGCACCAGACCAATGCCAGCCAGGCGCTCATTGACCAGCAGGGGCGTATCGGGCGGCAGATCTTGCTGCACATAAGAGATGCCGTCGAGATAATCGAGACTACGTATAGCCTGGCGACGCACGAATTCAATATCCTGATTGTCCTGCCAGGCGTCGCGCGTGCTGCCCGTCCATTCCAGAACCTTGCCAGTATTGCGATACAACCAGGTGTTCAGCCCGCCGGGCAGTTCCAACTCGTCGAGTGTGGGATCAGAGGCCAGCAGGTGGCGCAGGTGGTCGAGGTAGCTATAGTGCTTGGGGTTATCGGGCGAATTGATGGGAATCTGCGGGAATTCACCATAGTAGCGCCAGGCACTTTCATCGGGCGATGGCGCTATCGGCGTGACCTGCGCATTCTCCTCCGTCACCAGAAAACGGCTCGTCGTCAGTAGCAGATTGGAATGCTGCGCGTCGCCAGGATAGAGCAGGTGCGCGTTGCCATTGTTGACCTTGAGCGTTCCCAGCAGGATTGTCCTGGTATCGCTGCGATTGCTATCGCTGAGCAGCCAGGCATAGTAGCTCTTGCCCGGCGCGGGAGCGGCTACGTTATGCAGGTCGATCAGCACTTCGTCGCTGATGCCCTGACTGCTGCTCTCACTGATCTGCCCGCTGCTGAGATAGGTGACATGGCCGGCGATGACCGGTCCTGCGGTAGTCGTATTCGAGAGACGATGCGAGAGCATGAGCAGAGAGCCGATCCCGGCGATGGTCAGCGCGATTGCGAGCAGCAGCGCCAGCGCCACAGGGAAATGACCACGCGGACGCTGCCGGGGCTGCGCTGGCGCCTGAGGTGGCAGCGCGTCGGAGAGCGGCACGGTTCTCCTGGGCGCCGGCAAGGGCGCGGTCCTTAACGTCGATGGCGGGGGCGGGGGAGTCGGAGAGTCCCTTCTCAATGGCTGAGGTAAGAGCGGGCCGCTTCTTCTCGCAGGTCGCGGCTGAGAGGGGGGCGCTGCGCTGGCCGGCGCACGCAGGGGAGCGGTGGTGCGGCGCGTAACCTCTTCTTCCGGCGTAAACAGCGGAACCGTCTTTTTCGGCGTCAGGCGTTCGGCGGGCGCCGCGGCCGGGGAGCCGAGTGGACCAGTCGTCCGGGCGAGGACGCGCTGGCGGGCCATTTGCCCTACGGCCAGCGCGCCTGCCAGAGCATCCATCGAGGCATAGACCGGGAAGCCATTGCGACTCGCCATCTGCGCCTGGCGCTCGCTGCCAGGAATGACGAACACGATGGAGATATCCAGTTGTCGCCGGATATGCTTGAGATCGGCGAAATCTTCCGGGCGCTGGAAGACGCGCGACTGCTCGGCCAGCATAATGACGACGGGCTTTCTCTGCATGCTGATGGCCTGTATGAGCGTCGCGCGATCATCTCCCGCTTCTACGTAGAGAATACAGAAGTCGCCATTATCGCTGCGTTTCATCGCTCCCTCACTTCTACGAATTCGATAGTGCCATCAATATCGTACAAAGTATCGGTTCTCCTCTCCAGCCGCTCCATTCGATCCTGGAGCCGGCGCCGCACCAGCGGCCTGGCCTTCTTCTTCCTCGTGGCACCTCCGGCGCGAGGTGCGATGCTCATCTGGCGCAGGGCACGCACCTGGTACACATCCAGCGCCGGCAGCTCAGGCATCGTTTCGATCTCGGGCCAGCCATCCATCTTCGGGACCGCAGCCGGCTCCAGCGCCGCCTCCGGTGTGAGCTGGCGCCCCAGGCAGCGGACGGCGCGGAAGAGAGCAAGGCAGGCGGCAAAGAGCACTACGCCCCAGGCGATGAGCCAGGAAAGCGCCTGCGCCGTCAGCAGTGCCAGGGCTGGTCCGCCTCCTCGCTGAACGATCAGGAAGACCTGCCCGCTCACGCGATACAGTTCAATCCAGGAGAGCGGGGGAAAGCCGCCGACTTTATAGAGAATAAAGGAGCCAGCTGCGCAGCAGAGCAGCGGATAGCCAATCCTGCTGGCGGGCTGCGCCTTCCGAGAAATGAGCAGGCCGGTAGTCCTTTCCTCCTGGGACGAAAGCGTCCTGGTGCGAGAGGA
>DATGLE010000191.1:0-7382 GCA_035294325.1 Ktedonobacteraceae bacterium | reverse complement strand
GCATGCAATTGAGACAGAGCGGACGAATTAGCAAGAAGGTCAGGCGACATCACCGACTCGAGCCATGTGGAGCAGAGACTGAGCGGTGAAGCGATCCGTAACCAGCACGTTGATAAAGCGGCCCAGCAGCGCGCCACGGATCGCGCTCAGTTTCTGCTTTCCGCCAGCAATACCGACCACGCGCTTCACATGGCGTAATTGCTCCAGATTCATGCCGATCACACGCTCATTGAGGGGAGTGGCTACCGGGATGCCCGAAGCATCGAAGAAACGCAGGCAGATATCGCCAACGGCTCCTGCGGCTCGTAATATGTTCAACTCTTCCGGGGAGAAGATGTTGCCACTGCTGGCAAGCAAGCCCGATGGTTCTACGGTGCCGATGCCCACCAGCGCGATTGTCACCTGATCGAACAACGACATGGCAGCGCGTACATAGCGATCTTCCAGCAAGATCGGCACGGCAGTGGGCGAACCGACGATACCAGGGGCCGGCAGAAGCACTGCTTCGCCCCGAACCAGGTCCGCCAGGCGCCCGACGAGACGGCTGGCGTAGACCTCCGCCGAGGGGCTGCCCAACCCACCCAATATCTGCAACACGCGTATTCCTAACGGGCGCGTCAACGGTTGCAGTGCATCAACCATCGCCAGCAGCGTCGCGCTCCAGGAAGAGACGCCGATCACGTCGCCTGAGCGCAGCGTTGTTTCCAGGTAGTAAGCGGCGGCGGCGCCAATGTCGCGCAAGATCTGGTCGCTATGTTCCACCGTGTCTACCACTACGGCTTCTTTCAGCTTGTATGCCTTCTGGAGTTGTTCCTCCAGTTCGGAGTAGATCCCGTGAGGAACGTTGACCGTTACGCGAACGATCTGTTCCTGTTTCGCACGCTTCAACAGGCGCGAGACGCTGGCCTGGGAGAGATCGAGTTGAGCCGCGATCTCTGGCTGCGTCATATCATGCTCGTAGTAGAGGCGAGCTATTTTTGTCATCAGACGAAGTTCATCGATGCGCGCCATGTTTGGTTACTCCTTGTGCCGAAGTGCCGATTGAGGCCGTTATGAATGAACCGGCGTACCATCGAGAGTCGCACGGGCAAGGGCGCTCTGCCACCCCGCGTACAGCTCCCCTCGCTTCTGAGCGGACATGCGTGGCGTAAAAAGAGCGTGTGGTCTGGGCAACTGCGCGATCTCATCGAGCGTTTGCCATTGGCCCGTGGCAAGACCGGCCAGATATGCTGCACCCAGCGCCGCCGCACTCGTCGCTGTATTTCGTCGCAGCGGCTTTCCGAGAATGTCGGCCTGGAATTGCATCAGCATCCTGTTGCGACTGGCTCCCCCGTCGGCGAGCAAGACATTCAGGTCCGTTCCTGCCTCGGATTGCATCACGTCAAAGACATCGCGCACCTGATAGGCGATGGCTTCGATGGCAGCGCGGGCCAGGTGCGCGGCTGTCGAACCGCGCGTGAGTCCGCAGATTAACCCACGCGCCGCGTCGTTCCAGTGGGGCGCGCCCAGGCCCACAAAGGCCGGCACCAGGTAGAGGCCCCCGGCGCTTTCGACGCTCTCGGCCAGCCTGGCTACCTCCTCGACGGGATGCGCGACGCCAAGAAACTCTCCCAGCCATTGCACTGCGGCACCGGTGACAGGAATATTGCCTTCCAGGGCATACGTGACATGCTCTCGATCCAGCGCCCAGGCTATTGTAGTGGAAAGACCATGTTTTGACAAGACTGCTGCTGGAGTCGGAGTCATCAGGGATGAGCCTGTGCCGTAGGTTGCTTTGACCGAGCCGGGCACAAAGCCTGCCTGACCGAACAGGGCTGCATGCGAATCGCCGATCAGCGCGGCAATGGGCAGGCCGGCCGGGAGCTTCCCCTGCGCCTGGCTGCTGCCGAAGTCGGCGCGGGAGGGCCGCGCCTCTGGCAGGGCGGCCCTGGGCACGCCGAAGAGAGCAAGCAGATCCTCACCCCAGTCCCGCTTACGGATATCGAATAATTGCGTGCGGGAGGCATTGGTGAAGTCACTGGCGTGCACCTTTCCACCGGTGAGATTCCAGAGTACCCAGCTATCAATAGTGCCCAGGCACACGTCTCCCTGTTCGGCCCGGCGCTGACCATCGGTGACATGATCGAGCAGCCAGCGCATCTTGCTCGCCGAGAAGAGGGGATCCACCGCGAGTCCGGTCCGCTCCGCTAAGAATGATTCCAGCTTGCGGGAGCGCAGTTCCGCGCAGAAGTCCGCCGTGCGACGGCACTGCCACCCGATAACCGGACTCAGCGGCTTCCCGCTCCGGCGCTCCCACAGCAGCACCGACTCGCGCTGGTTGGTGATCGCGATGGCCTCCGGCTGCGGGTCGTCGATAGCCGAGAGACATTCGTCGAGAGCCTCACGCACACTCCTCCAGAGCGCGTCTGCATCCTGCTCAACCCACGCTGGCTGCGGATAGCGCTGCTCGACAGGTTTTGATGCATGGGCGATCACTTCCCCGTGAGGGTTGACGAGCAGCACCTTTGTATTGCTTGTGCCCTGATCGATTGCCAGTATATTCCCCATAGCCCTCACCTTCTCCTTTAGACTTTTGCCCCTAGCAGTTCCAGAGCAGCCGTATAGATATCCTGCGCCGTAAGCTGAAAGTATTGTAGCAGCCACGAAGCCGAGCCGGTAGGCGCGAACACGCCAGGCACCCCCAGGATACGCATAGGGACGGGGCAGGTTGTGACCACGACCTCCGCTACCGCGCTGCCCAGCCCGCCATAGACCGTATGTTCCTCTACCGTGATGATACTCCCCGTCTCCATCGCTGCCGCCTGCACAGCCTCTCTATCCAGTGGGCGGACCGTGGACATATTGAGGACTCGCGCCTGGATGCCCCTGGCTTCCAGCAGCGCGGCGGCCTCCAGCGCTTGCGAGACCAGCACGCCGTTAGCAATCAGCGTAAGATCTCTTCCATCGCGTAGGAGCGCGGCCTTGCCGATAGCAAAGCGGTATGCGTCGTCATGCACGACCGGCACGGGCAAACGGCTGATACGCAGAAATACCGGTCCGGTGGTATTCGCCGCCACCTGAACGGCCTGAGCGGTCTCGATGGGATCCGCGGGCACAATGACCGTCATGTTCGCGATGGCGCGCAGCCAGGCCATATCCTCGATAGAATGGTGCGTTGGGCCAAGCGCGCCGTAAGCCATCCCGCTGCTCATGCCGCAGAGCTTGACATTCGCGTTCGAGTAGGCAATGTCGGCCTTGATCTGTTCGAGCGCGCGCCCGGTGAGAAAGGGTGCCGCGCCGCACACGAAGGGGATAAGGCCCCCATTTGCCAGCCCGGCCCCGACTCCAACCATATTTTGCTCGGCGATGCCAACATTGACAAGGCGGTTCGGGTATTCCTCTCCAAATTGCGTCAGTTTGCTTGAACCAACCGAATCGTTGACAACAGCCACGATACGCGAATCCCGCTCGGCCAGTTCGCGCAGCGTATCTTCAAAGGCATCGCGACAGTCATAGAGCAAGGTCATAGGGCTACCTCTTTCAGTTCCTCAAGAGCGGCAGCGAGTTCCTCAGTAGTAGGCACGCGGTGGTGCCATGTTACCTGGTCCTGCATGAAGGAAACCCCTCTGCCCTTCTGAGTATACGCGATGATGCAGTTCGGTTTGCCAGGCTCGAACGGCACGGCGGAAAAGGTTTCCAGTAACCCGGCATAGTCGTGTCCATTCACCTCCCGTACCGACCAGCCAAAGGCCCGCCACTTGTCGGTCAGCGGATCGAGATGCATGGTGCGCTCGGTCCAGTCGCCCTGTTGCAGGCGGTTGCGATCAACGATCAGGATGAGGTTGTCAAGCTGAAAATGCGAGGCCGACATCGCAGCCTCCCAGTTGCTTCCTTCCTGTAATTCGCCATCGCCCGTCAGCACAAAGACGCGCCACGGAGCCTGCGTCAGCCTGGCGGCCAGCGCTGCCCCTACGGCTACCGGCAAACCATGACCGAGCGGTCCGGTGTTCGTCTCGACACCGGGCACTTTATTGCGGTCAGGATGCCCGTTCAGACACGAGAGAGGCTGCACGAAGGTATCGAGTTCTTCGCGTGGAAAAAATCCGGCATACGCAAGTGTGGTATACAGCGCACCCGCGCAGTGCCCTTTGCTCAAGATGAAGCGATCCCGTTCGGGCGCATCGGGTGCACGAGGATCAATACGGAGAACACTGAAGTACAGCGTCACCAGGATATCGATAGCCGAGAGATCCCCGCCAATGTGCCCGAGTCCGGCATTGTGGATCATCTGTAAGTCTCGCCGGCGAATGGCGGTTGCCACTCTGGATAATGTTTCAACGTTCTGTCTATCGCTCATTCCTGGTCCTTACTAGCCCTGTTGCGTCCCGGTATTCAGAAGCAGATCAAGCACGAGGTGCTGTGCCGCGAGCGCGTCCTGGCGGTCCTGTGCGGTGGCAAGCGCGCCAGGATCGAGGCGATCAAGCAGGCTCTCCAATGCGCGAATCGTCCTGATGCTGGCGCGGCCCGCCGCAATCGCATCCTCGCGGAAAGGGAACTGATCGAGCAGCAGGGGACCCTGCCAGTTGATCTGGCGCAGAGCGTAGAGAAATTCAAGGGTTTCAAGGAGATGGACGGAGCCAACCGCCATATCGTCGTCCCACTCACGCCAGTTGTCGTTGAGTTCCACGCTCACCAGCTTACCGCGCCGCGAGATCAGGTATAGCGAATCTGCCGGCGTTTCTCTGGCGAAGAACGAATGCCCCAGGTCGAAGACGATGCCCACATTTGCCACGCCCATATCTTCAATCGCCAGCAGGGTGCGGGCCGCCGAACTGAAGAGCATATGGGTGCGCGGCTCCTTCGCCTTGTATTCGATGGCAAACTGCATCTGCGGATCGCTCTGCGCCACCGTGCGCACGCCCTCGACGGAGTAATCCCAGAGGCGCCGGTAGTCGGCCTGGAAGGGGTAATCAAAGCCGTCCTGACCGGGCCAGAACTTGACATATTTTGCGTCGAGCGCGTGCGCCACCTCGATAGCGCGCTTGCCAAGCTCAATCGCCTTGCGCCTTACCGCCGGGTCGGGATTGGTGAAACTGCCGTTCTGGAATTCGCGCATGTAGAGATGCGGGGTGATCGCCTGAGCGCGCAGCCCCGTTCGCTGCAACGTTTCGCGCACCTGAGCGATGGTCACGCCTTCGCCGGCAAAGGGATAATTGATATCCAGAACCTTGATATCGCTAACCTGAGCGGCGCGCTCAATGGCTTCCAGCGTGTCCACCGGCGGCCCGTAGGCGTCGGTAGCATAGCGGTCAATGAACTGTTGGAACATCCAGATTCCTGCCCCAAATTCATACTGCATCGTTATCTCCTCCAGAATGATACCAGATCCGTTTAAAAAGTATTAATGGGGACACCCCATTACCTGTCCCCAGGCAGGGCACCCTCCCCGGTGAGGAGGTATCCCCACCTGGAGGGTCGCAGCCCTCCTGGACCTCTCGCTTTCATTGCTTGCTATATCTGCTGAATCCGTCGCAAAATGAGCGCCTGATACGGTTTGCCCGGCAGGGATATCACCGAGCCGTACACAACTGGCTCCTCCAACGCTGTCACGGTCATCTCCCAGGTGTCAATAACCTCGGCGCGGTACTGCTCGCCCTCGGGCACCGTGATCCTCATCTGCGCGGGCTGGTGCTGCCCGAAGTAGGTCAGGTAGTAGTCATGCGCGCGGCCGGCACATGGGAACATTGGCAGCACCCCATCCAGGGGATCGAGGCCGCTGGCCGGGCTGTCCGCGAGAATCTTCCGCAAGAAGGCCAGTCGCGGCGCGCTCTCTCCGCGAAGAATGCCGCCCTTCGCCCACCAGAGGATGTCTTCGGGGTGCAGAAAGGTCTCGCCGTGACCGGCGTAGCCGCCGTGAACGGTTCCGTCCCAGAACTGGCGGACCATCTTCTCGGCGGTGATATTGCCCCACAGGAACGGAATATTGCCCTCGTAGCAGCACTCATCGACGACCACAGGTTTCTTATATTGTTCGCGCCAGGTTCGCGTCTGCTCCAGGTGCGGGCGCTGAACGCTCAGGTGCGTCACCCACGGCTTCGCATGATCGTAAAACTCGTGGCAGTTATGGATCGAGCGCAGGTGCTGGTAGGGATCGCGCTCCTGCACAATGCGAAAGAAGCGATCCCAATCGGCCATCGTTTTGTTTCTCATGAGATCGTACTCGTTCGCCATCGACCACCAGACGTTGCGATAAGCCGAGAGCCGCGCGACGATGTAGCGCAGGTAGCGATCATCGGTTGCGGCATCCATCGTGGCGAAGCCCCAGCGGTCGTAAGGGTGGAACAGGATGATGTCGGCCTCGATGCCCAGCGCCATCAGATCGGCAACGCGGCGCTCGAAGTGTCGAAAGAACGCCGGATCGAAGCGGCTGAAATCGAATGACCAGCCCTCCGGTTTTTTAAAGCCCCAACGGCCATCCCATTCCAGCTTGCTGGAACCACGCGAGAGGCAGGGGAACGGATAGAACTGCGGCTCGTTCTCATTATAGATGTAGTGCTTGGGGAAGACGCACATGCGCAGCTTGTTGAACGGCGCGTCGCGCAGCGTCGCGAGCGTCTGTTCCTCAAGCTCCTCGCCCTGATGCGCCCAGGCATAACAGGTTGTGCCGATCTGCTTGTAGGGCGTGCCATCGGCGTAGGCGAAGTGATACGTATTGGCGACGCGCACCGGCCCATGATTGCCCGGCCCCGGAGCAACGCAGGTCAGCGTTCCCTCGACGCCGTTCAGTTCAGCGAGGTTGCTGCTGGTGCGGTAATGCCAGGTCCCCTGTGTGTCCGGCATGAAGCGAATGCGGTAAACGCCATCGCCATCGTAAAATCCATCCACCTCAACCGTGCGATGCCTGAAACTGAACCGGGCGCCAAGTTCTACATCCTGATAGGGATTGCCAGAGGCACTCCCATGCAACTCCAGTTCGTATACGCCCCACTGTTCCACATTCGTCATATTCCTGGTACCTGTCATCGATGATACTCCTGACACTTCTCAACTCGAACAAACACGATGGGCGAGTTCTCTTGACAGCTCACCGCTGTGCGGTTCGCGTGGGAGGAGAGTCTGCGGGCTGTGCGCCGCAGGCGCACAGCCCGCAGACTCTCCTCCCATTGATGCGCCGCAGGCGCACAAAATATGCACATCGGGTTAACAAAAATCCTTGAGATCATGCCTGCCGTACCCATTTATGTTTGAGCGTGGGAATAGAGTCCAGCAGAAGCCGCGTGTAAGCGTGCTGCGGATCTGACAACACCTGTTTCGCCGCTCCAAACTCAACAATATTGCCACGGTTCATGACGGCAATGTAATCGCTGATATAGTAAGCGGTGGCAAGATCATGCGTGATATAC